>JADLBP010000045.1 GCA_020847695.1 Planctomycetota bacterium
CGGGGATCGCGAAGCTCGCCGGCCCGGAGCCCGACGCCGCGCCGCACGTCGGCGACGACGCGGAGGCGCGCGCCGCCGGCGAGTCGCTCGGTACCGCGGGTGCGTGGGCGACGCTCTGCGCGCTCGGACTCTCCGGCTTCGCCGCGATGGCGTATGAAGTCGTGTTCGTGCGCGTGATCGCGCTCGGGTTCGGCAGCTCGACGTACTCGTTCACGCTGATGCTGATCGGCTTCATCAGCGGGCTCGGCATCGGCAGCTTGGTCGTGTCGAAGCTACGCGTCCGACGCCCGCTGTGGTGGCTCGCCGCGAGCCAGCTCGGCGCCGCGGCCGCGATGGCGTCGATGATGCCGTTCGTCGAGCGGCTGCCGTACTGGTCCGCATCGCTGCGCGCGGCGTTCACGGGCTCGCCGAACGGATTCGGCGCGTACCTGGTCGGCCAAGGCGCGATCGTGCTCGCGCTGCTGGTCGTCCCGACCGCGTTGATCGGCATCGGGTTCCCGTTGGTCGCGTACCTCCAAGCCGCCGCGAGCCCGCGCGTCGGCTCGAAGGTCGGCTCGACGTACGCCTGGAACACGATCGGCAACGTGCTCGGCACGTTGATGACCACGCTCGTGCTGATCCCGACGATCGGGATCGGCGGCGCGCTGCACGTCGCTCTCGCGCTGCAGATCGTCGCCGGCGGCATCTTGCTCGCGTTCGCGCTCGGCGCGAAGCCGGTCGAGCGCGGAGTCGCGATCCTCGGCACCGCCGCGGTGATGCTCGTCTACGCGATCTTCGGTCGCGGTTGGCACACCACGCTGAACCACGCCGCGGATCACCTGCGCCTGCGCGAGGGCCCGCCGCCGAACGCGACCGACGCGCAGCGCGACGTGCACCCGCTGGCGAGCTTCGACAACTGGAAGAAGCGCTACGTGATCGATCTCGAGCGCTGGCCCAATCACGTGCTCGCCGAGGATCCGGACACGACCGTGCTCGCGATCGGGCGCGAGCGCGAGGCGTACATCTACGTCAACGGCAAGGGCGACGCGTCCGCGGGTCCGATGGACATGCTGACGATGGAGATGCTCGCGCACGCGCCGCTGATGCTGCTGCCGCACGCGAAGAGCGTTTGCCTGGTCGGCTACGGCTCCGGCGTCAGCTGCGGCTCCGCGCTCCAGCACCCGATCGACTCGCTCGACCTCGTCGAGATCTCCGAAGGCGTGCTCGAGGCGGACCCGGTGTTCCGCACGCTCAACCGCGGCGCGCTCTCCGATCCGCGGGTGACCGTGTTCCGCGAGGACGCGCGCACGTTCCTGCGCACGACGCCGAAGAAGTACGACCTGATCCTGTCGCAGCCCTCGAACCCGTGGATCGCGGGCATCGGCTCGCTGTTCACCGTCGAGTACTACCGCGACGCCGCCGCGCGTTTGAATCCGGGCGGCGCGATGTGCATCTGGTTCCACCAGTACGAGCAGAGCGACGAAGCGGTCGAGCTCGTGTTGCGCAGCGCGCACGAGGTCTTCCCCCACGTCCAGATCTTCTTCTCCTACAGCTCCGAGGTGATCGCGATCGCGTCGCTCGAGCCGCTCGCGATCGACTTCGCCGCGATGGAAGCCCACTTCGACCGCGCGCCGCTGCGCCGCGACCTCGCGCGCGTGGCGTTCGTCGACCTCGCGTCGTTCCTCGCCTACCACGCGGTCGCGGACTCGCGCGCGGCGATGCTCTTCGGCCCGGGCCCGCTGAACACCGACGACCACCAGCGCCTCGAGTACATGGGCGCGCGCAACCTGTTCTTCGGCACCGAGGCGAGCATCCTGTTGACGCAGGACGGCTACACGCGCGCCGCCGATGGCTCGAGCGACTACCTGCTCGAACGCTACGCCGCGTGGCGCGCCGCCCAAGGCGATCCGTTGGTGCGCGAGGAGCTCGCCTACACCGCCGCGCTGATCGGCCAGGTGCTGATGCCCGAGCACCGGATGACGCAGGCGCTGCTCGCGTTCGCCGAGCAGCTCCCGCTGGCGACCAAGCCGCCGACCAAGGTCGCGCGCGGCGCGGCGCCGGCGCTCGAAACGCTGGACTTCGCCGAGGCGATCAACCGAGCGATGTTCTCGACCGCGGCGGGCGACGCGTACGGCGCGAAGGAGATGCTGGAGCTCTGCTTGAAGCTCGAGCCCGGTCAACCGAAGGCGGTGATGATGCTCGCCGAGCGCATGGTCGCCGAAGGCCGCTTGCCCGACGCGACCCAGCTCTTCGAGGAAGCTCTCGCGCTGCGGCCGAACGACACCGACCTGGCGATGACCGCGATGCGCTTCTTCTTCGTGACCGACCAGCACGACAAGGCGCGACTGCCGTGCGAACGCCTGGTGATGGATCCGAACACGACCAACACCGAAGCGCTGACGATGATGGGCATCCTGGAGAGCGAGGCGCAGCGGTACAACAACGCGGTGATGCTCTATCGCCGCGCGCTCGACGTCGATCCTGCGTACTGGCAGGCTTCGGCGAGCTTGATCGAGCTGCTCGCCTCCAACCCGTCGACCGGCGCCGAAGCGGTCGAGTTGCTCGAACGCTCGCTCGCGCTCGATCCGACCAACGCGGTGCTCAACGACCTGAAGGTGCGGATGTCGCAGCCGATGCAGGCACCGCCGAGCCCCGTGACGCCCCCGCCCGCGGATCCGGCCGCCCCGGCGAATCCGCCGGCCGCGACGAATCCCGGGTCCGCCGGCAACTAGCCGCGCGAGCGGTCGCTCACGCGAGCTCGAACAAGAGCTGCAGCCGCAGGAAGTCGACGTCCTTGAGCCGCACCGCGATCGGGTGGCCCTCGGTGAACGACTTCACGTTGCGGCCGACCCGGATCACGATCGTCGAGCCCTTGACCTCCGAGCGTTCGCCGATCGACTTCGCGGGCAGGAAACCGGTGACGTTGAAGTCGAGCAATTGGAGCTCGAGCCCCGCCGGCGACACGCGCAGCACCTTGGCGGCGATCTTCTCGCCGATGTGCGGCTCCATGAACTGGCAGATCTTCAGGTCGCCGACCGCGGTCTCCGCCATCTCGGCGAGTTCCGCCTGACCGGAGCAATGGAGCGCGACCTCGTTCAGGTCGTGCAGGAACTCCTCGGTCTTGAGTTCGGCCGCCGCTTCCGCGCCGCGCGACTGCAGTTGGTGCAGCCAGCGGTGCACGACCAGGTCGGGGTAGCGCCGGATCGGCGACGTGAAGTGGAGGTACGCTTCGCGCGCGAGCCCGAAGTGCTTCGCGACGTCCTCGTGATCGTGCACTTCGTACACCGCGCGTTCGATCAGACCCATGATCCGCTGGATCAGCGCCTCGGCGTTCGGCTTCTTGCGCGCCGAGCGGATCATGCGGCCGATGTCGCGGCCGGTCAGGCGTTCCTTCTGCGGCACGAGGATCCCGTGCTCGGCGAGCATCTTCGCGACCGCCTCGATCTCCTCGGGATCCTTCTCGGGGTGGACGCGATAGATCGTCGGCAGCCCGCGCGCGCGGAAGAAGTCGCCGACCGCTTGGTTCGCGGCGAGCGCGGTCTCCTCGATCAACAGGTTCGAGAAGTAGCGCGGGTAATCGACGACCTTGACGACGTTCCAAGCCGCGTCGAACACGAACTTGCGCTCGCGCGACTCCAGCTTGAGTGCGCCGCGCGCCTCGCGGAGCTTCTGTTGGACGTTGGTCCACTTCCGGAAGTGCTCGAGCGGCTCCTTCAGATGCGAGAGAGCCCGCGCCTCCGGCGTGTCCTTGCCGTCGAGCAGCTCTTGGACCCCGCGGTACGTGCAGCGCTTGACGCTCCGGATCACGCTCTTCGCGACCGAGTAGTCGCTGCGCTTGCCGTTCGCCTCGAAACGCATCGTCACCGAGTACGCGAGCCTCGGTCGCGCCTCGACCAACGAGCACAGGTGGTTCGAGATCGCCTCCGGCAGCATCGGCACCACCTGGTCGGCGACGTAGACGCTGGTTCCGCGGGTCAACGCTTCGTCGTCGAGCGCGGTGCCCGGACGGACGTAGTGCGAGACGTCGGCGATGTGGACGCCGACCTCGTACGCCGCGCCTTCGAGCGGTCGGATCGAGATCGCGTCGTCGTAGTCCTTCGCGTCGTCGCCGTCGATCGTGAAGATCGTCCCGCGGCGCAGGTCGAGGCGTCCGGCGAAGTCGGCTTCGATCGGATCCTGCGGCAGCGTCGCGACCTCGCGCTTGACGTCGCTCGGGAACACCGTGCGCACGCGGTGGCTCGCGAAGAGCTGCATCTCCTCGGAACCGTCGTCGCGATAGTGCGGCGGACCGAACTCCATCGGGCCGAACGCGCGCGGTCGCCGCGCGATCCGCTCGCGCGCGGTCGCGCCTGCGGGGAGCTCAGGCCGCTCTTGGTCGGCGGGATTCTCCTCGCCTTCGAACGTCCAACCCGACTTCGGCGTCGTGGGCTCGGGCTCCTTCTTGCCCGCCAGGTCCCTGAAGCTCTTGAAGCCCTTCTTCTTGCGATCGTCGTCCTTCACGCGCGCACCTTTCGTCGCTCCAGGATGCGCGAGAGCAGCCACGCATCCAACCAAACGATCAGCGGATCGATCGGAAAGCGATAGCGCTCCGACACGTGCGTGAGGAAGTACGGCGCGCCATACAGCGCGAGCGCGACCACGAAGAACGCCTTGTACGGCCTCGGCAGGTCGATCCGCCAGAGCGCGATCAGCGCGCCGAGCCCGGCCAGCGAGAACGCCAGGAACTTGACCCACGCTTTCCAGTCCGCGCGCGCCTCGAGATCGGCAGCGCGCCGCGCGTCGAAGATCGGAGGGTCGCCGAGCCAGAAGAACTGCAGTCGGCGCAGGCACAGCACGGCGAAGCGCCCGGGACTCGACTCGATCCAATCGAACGCACGTCGGCCGCAATCCTCCGCGTAGGCTTTCTCGCCGAGCTCGCGGTAGAGCGCGAGCTCCTCGGCGACGTGCGAGGGATGGTAGCGGAACGGCACCGGCCGACCGGTCGACGTGTCGTTGTTGCCGAGCCGCAGCTCGACGCCGAGATTCGCGCGTAGCCCGAGCGTGCCGAGCGTGCGTTGGTTGCGCAGCATCCACGGCAAGCAGACGACCAGCGCGAGCAGGCCGAACACCGCGAACCCGCGAGCGAAGCGCAGTCGATCGCCCCACGCGAGCACGCCGGACACCGCCGCGGCGACCAACAGGCTCGCGGGCGCGGGGTTCAGGAACACCAGCGCGCCGAAGACCAGTCCGGCGGCGGCGAGCCTCTTCGAGTCGCGGCTCGCGAGCACGCGCACCCACACCCACGCGAACAGCGCGACGCCGAACGCGACCGCAGTCGTGTCCCACACGGTGTCGACCGCGTTCCAGAGCGACGGCGGATAGACGGCGAACAGCGCGCCCGCGAGCCAGCCGACGCGCGGACGAGCGAGCGCGAAGCCGAGCAGCACCAGCAGCACGCACGTCGCCGCGGACAGCGCCGATTGCGCGACGAAGTAGATCGTCGCGCTGGTGCGATTGACGCCGCCGCCGAGCTCGAGGCAGAGCGCCGTGAACGCCGGGAACGGCGGCGTCAGCCACGTGCTCGGCCCGGTGCCCTGGTTCCACGGATCGCCGTAGAAGTCCTGGGTCCGCAGCGATTGCGCGAGGCAAGCGGTCTCGTGCCCCCACGCCCACGGATCGCCGGGCTCGGCGAGCCGCGGCGAGTCGAGCACGAAGAGCAACGCGAGCCGCAGCGCGAATGCGGCGAGCGCGAGCAACGCCAGCGAGCGCGCCGCCGGCCGCGGATCCGCTGCGGCGCTCATCCGGCGAGGAACCTCACGCCGCGAAAGCGCGCGGGCGAAGCGCCGTGGCTCATCTCGGCTTCCTGGATCGGATTGCCCTTGCCGCAGTTGGTGACGCCCCACATGCGGAAGTGGCTCGCGTCGCACACGGCGTCGCACGCGCGCCAGAAGTCCAGCGTGTCACCGGTGAACGTCGGCGTGCGCACCAAGCGCGCGCGTTTGCCGCCGCGAACCTCCCAACCGAGCTCGGCGGTGAACTGGAAGTTGCGCCGCGCCTCGTCGATCGACCACATCTTCACCCCGTCGCACACGA
The DNA here is from genome assembly GCA_020847695.1 of Planctomycetota bacterium. Classification (GTDB taxonomy): domain Bacteria; phylum Planctomycetota; class UBA1135; order UBA1135; genus JACRIN01. Next base: position 6,052 of record JADLBP010000045.1, read on the forward strand.
TGCCGTCGGCGGTGTCCGCGATCAGCGCGTCGAGGTCCCAGGCTCCCGGTTCGAGCGACACGTTGGTGATCCGCACGATCGGCGGGTGGTACCAGCTCTGCGCGCGCGCTCCTCCGTGGCTCTTGCGCGCCTCGAGCGCGGACGCCCATTCGCGGCTGGATTGGAAATCGACGAAGCGCCCGGCGTGCACCAACGGCCAGCGCTGCGAACGCACACCCTCGTCGTCGATCCCGCGGGTGTCCAAGCCGCCCTGCGCGAGCGAATCGGCGACCAGCTCGACCCACGGCGAGCCGTAGAGCAGTGAGCCGCGCTTGTCGACGGTCGCGAAGCTGTGGCCGGCGAGGTCGGCCTCGCAGCCGAGCGCGCGGTCGAGCTCGGTCGCGTGGCCGACGGTCTCGTGGATCACCAGCATCAACAGGTTGCTCGCGAGGATCAAGTCGCGGCGACCGGCCTCGCACGGCGGCGCGGCGCAGAGCTCGACCGCCTCGTCTCGCACGCGCGGCGCGTGGCCGAGCAAATCGAACTCGAGTACGCGCTCGAACCCGCCGGGCTGATGATCGCCGCCGAACGAAGCCGGCCAGCTGCGAGTCGCGACCTCGCCGCTCGCAGCCGCGGTCGCCGCGATCCCTCCGCCGGTGCGCACGAGCTCCTGATGGAACGCGGCGCCCTCGCTGGACGCGAACCACTGCACGCGCGAGCGGCAGGCGAAGCTCGCCTCGCGAACCGAGACCTCGGGACGCTTGCCGAGCTCGGCGCACGCGGCGCGCAGCGGCTCGAGCTTCTCCGCATCGCGCAGCGCGAACGGATCGATCGCGACCGGCGTCCGGTACTCCCCGACCGCGGCGGACTCCTCCGAGAGCTCGACGGGCCGCGTGCGCGCCGGCGCGAGCACGCGAGCGAGCGCGACCGCGCGGTCCGCGAGCGCGAGCGCGGCGCCGGCGTCGTCGAGCGAGAGCGGCGCCGCGGCGAAACCGAACGCGCCGCCGACCAGCGCGCGGACGGCGAGCCCGAACTCCTCGCGCGCGGACACCTCGTTCAGTCGATCGTTGCGCACCACCAGCGTCTCGCTGGCGATCCGTTCGACGCGAGCGTCGACGTAGCTCGCGCCGAGCGCGAGCCCGCGTTCGATCGCTGCCTTGGCGAGACGTTCCACCGCGGAGAGCCTACTCGATCACGCGCCGCGCGTGCTCGACGTGAAGTGCAGGGAACCGAGGTGCAACGCGGGCGTCGCGACCTCGCCATCGAAGAGCGCGCCGGCGCGCTCGACCTTCGCGCCGACGCCGCGCAGGTCCGCGAGCGCGCGCACGAGCCCGTCGGTGAAGCGCAGTCCGGCGACCGGAGCGACCAGCTTGCCCTTCTCGACCAGCCACGCCGCGTGACGGATCACGCCGGTGAGCACGAGCTCGTGCGGCTCGATCGTGTTGACGTAGTGGAGCTGGGTGACGTAGAGCCCGCGCTCGATCCGCCCGATCAGCTCGTCGAGCGTCGCGTCGCCCGCCTGGACGACCAGGTTCTGCGGCAGCGGCCCCTGGCTCGACGGCTGTGCGACCGCGTGTCCGGTCGAACGACCGCCGGTCGACCGGGCGTGCGCTCGGTCGCTGACCGGCGGTTGCGCGCGACCGCGATCGAAGAGCAGCAACCGCTCGCGCGGCGTGCCTTCCCCGTCGAAGAGCCAGCCGGGGTTCCGAGGATCGCGCGCGTCGTCGAACAGGGTGAAGCGCTCGGAAACCAGGAGCTCGCCGACGCGGTCGGTCAGGAAGGACGTGCGTTCCTCGAACGAGCGCGCCGAGAAGCCCTCGTACGCGAAGAACAAGAGCAGCGCGCTCGCCGCGTGCGGTGCGAGCACGACTTCGTACGTGCCGGGCTCGATCGGCCGCGGATCGCGCGAGCGCAGGGCGTCGTCGACCGCGCGCTCGATCGCGCCGTCGACGTCGAGCGCCGTGACGTCGGACGCGATCGTGTCGGCGAAGCCGGAGCTCGTCGCGGAGCTCGCGACCAGGGAGAAGCTCGCGCGGCTGGTTTCGCCGAAGACCTCGCGGCCGCGCGAATTGACCAGTGCCCTCGCGGTCGCGCAGGTCTCGTACAAGCCCGCGGGCTCGAGTCCGTGCTCGCCGGCGCGCGCGACCGCGCGACGGACCGCGTCCGCCTTCGCCTCGAAGCCGTGCGCGAGCGTCGCGGGCGCGGCGCGGCTCTCCGCGACCTCGACCGGACCGCCGAGCGGCACGAGCTCGTCGGGCGCGACGCCGGCCTCGGCGAGCTCCAACGCATGCGCGAGCGTGTGCTCCAGCGTCGCCCGCTCGAGCGTCGACGCCTCCGCGCGCGCTTCGCCGACGCCGCCGGGCCGGACGACGCGAACCCGGATCGCGACGTCGACGCGCTCGCGATCCGCGCTCTGCGTCGGACCGACGTGGGCGTAGCGCACGAAGCGATCGACGGTCGACTCGACGGTCACCTCGGTCTCGGCGGCCGGGCTCTCGGCGACGATCTCCCTCGCCAACGCCAGCGCTTCCTCGCGCGAGAAGAGCGTCATTCAGCGGACGACGAAGTTGACCAGTTTCGCGGGGACGACGATCGTCTTGACCACCGTCTTGCCCTCGAGCCACGTCGGGACCGCCGCGCGCGCCGCGGCGACGATCTCCGCCTCGGCGGCGCCCTTCGGCACGACGACCTTGCCGCGCAGCTTGCCGAGCACCTGCACCGGGATCTCGATCGTGTCGTCCTCGAGGAACCGCGCGTCGACCGCGGGCCACGGCTCGTACGCGAGCGAACGCTCGTGCCCGAAGCGCGCCCAGAGCTCTTCGGCGACGTGCGGCGCGAACGGCGAGAGCACGAGCACGAAACGCTCCGCTTGCGAGCGAGTCAACGCCTGGGGACGCTTCGACGCCTCGTTGACGAACGTCATCAACGCCGCGATCGCGGTGTTGAAGTTGAACGAGCCGAACGACGCGTCGACACGCGCGATCGCGCGGTGGAGTTGCTTCTCGAGCTCGAGCGCGTCGCCGGAGAGCTCGGCGCGCGCCTGATCGACCGCGAGGTGCGGCCGCAGCGCGTCGCGCGAATCCGGATCGACCACCAAGCGCCACACGCGCTCGACGAAGCGCCGCGAACCCGAGATGTCGCGCGTGTTCCACGGCTTCGAATCGGCGAGCGGCCCCATGAAGAGCTCGTAGAGCCGCAGCGTGTCCGCGCCGTGCTCCGCGACGATGTCGTCGGGGTTGACGACGTTGCCGAGCTGCTTCGCCATCTTGGTGACGATCTGCGTGAGCTCCTCACCGGAGCCGCGCTTGAAGTACTTGCCGTCGCGATCCTCGACGTCGGCGTTCGGCACCAGGCGGCCGGTCGCGTCCTGGTATGCGAACGCGGTCAACAGACCTTGGTTGAAGAGGCGCTGGAACGGCTCCTTCGTATGCACCAGCCCGAGGTCGAAGAGCACCTTGTGCCAGAAGCGTGCGTACAGGAGGTGCATCACCGCGTGCGCGGCGCCGCCGACGTAGAGATCGACCGGACCCCAGTAGGTCTCCGCGGCGTGACTCCACGGCGCGCTCGCGTTCGCGGGGTCCATGAAGCGTAGCCAGTACCAGCACGAGCCCGCCCAGCCCGGCATCGTGTCGGTGTCGCGGCGCGCGGCGAGCGCCCCGTGAGCGTCGCGGATCTCGACCCAATGCTTCGCGCGCGCGAGCGGAGCCGAGCCGTCGCCCGCGGGCTTGAAGTCGTCCATCGCGGGCAGCTCGACCGGCAGCGCGGCGTCGTCGACGACCACGATGCGCCCGTCGGGCAGGTGGAGCAGCGGGAACGGCTCGCCCCAGTAGCGTTGGCGCGAGAACAGCCAGTCGCGCAGCTTGTACGTCACTCGCGCCTTGCCGACGCCGCGCGCGGCGAGCAGCTCGATCGCCTTCTGCTTCGCGGCAGCAGTCGCGAGCCCCTCGATCGGGCCCGAATTGACCGCGACGCCGTCGCCGCTGAAGCAGACGCCGTCGGCGAGTCCCTTCTCGCCCGCAGGCGGACGCACGACCTCGAGGATCGGCAACGCGAAGCGCGTCGCGAACTCGTGGTCGCGCTCGTCGTGACCGGGCACCGCCATGATCGCGCCGGTGCCGTAGCCCGCCATCACGTAGTCCGCGGTCCAGATCGGCACGCGGCCGCGCGGGTCGCCGGGCTCGAAGGCCGGGTTGTGCGCGTAGAGACCGGTGAAGACGCCGGTCTTCTCCTTCGCGAGGTCGGTGCGCTCGAGCTCCGACTTCGCCGCCGCCGCCGCGACGTACGCGTCGACCGCCGCGCGGTGACTCGCCGGGACGCGCGCGAGCAACGCGTGCTCGGGCGCGACCACCATGAACGTCGCGCCCCACAGCGTGTCGGGCCGCGTGGTGAAGACGACCAGCCGGTCCGCGGAGCCCTCGACCCCGAACTCGACCTCCGCGCCCTCGCTCTTGCCGATCCACTCGCGTTGCTGGGTCTTGATCGACTCCGGCCAATCGATGCCGTCGAGGTCGGCGAGCAGGCGCTCGGCGTACGCGGTGATCTTGAGCATCCACTGCTTCAGCGGACGGCGCACGCACGGATGGTTGCCGCGCTCGGAGCGCCCGTTGATCACCTCTTCGTTGGCTAGCACGGTCTTCAGCTCCTCGCACCACCACACCGGCACCTCGGCTTGGTAGGCGAGCCCGCGCTCGTAGAGGCGCTTGAAGATCCACTGCGTCCACTTGTAGTAGCGCGGGTCCGACGTGTCGATCTCGCGCGACCAGTCGTAGGAGAGGCCGACGAGCTTGAGCTGGCGGCGATAGTTCGCGGTGTTGACCGCGTTCGCGTCGCGCGGCTGGCGACCGGTCGCGATCGCGTGCTGTTCGGCGGGGAGCCCGAACGCGTCCCACCCCATCGGGTGGAGCACGTTGCAGCCTTCCATGCGCTTCTTGCGCGCGACCACGTCGGTGCCGACGTAGCCGACCAGGTGGCCGACGTGCAGCCCGCTCCCCGACGGATACGGGAACATGTCGAGCACGTAGTACTTCGGGCGCTTGGCGTCGAAGCCCGGCTCGCCGGGGTTGGCGACGCGGAAGAGCGCGGTCTCCTCCCAGTGCTTGCGCCAGCGGGTCTCGATCGCGGTGTGGTCGTAGGCGTTGCTCAAGTTCGGCTCCTGCGCGCGGCGAACCCGAACCGAGCGCCGGACCGTGTGGGCCCGACCCGGCCGAGCTGCGGCAGCGCGTGCAGCGCGCCAGATTAGGGCCCGAACGCCCGGGAGGCCAACCGAACACGCGCTCCAGTGTTGACGAGCGCGCCGCTCTGCTGCATCCTCTGCGCCCCGATCGAAGTTGGCGACGCCGGCAACGCTGGCGACGCTACCGACGGCGCGGGCACCCGATCACCCGGGGGATTAGCTCAGCTGGTAGAGCGCTACAATGGCATTGTAGAGGTCAGGGGTTCGACTCCCCTATCCTCCACCAAGTCCACCGCGAGGGCGTGCACGATGCGCGCCCTCGCCGCGTTTCTGCGC
>JADLBP010000046.1 GCA_020847695.1 Planctomycetota bacterium
CGCGCGAGCTGCGGGAGCCCCGGCGGGGAACTCGCAAAACTACCGCCGACGGTAGACTGTCCTAACTCATCGTCTTGCAATCGGTTCCGACGGCGCGCTCGAGCTTGGGTCGGCCGTATCGCGGGGTCGATCTAGAGCCGCGCAGTACCCTTTCGCGCCCCCAACTCGCATGAACGCGCTCGAACGCATCGTCCGCCACGCTCGGATCACCGCTCAGAACTACGAGGAGCTCCCGAGCCCCCCGTTCCTGATCCTGTTCATCAACTCGATCTGCAATCAGCGCTGCGAGCACTGCTTCTACTGGTCGAACCTGAACCGCAAGGACGACCTCACGAAGGAAGAGCTCTTCGCCCTGAGCCTCTCGCTCGGCCGGATCGAGAACCTGAACCTCTCCGGCGGCGAGCCCTTCCTGCGCAAGGAGTTCGCGGAGATCGTCCGGCAGTTCATCCGGCACAACAAGACGCGCCAGATCTACGTGCCGACGAACAGCTACTTCAAGGACAAGATGATCGAGCAGATCACTCAGGTCCTCGAGGAGCCCGAGCTCGAGCTCTTCGCCGTCGAGATGTCGCTCGACGGCCTCGGCGAGTTCCACGACAAGTTCCGGGGCTCGCCCAACTCGTTCAAGAAGGCGATGGAGAGCTACGACGCGCTCGCGAAGCTCCAGGAGAAGGACCAGCGCCTGCGCATCCATGCGATCTCGACCGCGACCGAGGTCAACATGGACGAGATCAAGCGGCTGACGACGTTCCTGTTCGATCGCTGCCCGAAGATGGATCACCACAACCTGGCGATCATGCGCGGCGATCCGAAGAACCACTCGCTCGGCGGACCGTCGTTGAAGGCGTACCAGGAGCTCTACGAGTACATCCGCGGCCTCTGGGCGACGCGCGAGGAAGGCCGCTACGGCGGCATCGTCGAGCCGATGCTCCAGCACGCGAAGGTGCGCACGATCGAGGAGAAGCGGCAGGTGATCCCGTGTCGCGCCGGCGTGCTCTCGGCGGTCGTCTACTCGAATGGCGACGTGTCGGTGTGCGAGCTGCACGAACCGCTCGGCAATCTGCGCCAGAAGACGTTCTGGGAGATCTGGAGCAGCGAGAAGGCGACCGCGCGCCGCAAGTCGATCGCGTGCAAGGAGTGCTGGTGCACGACCGAGGTCTTCATGTGGCCGAGCTTCACGTATCAGCCGCAGCACATGCTGAAGACGATCCTCGGCGCGAAGGCGTGGGAGAAGCCGGTGCCGCTGCCCGCGGGCCAGAAGCTCACCGTCAACCTCGAGGACGCCTACGGCAAGCCGAGTGAAGACGCGATCCGCCTCGCCGAGGTGATGGCGAAGGACGCGGTCGCGCTCGCCGACGAGGTCGCGAAGAAGAGCGGGCACTAGCCGCCCGCGCGACGCCGCGCTGCAGGGTTCGAGCTGGAGTCTGCGTTCGCGCCCGCGATCGAGAGCGCGATGGCGCTTCGCGCCCGCGTTCGAGCCCAAGCCTCGGGTTTGCGACCGAGTTGAGGTTGCAGCGCTCCACGCGCTCGGCGCGTGATCGGCCGAGCTGAGTGCCGCCCGCTTGGCCGGCGTCGAGGTCGATCACGCCGGAGCCGGGTTCGCTCGCACCGTCGCGGCGCGGGTTCGACTGCGCCCACACGCTTCGCCGCGCCGCCGGGCGAGCCCGCGCGACCGTCCTGCGTCGCCTTTTGTCCGGATCGCGCGTTGCGCGGCCCGCGTGCGCGCTTTCGAGGGCCGTGGTCGGGTCTACGGGCGCGGGATCGCGCTCGAGCCTCGGCAGAACGCACCCCCGGAGTCCAAGCCATGCAATCGAAGCTCGCTCGCCGCGTCCGTGAAGGCCTGATCGCGATGACGCTCGTCCTCGCGCCCGGGTGCTTCTTCGAAGACATCTTCTCGTGCTCCGGCTCGTCGTCGTCCGGAGGCGGCGTCGTGCAGCCCGGTCTGACCTACGCGTCGACCGACATGAAGCTCTGGGCGACGCTGACGATCACGCCGAACGTCGCGAAGACGAAGAAGCCGGCGCAGAGCTTTTCGGTCGCGCCCGCGCTACCCGCGGGACTGTCGCTCGACACGGCCATCGGCACGATCTCCGGCGCGCCGGAGAGCGCGACGCCGAAGGCGACCTACGTCGTCACCGCGACGTTCGGGCCGCAAGACACCGCGACGCGCGCGATCGACATCGAGATCCTGCCGTCGACGCCGCCGAGCGCGCTCTCGTACACCCCGAGCTCGCTCCAGACGTTCCAGTTCGCGCCGTTGCCGCTGCTCTCGCCGCAGGTCACCGGTGCGATCGAGTCTTACTCGTGCACGCCGGCGCTGCCGAGCGGCGTCCAACTGGATCCCGACTCCGGCGACGTCAGCGGCACGTGGAACGGCGCGAGCGGTCAGTTCCAGTTCGTCGTCACCGCGACCAACCCGTTCGGGAGCACCACGACGACGCTCGACTTCGACGTGCTGCCCGCGCTCGGCGAGCGAGCGCTGCTCGTGCCGAGCCTCGGCGACCAAACGCTCGATCTCTACCTCCAGGACGACGGCGGGCTGCTGCCGACTGACGCGGAGTACCTGCTCGGCGGGAGGGTGCTCGCGAGCGTGCAGTCGCGCGACACCCGCTTCGTCTACGCGTCGGCGTCGAACGGACACGTCTACCGCATGGCGTACGACGCGACGCTGAACCTGCTCTCGTCACCGGTCGACCTCGGCGCGTTCGGCGCCGTCTGGCAGATGGTGACGTCGCCCGACGGTCAGTACCTCGTCTGCGTGTCCGACCTGACGGTGACGCGGTGGTCGATCCAGCCCGATGGCTCGCTCTGTTGCCCAGACACCGCCGACGGTCCGTTCGCGCCGACGGCGGCGACGATGATCGACGCGGACCACATGGTGCTCGCAAGCGCTTCGCCGCCGACGGTCTGGGCGTACGAGGTCTCGTCGGGCCTCTTGCAGTACGGCGCGCCGCTCGCGCTCGGCATCGACGACCGCGTCAACGCGTTCGCGAACGCTCCGCGCGGGTTCCGGATCGACGCAGTGGTGCAGAGCTACGATTCGGGCTCGCACACGCTCTCCGGCAAGCTGAGCACGTTCCGTCTCGCGACCGCGCTCGAGCTCGCGACCGGCGGAAGCGGAGTCCGTCCCATGCAGACGGTCGCCTGGGGCAGCCAGCTCACCGACATCCATCTCGATACGCGGAACTCACCGCCGTCGTTGTTGGTGTCCGACGTGTCGAACGACGAGATCGGCGTGTTCCAGACGACGACGGGCCAGAGCATCGAGACGAGCCCGGATCAACTGCTGATCCTCGACGGACGGCCGGACCAGATCCACCTCTCGCCGTCGCTGCGGCTGTTCGTGCTCGACTCGATCGCCGAGGAAGTGCGGGAGTACGACTTCAGCTCGGTGCTGTCGCTCGAGGCACGCACGCGGACGCGGCGACAACCGGGCGCGCTGCTCCCGCTCGTCGGCAGCGTCGAAGCGACCGCGCGCGACGTCGCGTTCGTCACCAGCGCAGCGGATTCGACCGTGCTCGCGCTGCAGACGTCGGTGCCGGCGCAAGGCGAGCTCGGGCTCGCGAGCCAAGGCCCGCTGCCGACCGGCGCGCATCCCGTCGACATCGTGACGAGCTCCGGCGGCCCGTTCGTGTACACCGCGAATCGCGACGGCGCCTCGTTCAGCGCCTTCCGCTACGACGTGGCTCCGGCCAGTTCGTTGACGCCGATCGAGACCGAGCAACTGCCCGTCGGCCGACTGCCGAACGCGCTCGCGGTCACGCGCGGCGGCGGCTTCCTCTACTTCGTCGACGCGAGCGTCGGCGTCTCCAACTTCGCGATCGATCCGCTGAGCGGTGCGCTCGAGCCCGGCGGCGGAACGACGACGGTCGTCGGCGAGCTCTCGGACGCCGTGGTGCGCATCGATGCGCTCGGTCGCTTCGCGTTCGTCGTGCAACCGACCGAGGGCAAGGTCGTGACGCTCGGCATCAACCTGCCGACCGGCTTCGTGTTGCCGACGAGCACGCTGGCGTCGCTGTCGCAACCGGTCGACGTGTGGCCGAGTCGCGACGGACGGTTCGCGTACGTGCTCGACGCCGCGTCGGCGCGGCTCGTGCGCTACACGATCGATCCGATCGACGGCGCGCTGGTGGCGACCGGAGCGAGCTACGCGGCCGGCACCGCGCCGACGCGCATCGTCGACGCCACGGAGCCAGGTCAGTCTGGCGGCGACTCGTTCCTCGTGCTCGACTCGGAAACGGCGACGCTGATCTCGTTCGACGTGCAGCCCGAGACCGGCATCCTGACGGCGGGCAGCGACGGCGTGTCGACGATCCCGTTCGGCGCGACCGCGGTCCAGTCGATCGACGTTCCCGGGCTCGGCCGCGGCGTGCTGAGCACGACCGACGACGGGCTGAGCGGTCAACTGCACCTGCTCGACTGGATCGCGCCCAACCAACTCGTCGAGATCGACACCGCGCCGATCGGCCGCGCTGTGCACGCGCTCGCGACCGGCCTGCGCGTGCTCTAGGAACCTCTGCGCGGCGAGCGACGGCCCTCAGCGACTCGAACCGGCTGTCGCGGCCGTCGCGCGCTCGCCGGAGACGACGCTGAGCCGGCTGGTCGCCGGGTAGAACGCGTCGAGCGGCGCGAGGTCGTACGCCGAGCGGTCGTCGCGCGGTTGGAGCACGGCGAGCTCGCGTGCGCGGCTCCGCGCGACTTCACGTGAAGTCGCGCCCGTCGATCCGAGTCACGCGTGATCGAGGATCGCCCCGCAGCGCCTCGCGTGCTCGTAGAGCTCCGGATCGAACCGCCCGCCGCGCAGGTCGACCATATAGAAGTCGGTGCGTTCGAACTTCGCGCCGCGCAAGTCGGCTCCGACGAGGTTCGCGACGCGCAGCTCCTCCGGGCGCTTGTACGCGAGTTCGAGAGTCTCGCGCTCGTAGAAGCCGGTGCGCGAGCCTTCCATCGGAGTGCCGAACACCAGCCCCGAGCGCGTCGAGC
>JADLBP010000047.1 GCA_020847695.1 Planctomycetota bacterium
CATGTACCGCTGGATGTACATCTGGCTCTTCTCGCGATCGCTGGGCGCGGGCAGCGCGATCACCCGGAAGACCCGGGGGCTCACCCGTTCGGTGAGCCGGCGGATGAGCCCGCCCTTGCCCGCGGCGTCGCGGCCTTCGAAGAGCAAGATCACCTTCTGCCGCTCGCGCTTCACCCAGTTCTGCAGCTTCAACAGCTCGACCTGCAGCGGGATCTTCAGCGCCTCGTACTGCTTGCGCGGCATGCGCTGCGGCAACGGAGCGAGCGGTTGGACGGACGACGGCGCTTGGTTGGTCGACATGGCTGGAATCGTTCTCGGGGGCAGAGGGCGAAGCGCTCGACCGGGGTGGTCGGCGAGCGCGGCGACGAGCTCCTCGCTCGGCGTTGGGATCGCGCCCACCCATCGGCAACGGTCGCGCGCGAACTTCACGGGCGTAGCCGTGCTACGCCCAGCGACGGAGCCGGTGCGCACGCACCGATCTCGCCGCGCTGCGGAACGAAATGCGCGCAGCCTTCGAGCGCCGGGCGACGAACCCGCGCTCGCGCCGAACGCGCCGCGCGAAAAGTCGCGGCGAGGGGACTTCCCCAGGCCGATCGCGTCGGCGCGCGTTCGCGGTCCGAGCCCGGGGCGCGCGAGCTCAGCGCGCGCGCAGCGGCAGCGTCGAGCTCGGCTGGCGCCCCGCGCCGACCAACTCGAGGCGATCAGGCAGCACGCGCAGCACTGCGTACGCGTTCTCGCGGCCGTCGAGCATCCCGCGGATCGTCACGCAGTGGATGCCGCGCTCCTCGGCGTACGCGCCGTCGTGGTTGTGGCCGTTGATCCACGCCGCGGTGCTCGGATGCGACGCGACGAGCGCGAGCACGCTGTCGGCGTTCCAGAGCTCGTGACCGCTCGCCGGCCGCAACGGGTAGTGACAGAAGAGGATCGCGCGCTCGTGCGCGGCGTCCGCGGCGGCGAGCTCGCGATCGAGCCACGCGAGCTGCTCGTCGCCGAGCGCGCCACCCCACTCGGGCTGGTTCGGCGCGTGCTCGGCGTGCCACGCGCGCGAAGCGGCGTCGCGCGGACTGCCCTTCGGGTGCGCGCCGAGGCTGATGTCGTTGCCGTCGAGCACCAGGAAGCGCCAACCGCGCTCGCGGAAGCTCCACCAACGATTCGGCATGCCCATCCGCGCGGGCACGTTCGCCTTGTGCTCGTCGGCGACCGCGAAGTCGTGATTGCCGAGCACGTGGTGATGCGGCGCGCGCAAGCGCTCGAAGATCGGCGCGACGACGTCGAAGCTCGACCAATCGCGATCGGTGAAGTCGCCGAGGTGCACGACGAACGCGAGCTCGCGCTCGTTCAGGTCGTCGACGCACGCCGCGAGCTTCTCGGGGGCGAGCCGATACTCGCGCACGCCGGCGGTGTCGGCGTCGGCGTACTGGCAGTCGGCGATCAGGCCGATCGCGAACGGCTCGTGCTTCGTGGCCGCGCAACCCGCGAGGCCGAGCAGCAGCAGGATCGCGCACGCGAGGAACGCCGCGCCGCGCGCGCCGGACGCCGGACGATGGAGTGCGAACGAGCTCATCGCCGCAGCATAGCGCGTGCTCCAACCTCGTCGTCGCGCGCGCGTGGCGCCGAACGAGCCGACCGACGCACGCGCGGGGCTCCGAACGAGAGCGCTCGCGGGCTCCGCTCGAGTTCCTCGTGGGCTGCACCGCCGTGCGCAGCGCGCCGGGTCGCACGGCGCGCGGCGCGTGCGCTAGGCTGGCGCCGTGGCACCCAAGCAGGCTCGGGGGTTCCGCGCGATCGCGGACGAGGAGCTCGCTCGCCTGACGTTCCTCGGCGCGGCGGGCGAGGTCACGGGCTCGATGTACCTGCTGGAGACCGCCCGGACGCGCGTGCTGGTCGACTGCGGGATGTACCAAGGCGAGCGACGCTCGCGCGCCGAGAACGAGCGGCCGTTCCCGTTCGTGCCGAGCGAACTCGACGCCGTGCTGCTGACGCACGCGCACATCGATCACTCGGGGCTGGTGCCCAAGCTCGTGCGCGACGGCTTCCGGGGCAAGGTGCACGTCACCGCTCCGAGCGCCGAGTTGCTCGGCATCCTGCTCCGCGACTCCGCGCACCTCCACGAGCAGGACACGCTGCACGAGAACCGGCGGCGACGACGCGCGGGCAAACGACCGCTCGAGCCGCTCTACGAGCTCGCCGACGTCGAGCGCACGCTCGCTCGGCTCGTCGAGCACCCGTTCGATCGCGTCGTGACGCTCGCCGACGGCTTCGCGTTCCGTTACGCGCGCGCCGGGCACATCCTCGGCGCGGCGTCGATCGAGTGCCGCGTTCGCGACGGCACCTTCGAGCGCACGGTCGTGTTCTCCGGCGACGTCGGCCGCGAGCACGAGCCGATGCTGCTGCCGCCCGAGCCGCCGCGCGGTGCGGACTTGGTGCTGCTCGAGTCGACGTACGGCGATCGCGATCACAAGCCGCTCGACGCGACGATCGAGGAGCTCGCGCAAGCGCTCGTCGCCGCATCGGCGGACGGCGGCAACGTGCTCGTGCCGGTCTTCGCCGTCGGACGCGCGCAGGAGATCCTCCACTACATCGGCAAGCTCGAGCGCGAGGGGCGCATCCCCGAGCTCCCGGTCTACCTCGACAGTCCGATGGCGATCAGCGCCAGCGAGCTGTACCGCCGCCATTCGGAGTGCTTCCAGACGACCGACGGCGGACGTCGCTGCGAGACGTTCGAGCCGCGCCGGCTCGAGCTCTGCCGCACGCCCGAGGAGTCGATGCGCCTGAACGAACTGCGCGGCATCGTCATCCTCTCCGCGAGCGGCATGTGCGAAGGCGGCCGCATCCTCCACCCCCGGCGCCACAACCTGTGGCGCGCGACCACCGACGTCGTGATCGTCGGCTTCCAGGCTCGCGGCACGCTCGGACGCGCGCTGGTCGAGGGTTCGAGGAGCGTGCGGATCTTCGGCGAGAGCGTCGCGGTCGCGGCGAAGGTCAACACGCTCGGCGGCTTCTCCGCGCACGCCGGTCGATCGGAGCTCGTGCGCTGGGTCGCGCCACTGATCGCGAACGGCGCCCAGGTCGCGCTCGTGCACGGCGAGGACGACAAGTGCGCCGCGCTCGCCGCGGAGCTCCAGGCGCGCCTCGGCGCGCTCGCGTGGCAGCCGCAGCGCGGCGAGCGCGTGTCGCTGCGCAAACGCGGCACGCCGCTGGTGCTCGAACCGTCCGAGCGCGCGCCCGAGCGCCGACGCACCAGCCGCCACCGCGCGCGCTGACCGACCGACCGGCGCGCGCCGCGTGCACGTTTGCCCGGCGCGAGCACGTTTGCCCGGCGCGCGCGTTCGCCTCGTCGAGCGCACGCGCGACCGCACCGGCGAGTTCGGCGAAACGGGCTAGACTGGCGGCAGGTCTCCGATGCCTCGCAGCGCCTTCGGTGCGATCGGGTTGTTCGCGATCGTCGTCGCGACGGTGATCGCGTTCGTGCTGTACCGCGCTCGGACCGTCGCGGCGATCGAGCTCGTCGACAACGCACGCAGCGCCGACGAGCTGTTGCGCAGACGCGCCGCGGAGCCGGTCGCGGTGCGCACGCGGAGCGACGACGGCGAGCTCGAGCTCGAGCCCCTGACCGAAGCCGACGTCAAGCAACTCTACGGCTATCCCGACGGTCGCCAGTACGTCTTCGATCCGTGGATGCACTACCGCTACCAACCCGGTCTCGCGGTGCACCAGACGTTCCCCGAGCATCCCGACGGCGCGTTCGAGCGCCGCGCGAACTCGCTCGGGCTGCGCGACGATCACGAGCTCGCGCCCGACCGCGATTTCTTCGTGTTGGTCACCGGCGACTCGCAGACCGACGGCGCGTGCAACAACCGCGAGACGTTCTGCCAGCGGATCGAGGACGCGCTGCGCGCCGAGCGCGCGGGCGAGACGATCGAGGTACTCGACGCCGGCATCTGCGGGTTCAGCTTCTACAACTACCTCGGCGCGCTGCAGCGCTTCCTCCCGGAGAAGCCGGACGCGTGCATCGTCGCGTTCTATCCCGGCAACGACTTCGTCGGCATGGTGCGAATGCGCCACTTCTACGCGCGCACCGTGCCGCCGCCGCGGACGCGCGAGTACTGGCAGCAGATCTCGCGCGCCGGCAAGGCGAGCTCGTCCGGCGTCGCGAACGCGCTCAACCAACTGCTCTACTTCCGCGCGTACCCCGAGGAGCTCGAACCCGCCTTCGAGGCAGCCGTGCGCGTCAGCCGCGAGATCCAGCGCGTCGCGCGCGAGCGCTCGATCGAGCTGCTGTTCGTCTGCATCCCGGTCGCGTTCCCGCCGGACGACCTCGCAGCGAGCGAGCTCGATGCGATCTGGAAGGAACTCGGCCTGACCAGCGACGACCTGGCGCACTTCGAACGCCTGACCGCGCGCTTCGAGGCCCGGCTGCGCGAGCTCGGCATCGACGTGCTCGACCTGCGCGAGCACTTCGGCGCGCGCCTGTCGGACTCCTACTACAGCGACCTGCACGTCGACGTGCGCGGTCAGGAGCTGGTCGCGCGCGTGCTGCTGCCGCGGGTGCGCGCTTGGCTCGAGCGCAGGCACTGAGCAAGCGCGCGCCGGCGGAGCCCTCGCTCGGCCGCCGAGCGCGCGTCCCGCCGCGCGCGACGCGCGGCTTCCGACGGTCCGCGAGATGAGGATCGGCCGCCGCGCTGCTACCCTGCCGCGCCCTGAACCCCACGAGGATCGCCATGCATCGACTGCTCCGCTCCGCTCTCGCTCTCGTCGCGCTCGCGTTCGCCGCCGCTCCCGCGCTCGCCGAACTGCGCACCCAATCGATCACCTACCAACACGACGGCGTCGAGCTCGAAGGCTTCCTCGTCTGGGACGCCTCGAAGGCGACCGCGCAGGCGCCGCAACCCGGCGTCGTCGTCTGCCACGAATGGTGGGGCAACTCTCAGTACGCCCACGAGCGCGCCAAGAAGCTCGCCGAGCTCGGCTACGTCGCGTTCGCGCTCGATCTCTACGGCAAGGGCAAGCTGACCGGCGACGCGAAGCAAGCGCAAGCGTGGTCGGGCGAGCTCTACGGCAACGTCGAGCTGCTGCGCGGCCGAGCGAAGGCGGGGTACGACGTGCTCGCCAAGCAGCCGCAGGTCGACGCGACGCGGATCGCGGCGATCGGCTACTGCATGGGCGGCACGGTCGCGCTCGAGCTCGCGCGCGCCGGCGCTCCGTTGCGCGCGATCGTGCCGTTCCACGCGAGCAAGCTCTCGTCGCTCGGCACCGCCGACGACAACGCGCGGATCACGGCGACGATCACCGTCTGCCACGGCGGCGACGATGCGTTCGTCAGCACCGAGGAGCTCGCGAAGTTCGTCGCCGAGATGAAAGCGGCGAAGCTCGACTACCAGTTCCTGAGCTACGCCGGCGCGGTGCACTCGTTCACCAACCGCGACGCCGACAAGTACGGCATCCCGGGCGTCGCGTACGACGCCAAGGCGGACGCGCGCAGCTGGGAGCACATGAAGCTCGCGCTCGCCGAGGCCTTCGTGCAGGTTTCGAAGCGCTGAAGCCTGCCCCGCGCGCCGGGCCAAGTCGCGCTCCACGGCGTCCCGGTCTCCGAGTCGGCGAGCGGCCGCCGCGCGCGATGCGCGGCCGCTTGCCGGCCCGACATCCGCGCGCGCGAGCTCAGCGGACGTCGAACGCGGTCGCCCACTCGCCGAGCGGCAGCCCCTCGCCGCTGCGCTGTAGCTCCGCGAAGAACGGCGTGTCCGTCGGCTCGAAGCTGGTCAAGACGACGCGGTCGATGGCGTACTTCTCGAGCGTGCGCGCGAGCGTCTCGCCGGTCGGCTCGCGGTGGTACGCCCAGTAGAGGCTGTACACCGGCCGATCGAGGAACGCGCCGAGGTGCCAGCCGAGTCCCGAGGCCAGGCGCGCGTCGGGCGGGAGCTCGCGCTCGATCGCCTCGGCGACCTCGACGTAGTGTCGATGGCGCGTCTCGATCTCGTCCCAACCCGCGCGCGGCCGGCAGTCGAGCGCGCAGAGCACCGCGAGCGCGACGCCCAACGCGATGCGCGTGCGCCGCTCGCCGAAGCGCGCGCTGCCGAGCTCGTGCGCGAACGCGACGCTCGAACCGAGCGCGAGCACGAACACCGGCAGGACCGTGCGCACGGTGAAGTCGTAGAACACGAGCAGCACCGCGAGCGACGCGAGCAGGAAGAAGTCCTCACTCGAACGCCGACGCAGCGCCAGGATCGACGCGGCGCCGAGCAGCAGCGCGCCGAGCGCGAGGTGCCCCCACCCGCGCACGGCGTCGTGCATCCGACTGCCGATCGCGGCGAGGATCCGCGGCGCGTTGTGCGGGACGCGCGCGAGGATCTCGCTCGGGCTCGCGCGCTCGGACGTCGGATCGGAGGCATCGACGTGGAAGAGCCCGGTCTCGTAGGAGTAGAGCTCGAACTGATCGAGCGGTAACGGCGGTTGGTTGCGCGCGACGTGCACGTTCCACGGCAGGATGACGAGCACGCACGCCGCGACGAACGCCGCTTGCGAGCGGGCGAACCGGAACGTGTGCGAGCGCCACTTCGATGCGCGCGCGCCGCGGAGCCAACGCGCGAGCAGGATCGCGGGTAGCAAGAGCACCAGCACGGTGCGCACCCACGCCGACGCGCCGAGGGCGCATCCGAGCAGCGCCTGGCGCGCGAACGTCGGCTTGCGATCGACCCAGCGCTCGAGCAGCAGGCAACCGAACAACAAGGCGAGCCCCGGCGCGTCCGACATCACGCGATTGCAGAGCTGTTGGAACGCGGGCTCGAGCCAGACGACCAGCGCGAGCACCGCGGCGAGCGCCGCGCCGAGCGCTCGGCGATGCAGCGCGAAGAACCCGAGCACCGCAGCCGCGCCGAAGAGGCTCGTGAAGAGATTGAGCGCCCAAAAGTTGCCTCGGCCGACCGCGAGGATCGGCGCGATCAGCGCCGCGTAACCCGGAGGCCGCGCGACGAACGGGATGCCGAGCACGGTGTAGCCGTCGCCGTCGAGCAGCGCGCGGCTGGTCAGGATGTAGAGCGAGCCGTCCGACGTCGGATCGAACCACGGGTGCACCAGCCCGGCGAGGCTCGCGAGCACGATCGCGGCCAAGCCCCACGCGATCCAGCGCGTCGCCCGCGGAGCGGGCGCGCGGGAGCGTCGCTCGGCACTCGGGACCGCGGGTTCGATCCGCTGAACGGTAACCGGGTCCGCGGAACGCGACAACCCGCTCGCGCTCGTCATGTGCCGTCCGCACGCGACGCCGACGACGACGCGCGATCCGATAGCATGGCTCCATGATGCGCCCCGAACTCCGCACGCCCCGACCGCGCGATACCGCACAGGTTCTCGCGTGCGCGCTCGCCGGAGTCGCGAGCGTGCTCTGCGAGTCCGTGTTCGCGCTCGCGCGCGGCGGCGAGCTCGTCACGACCTACCTCGGCGCGTGCGCGCTGCTGGTCGTCGGTGGCTCGCTGGCGTTCGGGCTCGTCGCGGCACTGGTGCGGCTCCCGACGACGCTCGCGCTGATAGCGTGGGTCGCGACCGCGGGCTGGCTGCTGCACGGCGTGCTCGCGCTGCCGGTGCTCGCGCTCGCCGCGGCGCTCGTCGCGTGGCTGGTGCGCCGCGCGCCGCCGCACGCGCTTGTCCAAGGCCTGCTCGCGGGCGGCGTGCTGTCGTTGTCGAGCCTGCTCGCCCCGTGGCTGACCGTGGTGATCGCCGCGGGCAAGCTGACGCCCGGCCAAGCGGCGCTCGCGCGGCATGCGGTCGTCTTCGGTGCGCTCTCGCTCGGGCTCGCGTGGCTCGCGAGCCGTCCGTTCGCGCGGCGTTCGGTCGCTATGACGTCGCTCGCGACGCTCGCGGTCTTGCTCGCGCTCGCCGCGAGCCCACTCGCGTGGCGCGCGAGCTCTCGCGTCGACGCCGCGCCGCTGACGGCGAGTTCGCCGAGCGGCGCGTCGCGCGAGAACGTGCTCTTGATCGTGCTCGACACCGTCCGCGCCGATCACACGTCGCTGTACGGCTACGAGCGCGAGACGACGCCGGAACTCGCGCGGTGGCTCGCGCGTCGGCCGGGCGCGGTGCGCTACCAGCAGGCGTACTCGAACTCGAGCTGGACCGTGCCCGCGCACGCGACGCTGCTGACCGGACAACTTCCGAGCGTCCACGGCGCCGACTACTCCGGACAGAAGAAGGAAGCGACGTTCGGGCTCGGGCTCTTCCCCGACGTGCCGTCGCTGGTCGAAGGGATGCGCGCGAACGGCCGCGCGACGTTCGCGGTGTTCGCCAACCCGTGGCTGCGCGAAGCGCGCGGCCTCTCGCGCGGCTTCCAGAGCTACGAGTGGATCGGTCCGAACGCGACGCTGCAACCGCTCGGCGAACGCGTGCGCGCGCTGGTCGCGCCGAGCCTGCGCGCGGAGGACGTCAAGCCGTACGCCGGCGGCGAGCGAGTGTCCGCGCGGCTGCTCGAGCGGCTCGCCGATGCCGGCGAGGGTCCGTTCTTCGGGCTCGTCAACTTCATGGATGCCCACGGGCCGCACATCGCGCTCGACGGCGTCGCGGGGACGTTCGGACCGACCAGCGTGTTCGATCCGACGACGCCGGTGATGCTCGCGAACGACGCGGACCGCAATCTCCGGCTGATGGCGCGCTACGACGAGCAGATCCTGCGGCTCGACGCGCGCGTCGGCGAGCTGTTCGGCGAGCTCGAGCGCCTCGGCCGCCTCGACGACACGTGGGTGATCGTGCTCGGCGACCACGGCGAAGCGTTCGGCGAGCACGGCATTACCGACCACGGCACCGCGGTGTTCGAGGAGCTCGTGCGCGTGCCCCAACTGATCTTCCCGCCGCGCGGCGCGACGTTGCCGTCGACCGGCGGACCGGTCAGCCCGCTCGACGTCGCCGCGACGCTCGCCGCGCTGACCGGCGTCGAGTACCGCGGCCCGGGCCGCGACCTGCGGACGCTCGACGCGGACGGTCCGGTGCGGGTGCAACACGGCGCCGCGCCGTTCCGCGTCGCGCGCCACGGAGCGCTCGCCGGCCGCGACATGCGCGCGGTGGTGCGCTGGCCGTGGAAGCTCGTGCTGCTCGGCGACGAAGCGCGCCTCTACGACCTCGCGACCGACCCCGGCGAGACGCGCGACCTCGCGGCGGAACGTCGCGAGCTCGTCCAAGAGCTCACGCCGCTCCTGCCCGAGCGGATGCTGCGGTCCGCGCCGCTTCAACCCGCAAGCGGGGGCGACCCGGGGAGCGCCGGCGAGCCAGCCGCGAACGCGGACCTGCTGAACCAGCTCGGCTACTGAGCGGCGTCAGAACGGGTAGACCAACGCGGCGACGACGTCCTTCGCTTCGCCGAGCAGCTCGACGTTGCGCACCCACGCGACGAACCACGAGCTCGCGCCCGCGACGACCAACGGGTGCACCGGCTGCGCGATCGTGCTCGGACCGCCGAGCAGCAATCCGGGCGAACTCGCCGAGCCGTCGAGCAGCGCGCCCGACGACGCGACGCGGCGCGCGTAGACGCCGGCGGGCGCGGAGTAGCCGCGCACGCTCCACGCGACGAGCCAGTTCGTGCCGTCGTGCGCGACCGCGAGGTCGAGGTTCGCCGCCTCCGTCGCGACGATCGCGAACGACGTCGGATCCGCGGGCGTGCCGTCGGACGCGATCCGGAGACCGCGGACGTGCAGCGCGCCGGCGGGTCCCGTTTCGTTCCACACGACCAGGTGCCGCGTACCGTCGTACGCGAGCTCGGGCGACGACAGATCGACCGCCGAAGCCGCGACGTCGAAGCCCAAGGGGTCCTGCACGACGCCGGAGAGGTCGACGCGCGCGCCTCGGAGCTCCGACAGTCCGCTCGCGGCGTCCTGCCAAACCACGACGTACTGGGTGGCGTCGAAGTCGATCGCGGGCGCCAACTGCGAGCCCGGCGCGGCGTTGACCACGAACTCGCCCTGCGCGACGCCGTTCGGTCGGACGCGCGCGCCGTAGACGTCGCCCTGCGCGACCGGGTCCCAGTGACTCCAGACGACGAGATAGTTCACGCCGTCGACCGCGAGCGCGGGCGAGAAGTTCGAGCTCCCCGAGCTCGAGATCGCGAAACCACTCGGGTCGAGCACGTTGCCCGCGCCGCCGACGCGCACGCCGCGGATCTGCGCGTTCTCTCCGTACACGACGAGGTAGTCGGTCCCGTCGAACGCGACCGCGGGCTCGCCGAACATGTGACTCGTCGCGGACACGATCGTGAACTCGTTGCCGGCGACTCCGTTCGCGCCGACGAACGCGCCGACCAGTCGATCGAACGGCGTTCCGTCGCGCACGGTGACCACCAGGTATCGAGAGCCATCGAACGCGACGCCCGGCCTGCCGGGCTCCTCGGTGTTCGAGTTCGCGGGGCTGACGTCGCTCACCACGGCGACCGCGGGCAGCACGCCGAAGCCTTCGTCGTCGACTTGGAACGCGCCGAGCGTCTCGGTGTAGAGCTGCGACGACTTCTGGCCGGCGACCACGACCTTCAGCACGGCCTCGCTCCGCACGGTACCGCGGTGCGGAGCGAGCCAATCGGTCGAGGTCACCGTCGAGGTCGCGGGGATGCCGGTGGTCAGCAGCAACGCGAGCTCGAGCTTGGTCTCGATCCGCGCGCAGTGCGAGAACGAGCCGGCGGCGACGACGACGTCCTCGAACGCGACCGTGCGCACCGTCGAGCGCACGTCGGCCTTGTCCAGCTTGCCGTCGAGGTCGAGGTCCTCGCCGAGCGGCACGCCGTTGCGAGCGAACTGCTGGAACTTCTCGCCCGCGCGCAACGGGAAGCGCAATTGATCGTAAGGCGCGACCAGCGGCGTCAGCGGATCGGCGGGATCGTCGTTGCCCTCGTAGACGAGCGCTCGCCCGGTCTCCGTGAACACGTGCTGGATCGTCCCCGACTCCGCGAGCGCGTCGCTCTCGTCGACGAAGATGCTGCCGAGCGTCTGCTTCGCGACGCGTCGGACGTGGGTGTAGGTCTGCGACGCTTGACCCGAGCCCTGCAACACGCCGTCGAGTCGCCACACGTTGCCGACCGCCGCAGGGAAGTAGTCGCCGACGTCGCCGGGACCCTCGCTGGTCTCGCCCTGCGCGGACGCCGCGGCCACGAACGCCGACAACCCGGGCTCGGCATGCACCGCCTGGACGACCAGCTCGATCGTCGCTTCGAGATCGGCGGCGACACCGAGCTCCTGTGCCGCGACCAACAAGCGCACGGAGTCGAGCAGATCGCGCACCTCGCCGACCGTGAACGCCGGCAAACCGGTTCCTGGCTCGAGCAGCAGCCTGAGCACCGCGTCGGAGATCGGGTCGACGTCGATCGACTTCGCGACGACCAGCGCGCGCAGCCCGGGCGTGTTGCCGGCGACGACCGCGAGGTCGCTCGCGAGGTCGACGTCTCGCGCGGAGAGGTCGAACGAGTACCGACCGCCGGACGTGTGCGTCGTGTCGAGCGTCGCGAGCGCGTGGCCCGCGGGATCCAACCGGACCAACGCGACCGGCGTGCCATCGGGAACCGGCGCGAGGCCCGACATCGGCGCGGGCAAGCCCTGGCCGGCGGGCGTCAGCACGCTGCCGGACACGACGAGGTCGGAGCTGCCGCCGCCTCCCCCGCCGCCGCACGCACCCCACGAGAACGACAGGACGAACGCGAGCGCGACACCAGCGAAGCTGCGAGACGACGACATGGCCGATCGACCTCCCGCGCGACCGACGCGGCCGCGCATTGCCTCATCTTGGGCCCGACGGTCGGATTCCGCGCTACGAACGAGGGCCTGCGCACCCGGAATCGCTCAGCGCCTCGCCGCGCGCGCGGCGACCGCGTCGAGCTCCGCGACACAGCGCTCGGCGAGCACCTCGGAGAGCGCGCGCCCGTCGCGCTGCGCCCGATCGCCGTCGACCACCGCCACCCCGTGCGTCGCGAGCCGCCCGAGCGCCGAACGCAGCATCCCGAGCCCGCGCTCGACCGGCGTGACGCCGCCCTCGCCCGGCGTCGCGAGCAGCACGTGGACGTACGCGGTGCCGCGCTCGCGGCAGATCCCGGCGTTGGTCAACGCGCCCTCGAACCACGCGCGTGCCGCGGTGCGCAGGATCGCGTCGTCGACCGCGGGGTGCTTCGGCCCGGTGACGACGAAGTCGCCGGAGCTGCGCGCAGCGACCGCGTCGACGTTCGCGAGCGCGGCGCGGGCGAGCTCGATCTCGTCCGCGAGCTTCGCCGCGCCGAGCGAGCCGACGAACGCGCTGTGCACCGCGAAGAAGCCCGTCTGACGGCGCGCCGTGCGCTCGACTTGGAGCTCGGCGCGGCGCCACGCGAGCAGCGCGGCGAGCCGCTCGGGATCGTCGATCGGCCGGCCGACGCGCGACGCCCACAAGTCGCGCGCGGGGTACACCGGATGCGAGCCCGCGCGGCCGTTGTCGAGGGCGAGCGCGATCTCGCCGGGGCCGTCGAGCGAGATCACGAGCTCGGGCTCGACGCCCGACGCGAGCACGTACGCGAGCACCGACACTTGCTGCGGCTGCTTGAACTCGTCGCGCGCTTCGTTCCACAGACGCGGCGTGCGCCCGGCGAGCCGCGGGTCGGCGCGCAAGCGCTCGAGCAGCGCCTGCGCATCGCTCGCCGCGAAGCGGGCGGCTTCGGTGCCGCCGAGGACGACGACGTCGAACCCGCTCGCCGCGTCGCCGCCGGTGTCGAGCTCGACCGCGCGCCGCAGCGCTTCGCGATGAGCGAGCGTGTCGCGCGCGAAGTACGGGTGCAGCACGCTGCGCGCCGGATCGCCGGCGCCGGCGGAGGTCGCCACGCCGGCCGGCGCGCGCGCGCGCGACTCGGCGAGCGCCTGCTCGGCGTGCGCGCGGGCCGCGTCCGCGTCCCACGCGCGGCCGTCGACCGCGAGGCGCACGCGCGTGCCGACCTCGACGAGCGCGAGCGCGCCGACGACGGCGAGCGCGAGCCACGCGAAGCGCCTGCGGATGCGGCGCGCGCCGAGTGCGGGATCGGAGCTCATTTGCGCGCGGCCTCGTCCCGCTCGAGCGCGTCGAGCAACGCGGGCGCCATCGCGGCGGCGAGCAGCTCGTAACCCGCCTTGTTGAAGTGGCACGCGTCGATGTACAGCGGCTGCGTTTCCGCCCGGAACACCATCGATGCGTCGAGGAACGCGACGCCCGAGCTCGCGAGCTCCGCGCCGGCCGCGCGCAGCTTCGGGTAGCCGAGGTGCACGCCGGTGGTCCACGCCTCGATCGCGGTGCCGCGCTCGATCTCGCGCGCATCGAGCGGCTTCGAGCCGGTGTCGTGCAACGTCGGCTGGAGCACTTCGAGGAACGTGATGCCTCGGATGCGGCAGGCGCCGGCGAGCGAGCGCGCTCCGGCGACCCACGTGCGCACGCAGCGATCGACGTGCTGCTCGTCGGTGCCCGCGAGCGGCGGCGGCGCGAGCTGGTCGGTGCCGTTGTCGGCGCCGAGCCGCTCCTGCAGCACCAGGAAACCGTCGGTGACCGCGCGCGCGGACCGCTCCATCGACGCGAGGCCGAACTCGCCGGAGAGCGCGAAGCGCGCGGCGCGCCAGTCGAGCATCCGCTCGACCTTCGCGAGCGCGGTCCGCTTCCGTTCCTGGAGATCGAGCGCGAGCTCGAGCACTGCGCGGTTGCGTTCGGTGCCTCCGGCGCGCGCGAGCCACGCCGGCAAGTACGGATAGAGGTGCGAGATCTCCGCGCGGACGTTCTGCAGCCCGACCGCGACCTCGTTGAAGCCGTCGAGCGCGATCACCGCGTCGGGTTCGGCGCCGCAGCAGAGCAAGTAGGCGAGCAGTGCGGTCTGCTGCGGCTCTTTCTGCGCCGCGCGCCCCTCGACCCACACGCGCACCGGCCGTCCGCCGAGACGCGGATCGTCGGCGAGCCGCTTGCGGAACGACTCGTTCGCGACCACCGCGAATCCGCCGGCGACCGAGCCGCCGAACACGAACACGTCGAAGACTTCCTTCGAGCGCTCGGTGCGAAAGTACGCGAACTCTTCCTCGAGCTGCGCGCTGAAGTGCGAGTGGTCGTAAC
Source organism: Planctomycetota bacterium (assembly GCA_020847695.1). Classification (GTDB taxonomy): domain Bacteria; phylum Planctomycetota; class UBA1135; order UBA1135; genus JACRIN01. The sequence continues at coordinate 14,047 of JADLBP010000047.1, forward strand.
CGATGTAGGGATGCAGCAGGTCCTGCGACGCGCTGCGCGCCTTGGCGCGAGGCTTCTGGGCGGCGGCGTCTTGGCCCGCGTCGCTGGTCTGCGGCACGCCGTCGGAGAGCGACGCGCGCAGCGCTTCGAGCCGTTGCTCGACGCGCGCCGCGTCGTACGGGTGGCCGCGCAGGCGCTGCACGACGCGCAGGCCGACTTCGGCGAGCACGACCGCGACCACCGACGCGGCGACGGCGAGCGCGAGCTTGCGCCCGAGCCCGCGGCGCGCCGGCGGCCCGGAAGGCGCCCCGGCGGACGGTTCGGACGAAGGGGGCGCGGCGGGCATCGGGCCGAGCAGGTTCGACGAGTTCTCGCGAACCGTCAAGCCCTTTGCGACGCGCGACGGGCTCGAGCGGAACCCACGCGTCGGGCGCGCGAGTTTCCCCCACCGCGACTTCGCCGACCGACCGACCGCAGGCGACGTCCACCGATCGCTCGCTCGCCGCGCGGAGCGCCGGTCGCCCCGCGCGCGACGCGCTCAGCCTCCGGCGGGCGACTCGAGGAGCTTCTGCGCCGGCTTCGACTTCGACGCGCCGGCCGCGTCGGGCGCCGCGCCCGCTTTCGCCGCGAGCGGACCGAGCTCGAGCAACAGCGCGCTCGCATCGACGTCCGGCGGCTTGGTCGCGAGCCACGCGTCGACCGCGAGCGCCCAGAGCGCGCACGTGCCCTCGAGCGTCGGGTGCAGGCCATCGCGTTGCATCAGCCGCGCGCGAGCGTCGGCGCCGAGCGCGTTGCCGCCGACCTCGAGCGTCTCGCCGGCGGCGAGCTTGCGGAAGAGCTCGCCGACCGGCACCACGATCACGTTCTCGCGCCCCTGCGCCCACGCGCGGCACGCCGCGTTGAGCTTGGCGAGGACGTCCTTCGACGGGATCGAGCTCGGCGGCAGCATCATCGGATCGACCTTCGCGCCGTTGAAGTCGGGGAAGTCGCCGAGCAGCACCGGGCAACGCGCGCTCTCGAGCACCCTCAGGCCGTCGGCGAGCCGCTCGAGCCGCTGCTTCGGATCGCCGTCGCCGTAGCCGAACCAGAACACGTAGTCGAGCGCGACCACGAGCGACGGCTTCGCGGCGACGGCGGCCTTGACCGACCGCTTCGCCGTCGCTTTCGCCGCGGCGAAGAACATCAGATCGGACTGATCGATCGGCATCGCGTGCGCGCCGACGATCGACGCGTCGACGATCCGAGCGAGGTTGACCTTCGACGTCTCGCCGAGCGCGGGCGCGGCGCTCGGATCGAGGCCGTAGCCGGCGCTGACGCTCGCTCCGACGATCGCGACCTTCGCGAGCGGCGCGGGCGCCTCGACGTCGGACGCGGCGAACGGCGCGCCGGCCGCGAAGAGCGCGAGCCACAGCGGTAAGCCGACGGCGAAGAGCAGCGAGCGCATCGCTCCGTTCTAACCAGCGCTCGGCCGCGCGTCACGAGCGCAACGCCCCGAGTCGCCGAATCGCCGGCTCGTCCGCGAGCTACGAGAAGGGCGGCCCGAGCTCGCTGCTCGAGCCGCCCTCGGGGACCCGCCCTCACGCGACGGTGCTTCGATCGATCAACGCGAACGACGCCGAGTCGTAGCGGTGGCGATCCGTGCGCACCGAGTAGCCGTCACGCGTCAGCGTGTAGACCCGCAGGTCGACGTCGAACGTGCAACGCCGCTGCACGTTCGGGCCGCCCGCGACGCCCGCGAGCAGGTCGTCGACCCGCTGCGCCGGCACGCCGGCGTCGGGCAACGCGTAGTAGCCGGTCGGCGAGCCCGCGTTCGCGTTCGAGACGCTGTAGTCGACCACCGTCGCCGCGGACGCGCCGCGTTGGATCATGTAGTGCCACGAGTCGAGGAAGCGGTCGGGATCGCCCGGAACGCCGACGCCGCCGGGGTGGAACGCCTTCACGAACACCTTGACGTCGGCATCCGGGTTCGCGACCAGGAAGCCGCAGCCGGTGCCGGTCGTCGTCTGACCGGCTTCGATCACGTCGCGGATCTCCGCCTCCATCGCGCGGCCGTCGACGTGCACGAAGAGGAACGGCTTGCTCGCGGCGAGCGCGCTCGTCGTGTAGCTGCCGTCGAGCTGACGATCGCTGATGCGCAGCACCGGCGTGCTCGCGGTGACGTCGTTGCCCGCCTGGTCGAAGATCTGCACGCGCACCGTGTACGGACCCGCGACGTCGGCCTCGGTGTGCGAAGCGTCGACCAACGCATCGGTGTCCCACACGCCGAACGCGCGGTCCGCGGCGTCGATGACGACGTACTCGCGGCCGGGCTCGGGGAACCGGAAGATGCCCGGCACCGCGGCGAGCGGCGCGGGCAGGCTGCCGGCGGTCGGCACCAACGACAGCGTCGGATAGCTGACGTTGCTGCCGATCACTTGCCGGTAGTGACGGTTGAGCGGCGTCACCAGCGGAGTCCAATCGCTCTCCGCGCCGATCGAGTTCTGAACTCCCGCCCGGTAGCTGAGCC
>JADLBP010000048.1 GCA_020847695.1 Planctomycetota bacterium
GCGACCTCCGCCCGTTCCGCTGCCACGAGCGCCGACGCGCGTGCCCGCGCGGCGGGGGCGTGGCCGAGCGCGGGCTCGCCGCCGGCCGCCGCCCAGCCGAGCACCCACGCGGCGCTCGCGAGCAGCACGCCCGCGAGTGCGATCAGGCCCCATGGGGCCAAAGGCTCGGCCGCGAGCCCGCCCGCAGCGCCGAACGCGACCGCGAGCGCGGCCCACACCAACGGGCGCGGCGGCGCCTCGCCGCGAGCGCACGATTCGCCGGCTCGCGGGCGCGTCTTGGCGTCGGGCAAGCTCGTTTCCTCGGCCCCGGACCGCGGGTCGTCGGCCTTAGACCGCAGGTCGTCGTCCCCAGACCGCAGGTCGTCGTCGTCGAACTCGGAGGCGGAGTAGGCGGTCGGCACGGCGGTCCAGTCCAAGGCTCGACCGCGGCGCGCGCGCTCGGTTGCGGGTCTTCCGCGATCCGCGCGGAGCGTTCCGAGCCCGCGGCTCGCTACAATCCCACGGATGTCCAAGGCCCGTCCGAAGCAAACGAGGCACGCCCTGTTCCCGGGCACGTTCGATCCGGTGACGCTCGGTCACCTCGATCTCGTGCGGCGCGCGGCGGCGGCGTTCGACCGCGTCACCGTCGCGGTCGCGGTGCATCCGACCAAGACCGGGCTGCTTTCCGCGGACGAGCGCCTCGAGCTGCTCGCCGACGCGCTGAAGGGCCTCGACAACGTCGCGGTCGCGCGCCTCGAGGGCCTGGTGATCGACGGTTGCCGCGCGCACGGCGCCGGCTTCATCCTGCGCGGCCTGCGCAGCGCCGCGGACGTCGACTACGAGCTCCAGATGGCGCGCTCGAACCGGGCGCTCGCCCCGGAGATCGAGACCGTGCTGTTCGCCTCGTCTCCCGAACACGCCCATATCTCGAGCACGCTGGTCCGCCAGATCGCCGAGATGGGGGGCGAGCTCACCTCCTTCGTGCCGAAGTCCGTCGCGCGCCGCCTCCGAGCGCGGTTCGCGCGCTAACCCGCCGCCTCGAGCCATGTCCAAGCGTGTCATCGCGACTCCCGCCGCCCCGAAGGCGATCGGTCCGTACAGCCAGGCGATCGTCGCCGGCGGCTTCGTGCATTGCTCGGGCCAGATCGCGCTCGACCCCGCGACCGGCGAGTTCGTCGGCGGCGACGTGCGCGCGCAGACCGAACGCGTGCTGAAGAACCTCGAAGGCGTGCTCGCCGCGGCGGGCTCGAGCTTCGCCAAGGTCGTGAAGTGCAACGTCTACCTCGTCGACATGGCCGACTTCGCGGCGATGAACGAGGTCTACGGCCAACGTTTCTCGGGCGATGCGCCGCCGGCGCGCGCCACCGTCGCCGTCGCGGGTCTGCCCCGCGGCGCGCGTGTCGAAATCGACTGCCTCGCCCTGCTCGACTGAATCGGAATCGCCATGGGACTCGCCTGCGGAATCGTCGGACTGCCCAACGTCGGCAAGTCGACCATCTTCAACGCCATCACCGCCGCCGGCGCGCAGAGCGCCAACTACCCGTTCTGCACGATCGAGCCGAACATCGGCGTCGTCGACGTGCCGGACGCGCGGCTCGAGCAGATCCACCAGTTCATGCCGACCGAGCGCATCCTGCCGGCCGCGTTGAAGGTCGTCGACATCGCCGGCCTGGTGAAAGGCGCGTCGAAGGGCGAGGGGCTCGGCAACAAGTTCCTCGGCACGATCAAGGAGTGCGACGCGATCCTCCACGTCGTGCGCTGCTTCGAGAAGAAGGACATCATCCACGTCGCGGGCTCGGTCGATCCGAAGCGCGACATGGAGATCATCGAGGTCGAGCTCGCGCTTGCCGACCTCGACACCGTCGAACGCGCGGTCGATCGCGTCGCGAAGAAAGCGAAGGGCGGCGACAAGGACTCGATCTTCCAACGCGACGTCTACGAGCGCGCGAAGGGGATGCTCGAGCGCGGTGAATCGCTGCGCGCGCACCACTGGACCAAGCCCGAGCGCGATGCGTTGCAGCCGCTCTTCCTGATCACGATGAAGCCGGTGCTCTTCGTCGCGAACGTCGGCGACGACGACCTCCAAGGCAAGTCGCCGTTGGTCGACATCGTGCGCGAGCACGCCGCCGCGACCGGCGCGGAGGTCGTCGCGCTCTGCGGCGACATCGAGGGCGAGCTCTCGGCGATGGAGCCGGCCGACCGCGCGCAGTTCCTCGCCGACCTCGGGCTCGAGGAGGCCGGCCTGCACCGCTTGATCCGCCAGGCGTTCCACCTGCTCGGCCTGTCTACGTTCTTCACCGCGGGTCCGAAGGAGATCCGCGCGTGGACGATCCACAAGGGCGACACCGCTCCGGTCGCCGCGGGCGTGATCCACTCGGACTTCGAGAAGTTCTTCATCCGCGCCGAGATCTACTCGCTCGAGGACCTGCAGCACTACAAGACCGAGCACGCGATCAAGGCCGCCGGGAAGTTGCGCGCGGAAGGCCGCGACTACGTGATGCGCGAGGGCGACATCGCGCACTTCCTGATCGGGAAGTAGCGCACTCGAACGATCGAGCGAGTCGGTCGCCGGTGTGCGCTCGCGCTCGCACGGTTTCGAGCGGGAGCGCTCGCATCGTGCTGCGTCGACTTGCGCACTCGTTCCGATGCGAGCACGTCCAACTACGGTTGTCGTTGGATCGTTGCGAAACCCAGACTACGGAGTGCGCTAGATCTCGCGCATCGCTTCGCAAGGCACCCCAGTTCGCGCGCGATGCAGAACCCCTATTCGGTGAGGTGGGAAATGAACCGCTCGACAGAATCGCGCGCCGCGTTCGGCCGCAATCGTTCGTTCGCCGCCGCGATCGCATTCGCGGGCGCCGCGTCGTCGTTGCTCACGGCCGGTGACGCCTTCGCGGCGCCGGTGCAAGCCAAGGTCTGGGTCGTCGGCCCGTCCGGCGCGTTCTCCGACATCCAAGGCGCGGTCGATGCCGCGGTCGCCGGCGACATCGTCGTCGTCGATGCGGGCACGTACACGGGCTTCGTCGTCGACGCGAAGGAGCTGACGATCGTCGCTCGCGTCGACGCCTCCGCCGGTGAGAAGGTCGAAGTCGCCGGCGAAGTGACGATTCGGAACCTCGCGCTCGGCGACACCGTGGTGTTGCAGGGCGACGCGTTCTCGATCCTCGGCGCGAACGGGCCCGCGCTCTCGGTGCTCGACTCGTTGGGCTCGGTGCGGCTGCAAGGCCTGACGCTCGAAGGCGCGTGCGGATTCAGCGGCGCCGATGGAGCGGCCGGACTGCGGGTCGATCACTCGTTCGACGTCGCGGTCGTCTCTTCGTTCATCTCCGGCGGCATCGTGTGCGACTACCCGGGCAACGGCGGTCATGGGATCGAGCTCGACGCCGGCAATCTCGCGCTCTACGGCGTCACCGCCGAGGGCCGCGACGGCGAGCAGGACCTCGCGACGCTCGGCGCGCCGGGTACCGCCGGCGGTTCGGGCTGTCTCGTCAAGAGCGGCTTCCTCTTCGCCTCGCACTCGACGTTCCAAGGCGGCGACGGCGCGGGCGGCGGCGACGGCTTCATGGACTGCGCGACCGGCGGGATCGAGCCCGGCAGCGGCGGCGACGGCGGCGACGGGATCGCGCTGGAGACTTCGAACGCGATCGCGCGCGTGATGGGTTGCCTGCGCGACGGCGGACTGGGCGGACCGGTCGGTGTCGGCACGCTCTGCACCGCGACCGACGGCGCGCCTGGCAAGGGCGACTCGATCGCCGCGGGCGCGACCTTCGTCGACGATCCGATGCCGGTGCGAAGCACGCTCGGACCGTGCTTGTCCTCGGAGCTCTCGTCCGTGCTGCTGCACTTCGAAGGCCAGCCGGGCGATCGCTTCTACCTGTTCCTCTCGACCGCGACGCAGTTCGTCGACGAACCGACGTTCCACGGCGTCACGCTGGTGAAGACTCCGTACCTGTATCGCTTGGTGATGGGCACGCTGCCGGCGAGCGGGATGCTCGACACCGGCTATGCGATCGGCGATCTCGGCGCGGGAGTCGAAGGCGTCGTCTGGCACGCGCAGACCTACGTGCGCACGGTGTCCAACAAGCGCATGTACGGCGGTCCGGCGTCGCTGGTGATGCTCGACTCGCAGTTCTGAGCGACGCGTCGCGTCGAGCCGGCCGCGCTCCGCCCGCCGAGGGGAGCGCGGCCGGCGTCATTGCGGAGGACCACGCGGCGCGTCAGCATGCGGGCGTGAAGCAGCACCAGGAGTCGCTGGAGTTCCGCACGCCGGGCCGCGGCGCGATCGACCTCTCGCGCGACCTCGCGCGCATCGTCGCGGCGAGCGGCGTGCAGCGCGGGCTCGCGGTCGTCTTCTGCGCGCACACGTCGGCGAGCCTGCTGATCCAGGAGAACGCCGATCCCGCGGTGCGACGCGATCTGCTCGCGTGGCTCGCGCGGCTCGCGCCCGACGGCGATCCACGCTACGAGCACGCCGACGAAGGTCCCGACGACATGGCCGCGCACCTGCGCAGCGCGCTCGGTCGATCGTCGGAGTCGATCCCGATCGTCGACGGCAAGCTCGCGCTCGGCACGTGGCAAGCGCTCTACCTCGTCGAACACCGCACGGCGCCGCACCGGCGTCGCGTCGTCGTCCACGTCACCGGGGAGTGAACCCGCTCGCTCGCGGCCTGATCGTGATCGCGTCGTCGTTGGAGGGTTGCCGCGAGGCTCCGTCACTCGACGCGGACGGGGAGCGCGGCGCCGCTCGCGGGAGTTTCGCGCGGCGAGGACGTCCGCTTCCGACGCGCAGCGATCAGGCGCGGTAGAGGTCGCGCCGGAGGATCTCGAGCGAGCGCGTCGGATCGCCGAGCGGCTCGAAGCCGTAGCGCGCGTAGAGCCCGTGCGCGTCGCGGGTCGCCAGGCTGAAGCGGCGCAGCCCTTGGAGCTCGGGATGCGCGAGCACGCACTCCACGAGGCGCTTCGACACGCCGCGGCCGCGCGCTTCCTCGAGCACGAAGACGTCGCAGAGCCACGCGAACGTCGCGCGGTCGCTGACGACGCGCGCGAACCCGACTTGGCGCCCCGCGAGGTACGCGCCGAAGACCAACGAGTGCTCGAGCGAGCGCTCGACGAGCTCGCGCGGGATGCCGGCGGCCCAATACGAGCGCACGAGGTAGCCGTGGACGACGTCGAGGTCGATCCGGTCGCGCGCGTCGCTGATCTCGAGCTCGCCGAACGTACACGTCGCCGTCGGCGGCGATTCGCGCGGCGCGTTCATCGACTCGCTCCCGGCAGGTGCGCGCGCAGCCACGAGTCCCACACGTTCGGGCGCTCGAGCTCGAGCAATCCGGCGGCGGTCGGCGCGACGAGCTCGGCGACCTCGACGTCGAGCGCCGCGACGGTCGCGAGCGTCCGATTCAAGCCGTACGCGAGCGCCTGGTCGCGCCGCAGCACGACCTCGACGACCATCGCCTCGCCCGACGAGCTGAGCGCGGTCACGCGCGCGGTCGGGCGATCGAAGCCGAGCTCGGCCGCGCTCTTCGTCGGCAGCGCGCGCGCGATCGGGATCGACGTCAGGAATGCGAGGTACGCTTCGGCGCGCGGATTCGGGCACGGCTTGGCGAGCCCGTCGACCGAGAGCTGCCACGTCCAAGCCGCCGCGCCGGCGGCGAGCTCGGCCTCGCTCGCGCGCAGCCGCACGAGCTCGAGCGCCGCGCCGTCCGCGTGGTCGACGAACACGCGATCGATCGTCTGTTGGGGGCCGGGGAACGGGCCGGCGACCAGGCGCGCGTCCTCGAACGGCGCGCGGCCGGGCGCGAAGCCCGCGGCGAGCACGCTCGCGACGTCGAAATCGAGCTCGAGCGGCGCGGACTCGCCGGTGCGCTGCACCAACGCCGCGTTCGGCGCGAGCGAACGGCCGACGTCGAGCGCGAACAGCACGTCGCGACCGGGATCCGAGAGGACTTTCGCGCCACAGAGCTCGAGGCGCCACTCCGGCGTCGGCGCGAGGCCGTACGCGGCGCGCTCGGCGTCGCCGGTCGCGCGGCGCACGACGCGCGCGTCGAGCAGCTCGGCGACCAACGCTTCGATCGTCCGCGAGTCGCAGACCGCTTGCGTGCCGTCGAGCGAACGCCAGAGCCCCGACTTGCGCGCGAGGATCCAACGCGTGCCGTCGGCGGGGCGCTCGAGCGAGACCGCGGCGACGACCAACGCCTTCGCGCGGTCCTCGGGGAGCAGGCGCTCGACCAACGTCTCGGGCGCGCGGTCCCTGCCGCGCAACGCGCGCTCGGCGACGAAGCCGAGCACCGCGAGCACGAGGACGATCATCAGCGCGCGCATCATGCTCCGAGCCCCGCAACCGGCCGAGCCGCCGCGCGACGCAGCGCCCACGCGAACGCGAGCACGAACAGCGGCCCGGCGAGCACGACGATCGCGCGCCAGGTCAACCGCTCGTCCTCGTCGGGCGCGACGAAGCCCGCGCGCCGCGGGCGCAACGCCAGGATCTCCGCGTGCGCGTCGTCGAGCGCGACCGCGGCGACCGCCGCGAGCAGGAAGTCGGCGGCGCGCCACTCGGGATCGAAGAGCTGCCCGATCTTGAACGTCTCCGAGCAGCCGACGAGCACCGCGCGGCCGTCGCGCTCGCCGGGCCGGCCGTCGAGACCGGGGAAGCGTCCGCGGACGTCGAGCGCGAGATCGACCGGGCCGAGCAGCGTCTCCGGCGGCACCAGGCTCGCGGGCGCGAGGTCGCCGCCGCGCCAATCGAGAGCCCACGTGGTCGCGCTCGAGCGCACCAGCGGCGAGGCGACGAGCCCGCGCTCGGCGAGCTTCGCCGGATCGACTCGCAGGCGATTCGCGTACGGCAAGCGCAGGTCGGATAGCCCGCGCACGATCGGCGACGTCGCGCTGAAGCCCTCGGGCAGCGCACGCAGCACGAACGGCTGCGCCGAGGTGGAGAACTCCAGCGCGCGCGCGGAACGGCGCGCGCCGACCTCGGTCGCGACGTCGAGCGTCGCCGAGCTCGCGTCGCAGAGCACTTCGCGGACCAACTCGATGCCGAGCGCCGCGAAGTAGCCGGTCTCGAGGTCGCAGTACTGCGGGCGCGGCCAGTGCGCAAGCTCGCCGCGCTCGGTGTCGAGCCGCCGCGACTGGATCGCGTAGTGCTGCGCCGCGATCACCGCGCCTTTGCCGCGCGCGAGCGCCGCGGCGACCGTCGCGAGCATCGGAGTGACGTCGCGGCGCGGCTGCAGCCAGACGAGCGCGTCGACGTCGTCGGCGAGCACCGGCGCCGCGGGCTCGACGCGCACGACGTCGAACCCGTTCTCGGCGAGCCAGCTCTCCGCCTGCGAGTAGACGTCGGATTCGCTGGGCGCGAAGAGCTTGCGCGCCTCGTAGAGCTCGCGCGCCTCGGCGGCGGAGAGGCGCGGCGTGTCGGCGGCGAGCGCGACCCGCGGCGCGCGGCGGCCGAGCGCGCGCTCGAGCGCGAGCACCAGGCGGAACTCGAGCACCGCGTCGCCGTCGACCGAGGTCAGATCGACGACCGTGGTGCTGGAGCCGCAGGAGACGCGCAGCGCCGCCCAGACCGCGCGCACGGTGGTCGCGGTCTCGTCGCGGGTCTCGACCGCGCGCGCGGCGAGACCTTCGCGCGCGAGCGCCTCGCGTTCGGCGTCGGAGAGCGCCTCGGGCAGGCGGCGGACGAGCTCGAGGTCGGCTCCGGCGCCTCGCAGGTCCGAGACCACCACGCGCACGCGCGCGACCGTCGCCGCGATCCGCGGCGGCAAGGTCGCGCTCGCGAAGAGCTCGAGCGTCACCGGTTGGTCGAGCTCGGCCGCGAGCGCGAGAGAGCGCGGCGCGAGCGTGTGCACGCGCGACGACGTCACGTCGACGCCCGCGGGCGCCGGCAGCCGCGTCGCGGCGAACCCGGCGACGGCGAACAGCGCGAAGAGCAGCGCGACGAACCCGAGCTCGCGCCCGGAGCCGAACAGCGTCGCGCGAACCGACACCAGGCTGCCGCGTGCGAGCGCGAGACCGACGAGCAGCAGCGGCACCAGGCCGATCACCAGCGCGCGCCAGCGCAGACGCTCGGCGGGCGACAGCGGCGGCAACGCTTCCGCGGCGTGCGCGTGCGCGCGGACGCGTGCGACGCGCGCCGAATCGGCGAGCGACGCGAGCAGCGCGCGCGCCAGGTTGCGGTGCGCGAACTCGATCGGCTCGAACGCGCCGTCCTCGAACGGGCTCCCGGATCCGAAGACGACCAGCGAGCCGCTCCAGCCGTCGCGCGGCGCGAGATGCAGCGCGAGCGCCTGGCGGCCGCGCTGGGGCGAGCTCGCGGGGCGGTCGGGCTCCTCGCGCCAAGCGCGCGCGCCGCTGGACGCGAGCACGCGCGCCTCGAGCCCGCGCTCGACCAGCTTCGACGCGTCGGTCAGCAACGCGCTCGGCGCGCGGAAAGCGAGCGTGCCGTTCGGCTGCGAGCCGAGCAGGCGGAAGTCCTGATCCGAAGCGATCGACGCGACCGCGAGCTCGTTGCCGAGCGTCGCGCGCGAGCTCTGCGACACCGCGGAGTCGTCGCGCACGATCTCGACGCCGACGCGCGCGCCGAACTGCGCCGCGAGCGCCGCCAGCGCTTCGCGCGAGCGCGCGGGCAGGCCTTGCGCGTCGAGTCCGCCGCCGGCGAGCACCACGTTGGTCCCGCCGTCGATCGCCCGCGTCAGGGCGGCGACGACGGCGTCGTTCGCGCGCTCGGGTTCGATCCAGAGCACCAGCGGCGTGCCCGCGGGGATCGGCTCGCCGCCGGCGAGGTCGACGCGGACGACGTCGGCGCCCTTCGCGAGCTCGGCTTCGAGCTCGCGCGTCGACGCGGCTCCGGCGAGCACCACGCGCGGCCGCGACGGTCGCACGAGCTCAGCGAGCTCCTGTGCGACCAGCAGCGGCAGGTCTGCGAGCCTCGCGCGCGAGATCGCGTGGATCACGCGTTTGCCGTGCGCGCCGTAGCTCAGCACCAACGACGCGAACACCGAGCGCTCGGCGAACGCGTCGGAGCGCACCTCGCGCAGGCTGAACGGCGTCACGCCTTGCGCCGCGATCCAGTCGGCGAGCTCGGGCGAGCGCTCGGGCTCGACGCGTTGCCAGCGGAAGCGGCCGGAGGAGGCGTCGGCGAGCCGCTCCAGCAGCTCGACGAGCTCGCGCTCGAGCCCGCGCTCCGACGACGGCAGCTCGTTCGGCCCCGAGAGCACCAACGTCGCGACGACGTCGGAGTCGAGCTCGCGCATCGCGCGCTCGGCACGCGGATCGAGCCGCACCCAGCCCGAGTGCTCGAGGTCGACGCGCGGCGCGTCGGCGGCGTCGAGCGCCCTCACCGCGAAGAGCACCGCGAGCCAGCCGACGAGCGCGGTCGCGAGCAGCACGCGGCGCTCGAACGCGCTCATGTCCGCAGCCTCCGCACCAGCGTCGTCGTCAGCCACAGCGACAGCGCGGAGAGGCCGACGAAGTAGGCGAGCGCCGGAGCGCTCGCGATGCCGCCGACGAGCTCCTCGTAGTGGGGGATCGCCGAGAACACGTCGTGGATCCACGTGCCGACGTTGGCGCCGGAGAAGAGCCCGTCGAGCACGGCGACCAAGCGCTCGTCGCCCGAGAGCACCAAGGCGGCGGACACCAACGCGGCCAGCACGAACGCGACCACTTGATCCGGCGACAGCGCGGACAGCAACGACCCGAGCGCGAGCAGCAACCCGCCGAGCAGCAACGCGGCGAGGTAGCCCGACGCGAGCAGCCCGAGATCGGGGGCGCCGAGCACGCAGAGCATGACGACGATCGGCGCGGTGCCGACCAGGAAGAGCCCGTACAGCGCGAGCGCCGCCAGGAACTTGCCGAGCACCAGCGAGCCGGTCGCGAGCGGCAGCGTGACCAGGACCTCGAACGTGCGCGTGCGGCGTTCCTCGGCCCAGAGGCGCATGCTCTGCGCGGGCAGGAAGAGCACCAGGAGCACCGGCAGCCGCGCGAAGAACGGCCCCATGTCGATGCGGCCTGCGAGGAAGAACTCGTTCATGAAGATCGAGTTCGCGAGCAGCAGCGCGGCGATCGTGCTCGCGGTCGCGACGCCGGAGTCGAACCACGCCGCGAACTCGCGCGAGGCGATCACGCGCGCGCCCGCGAGCAAACCGAGCGGTTTGGCGGTCATCGCGCGGCCTCCGTCGACGCCTGCGCTGGCTCGAGCAGGCGCACGAGCTCTTGATCGAGCGTCCGGCCCGAGGCGTTCGCGCGTTTCGAGAGCGCGGACACCGGCTCGTCGGCGACCAGCTTGCCCTTGTGGATCGCGACGACGCGTTCGCACGTGTCGCACACCTCGCCGACGATGTGGCTAGAGAACAGGATCGCGCGGCGAGGCGCGAGCGAGCGCAGGAAGTCGCGGAACGCGGCCATCTGCACCGGATCGAGGCCGTGCGTCGGCTCGTCGAGCGCGATCACCGGGGGATCGTGGATCAGCGCGGCGGCGAGCCCGATGCGCTGGCGATAGCCCTTCGAGCACTCCTGCACGCGCTTCTTGGTCACCGCTTCGAGCGCGCAGGCGCCGATCGTCCATGCGAGGCGCTCGGCGAGCTCGGCGCGCGCGAGGCCGCGGGCGCGGCCGACGAACTGGAGGTAGCGCAGCACGCGCATGCCGTCGTAGAGCGCGTTGTGCTCGGCGAGGTAGCCGAGCGAAGCGCGCGCGGCGAGCGGCTCCTTCACGACGTCGTGGCCCGCGAGCTCGATCGAGCCTTCGTCGGGCACGAGGAACGTCGAGACCATCTTGAGCAACGTGCTCTTCCCGGCGCCGTTCGGGCCGACGAAGCCGACGATCTCGCCCGGCTTGACCGAGAAGGAAACCCGTTCGACCGCGACGGTCGCGCCGTAGCGCTTGGTGACGCCGCGGATGTCGAGCAGGGGCCGGACGGAGTCGTTCATCGTGCGCGTTCCGAATCGAGCAGGTGACAGGCGACCGACGGCGCGCGTTCGCGGCCGAGCCGCTCGAGCGCCGGGCGTTCGTCGACGCAGCGCGAGCCGAGCTCGGCGCGGCGCGGGCAACGGGGATGGAAGCTGCAGCCCGGCGGCAGGTCGAACGGCGACGGAGCCTCGGCGGAGACCAGCAGCGTGCGCGCGTCGGCCGCGCGGCGCGCAAGCGCGACCAGCGCCTTCGAGTACGGGTGCAGCGGCTCGCGGAAGAACGCCGCGACGTCGTTCTCCTCGACGACGCGTCCGAAGTACATCACCGCGACGCGCTCGCACATCTGGTGGACCAGAGAGAGGTCGTGGGTGATGAACAGGTACGCGAGGCCGAAGCGCTCGCGCAGCGACGCGAGCAGGTTGAGGATCTGCGCCTGGACCGAGACGTCGAGGGCGCTGGTCGGCTCGTCGAGGATCAGGAGCTCGGGCTCGAGCGCGAGCGCGCGCGCGATCGCGAGCCGCTGGCGCTGGCCGCCGGAGAACTCGTGCGGGTAGCGCCCGATGTCCTGGGTCGAGAGCCCGACCGCTTCGAGCAACGCGAAGCTCCTCGCTCGGCGCGCGCGCGCGTCGCCGACGCGATGGATCTCGAGCGGCTCGCCGAGCAGCTCCTCGACCGAGAGCCGCGGATCGAGCGACGCGAACGGATCCTGGAAGACCAACTGGACGCGGCGGCGGAGCGCGAAGCGCTCGGCCTGCGAGAGCGATGCGACTTCGCGGCCGTCGAAACGGATCGCGCCGCCTTCGGGTTCGACCAAGCCCGCGAGCGCGCGCGCCAACGTCGACTTGCCGGAGCCCGATTCGCCGACCAACGCCGCCGAGCTGCCGCGCGCGAGCGACAGCGACACGCCGTCGACCGCCTTGAGGCGGCGCTCGCCACCGCGCTCCGCGTACGCGACCGTCAGATCGACGAGCTCGACGAGCGCGCTCATGCGTCGAACGCCTCCGCGTGCGCGCCGGCGACGCGCTCCTTCTCGAAGCACGCGGCGCGACGACCGGAGCTCAGCGAGACGCCGGTCTCCGCGCGTCGCAAGCCGGAGAGGTCGGGCCGCTCGCGGCGGCAGCGGTCGGTCGCGAGCTCGCAGCGCGGATGGAACGCGCAACCCGGCGGCAGCGCGGTCAGCTCGGCGGGCGCGCCGGGGACCGCGGCGAGGCGGTGCTGGCGTTCGCCGCCGATGCGCGCGCGGGCGCGCCACAGCGCGGCGGTGTAGGGGTGCCACGGGCGCTCGAAGAGCTCGTGCGCGTCCGCTTGCTCGATCACGCGGCCCGCGTACATCACGTGGACGCGGTTCGCGGTCGCGTGGACGAGCTCGAGGTCGTGGCTGACGAGCACGACGCCCGCGCCGCGTTCCTCGCGCTCGCGTTTCAGGAGGTCGAGCACCGCGAGCGCGACCGCCGGGTCGAGCGCGGTCGTCGGCTCGTCCGCGATCAGCACCTTGGGCTTCGCGACCAGCGACATCGCGATCAGCGCGCGCTGACGTTGGCCGCCCGAGAGCTCGTGCGGGTACGCGTGCAGCCGCGACTCCGGATCGGGGATCCCGACGTCGCCGAGCGCGCGCGCCGATTCCTTCAACGCCTCGCGCCGCGACAGGCCGCGGTGCACCTCGAGCACTTCCGCGAGCTGCAGGCCGATCGTCAGGAACGGATTGAGCGCCGCCGATGCGTCCTGGAAGACCAGCGCGATCTCGCTCGCGCGCAGCTTGCGGAACTCGCGCTCGTCGAGCGCGAGCAGGTTGCGTCCGCCGTACCAGATCTCGCCGGTCTCGACCGTGCCGCCGGAGTAGGGGACGAGCCCGAGGATCGCGAGCGCGGTCGTCGACTTGCCCGAGCCCGACTCGCCGACCAGCGCGACCATCTCGCCCGACTCGAGCTTGAACGAGAGCTGATCGACCGCCCAGAGCGGCCCGCGCGGCGTGTCGTAGCGGACGCGCAAGTTGTCGACCTGCAAGAGCGTCACGCCGGGCGCTCCTTGTCGCGCACGTCGAGCGCGTCGCGCAAGCCGTCGCCGAGCACGAACAACGCGAGCAGCACCGACGCCATCGCGAGCGCGGGGTACGCGAAGAGCCACCAGCGCACCTGCAGCGCGTTGATCGCCTCGACGCCGTCGGCGACCAGCAGTCCGAAGCTGACCTCCGGCGCCTGCACGCCGAGACCGAGGACCGAGAGGAACGCCTCGGCGAGCATCACCGACGGCAGCGTCAACGTCAGGTAGACGATCGCGACCGGCAGCACGTTCGGCAGCACGTGGCGGCGCAGGATCCACGACGTCGGCGCGCCCATCGCACGCGCGGCGAGCACGAACTCGCTCGATTTCAGCGCGAGCACCTGGCCGCGCACGACCCGCGCCATCGTCAACCAGAACACCGCGCCGAGCACGACGAAGAACACGATCTCGCGGTCGATCAGGTCCTCGCCGAGGCTCGCCCGCGGCGCGTCGAACAGCGCGAGCGCGGTGATCACCAGGAACACGAACGGCAACGAGTACAGGACGTCGACGAAGCGCATCATCCATCGGTCGGTGCGCCCGCCCTTCAACGCCGCCCACGCGCCCCACACGACGCCGATCGTCAGGCTGATCGATGCCGCGGCGAGCGCGGTCAGGATCGACTTGCGGCTGCCCCAGACGATGCGCGCGAGCAGGTCGCGGCCCTGCGTGTCGGCGCCGAGCCACGGACCCGTCTGGTACTTGCCGAAGAGCTTCTTGCGCAGCTCGACCAGCGCTCCGTCGACGACGCCGAGGTCCCAGTAGTCGACCTCGAACTGTTGCTTCGACTTGTCGAGCCAGGGCCACACCGGAGGTTGCGGCTTGTCGCTCGGTCGCATCGTCTTCGGCGACGGGATCGGCAACAGCGGCGCGAGCAAGCTGCCGAGGCCGACGACGCAGAGGAAGATCCAGCTGAACCACGCGGCGCGGTTCTTCCGCAGCTTCCGCCACGCGCGCGTCGAGATCGGCTCGCCGCGGAAGCGCTGCGCTTCGGCGTAGAGCGCGTCGACGTCGCGGCCTCCGAGGTCCCAGCGTACTTCGGCGGACACCTAGAGCTCCTCCAGGGCGATCCGCGGATCGAGGCGCGTGTACGCGAAGTCGACCAGCGCGTTGAGCGAGTAGATCAGCACCGAGTAGACGATCGTGACGCCGAGCGCGAGCGTGTAGTCGCGGCTCAGCGCGCTCGCGACGAAGTGCGAGCCGGTGCCGGGGATCGCGAAGATCCGTTCGATCACCAGGCTGCCGGTGAGCACGCCCGCCGCGGCCGGTCCGAGGTACGACACCGCCGGCAGCAGGCCGCCGCGCGCCGCGTGACGGAGGATCACCGTCGAATAGGGCAGTCCCTTCGCGACCGCGGTGCGCACGTAGTCCTGCGAGAGCGACTCGATCAGCCCGGTGCGCACCAGCCGCGCGACGTACGCGGCGACCGGCGCGCCGAGCGCGAGGCTCGGCAGGATGAAGTGCGCGAACGTCGAGCTCCCCGCGACCGGCGACCAGCCGAGCGCGAGCGAGAACACGAGCACGAGCAGCCCGGCGATCACGAAGCTCGGCAACGCGATGCCGAGCGCGGCGACCAGCCGCAGCGAGAGATCGAGCTTGGTCCCGCGCCGCGCGGCCGCGAGGATGCCGAACGTCGTGCCGAACGCGACCGCCCACGCCAACGCGAGGCTGCCGAGCGCGAGCGACAGCGGCAGCGACTCGCCCAGGATCTGGTTGACGGTGTAGTCGCGGTAGCGGAACGAGGGGCCGAGGTCGCCGGCGAGCACGCCGCCGAACGGGCGCTCGCGGTCGCCGAGCAAGCCCTGCGAATCGAGGTTGAACGGTCCGAGGTACTGCAGGTACTGGCGCCAGATCGGCCAATCGAGGTGGTAGCGCGCCTCGACGTTCGCGAGCACCGCGGCGGGCAGGCGCCGCTCGGCGGAGAACGGCCCGCCGGGCACGACGCGCATCATCAGGAACGCCGTCGTGACGACGATCCAGACGGTCAGCACGAGCCCGAGCGCGCGGCGCAGCACGAAGCGCTTCACTTGCGCGTCCTCCCGCCCGCCTTGCGCTCCGCCTGCGCCTTCGGCGAGTAGAGGCCTTCCTTCGGGCCGTGCGACGAGACCTTCTTCTCGCGCTTGTTCAGCGCGCGCCGGCTGCGTGCGAGCTCCGGCTCGTCCATCCAGTACCAGTACTTCGGGTTCTGCTCGTTCAGCGGGTTGACGCCGAACCCGCCGACGCGCGGATCGACCAGGTTCTGCGAGACGTACGAGTAGATCGGCAGGATCGGGAGCTCGTCGAGCAGGATCGTCTCCGCGCGGCGCAGCAGGGAGTTGCGCGCCGCGGGGTCGACGGTGATGCGCGCCTCGGCGATCAGCTTGTCGTAGTCGGCGTTCGTCCAGCCGGTGCGGTTGTTGTCGGAGTCCGACGTGAACACCGCGAAGAAGTTGAGCACGTCGAGATAGTCGCAGATCCACGAGGAGCGCGACACGTCGTACTGCAGGTTCGACTGGCGGTCGACGTAGCTCTTCCACTCCTGGTTCTCGAGCTCGACGTCGAGGTCGAGGTACTCCGACCAATCGTTCGCGACGAGCTCGGCGATCGAACGGTTCTGCTCGCTCGAGTTGTAGAGGATCCGCAGCGTGCCGATCGGCTTGCCTTCGGGCCCGAAGCCCGCGTCGGCGAGCGCTTGCCGCGCGCCGTCGAGATCCTCCTTCTTCGCCGGCGGAGACGCGTACGAGCCCATGTGGCCCCACGGCACCAACGTGTACGCGGGCTTCTGGCCCGCCTTGAGCAGCCGGTCGCAGATCTGCACGCGATTGATCGTCGCGTAGAGCGCGCGGCGCACGCGCGGATCGTCGAGCGGCGGCTTGGTGGTGTTGACGCGGTAGAAATAGAGCCCGAAGTACGGCTCCGGGTCGAAGTCGTCGCGCGTCAGCAGCCGATCGATCAAGCTCGCGGGCACGTTGCCGTCGAGCCAATCGACCTCGCCCGCGAAGTACAGGTTGAACGCGGTCGTCGCGTCCTCGATCGCGAGCGCGTCGATCGTTCGCATCGCGACGCGGTCGGCGTCCCAGTAGCGTTCGTTCTTGACCAAGCGGATGCGGTCGTTGAGGCGCCGCTCGGCGAGCACGTACGGCCCGTTGCTGACCAGCGCGCCCGGTCGCGTCCATTCGCTGGTCCAACCCTGAGGCGAGCGCTGCCGCGCTGCCTCGAGCGACGCACGGTGCACCGGCGAGAGCTGGTACGCGGCGAGCAGCTCGAGGAAGTGCGAGGTCGGCGCGACGAGCTCGATCACCAACGTCGCGTCGTCGGTCGCCTTCACGCCGAGCGCCACCGAGCCGGGCTCGACCGGCGTGCCCGCGGCGTCCCGGCCGGTGTTGAGCTCGCGCGCGCCGCGGACGCACCACAGCTCGCCCGCGAACGGCGACGCGGTCTCGGGGTCGAGCAGGCGCCGGAAGTTCCACTCGAAGTCCGCCGCGGTCAGCGGATCGCCGTTCGACCACACCACGCCGGGCCTCAGCTTGAAGATGTAGGTCAGGCGGTCGGCGGAGAGCTCGGTGCTCACCGCCAGCGCCGGCACCGCGTTGCCGCCGATCGGCTCGCGCGTGTAGAGGCCCTCGTACAGCGCGCGGATCACGCGGCCTTCCGGGATCCCGTTCGCCGCGGCGGGGTCGAGGCTCGAGACCTCGGTGCCGTTGTTGAAGACGAAATCGGCGCGCGGTAGCGAGCGGGAGAGCGCCAGGCTCCAGGCCCAACCGACCAGCGCCAGCGGCACCAGCGAGAGGGCCGCCACCCAAAGCGGTGAAGCCCACCTGCGAGACGCCATGCGAGGGATGCTAGCAACCCAGGTAAGTGACACAAGTCGGTTATTCTCAACGGGTTGGACCCTTGACGCTCGCTCGCCGTGCAACTACGGTGCGACCGTCCGCGGGGGCGTCGGTCTTGAGTAACCGGAGGTAGTGGGCCGGGCCCTGCTCGATAGCTCCGCTCGTCCTCTGTCCCGAGTCCTCTCGCGCTGTCGTTGGTCCCCATGTCGATTCGAACGCTCGCTCTCGGTGCCGCGGCGCTCGCGGTGGTCGTCGGCGGACTGCTCTTCCAGCGTTTCTCGGCGAACCGGGAGCCCGAGGCGGCGTCCGAGCCCGTCGCCGCGCGCGACTCGGTCGCGGCCTCGGCTACGGCGTCGACCGCGATCCCGACACCCGCGCCCTCCGCGAAGCCGCCGGTCGACGCCGCGGCGCCGGATGCGGCCGCGCAGGCGCCCGAGCTCGTCCCGACCGACGCCGACTTCTTCCATCCCGACCACCAGCCCGGTCCGGACGGCAAGCGGCCGGAGCTGCCGACGCCCGCGTACGGCGGTCGCGTGATCGTGCGCACCGACTTGATGCCGCCGAGCCTGAACTACGCGCTCGACGGGACCGCGGTGACGCGGCGGATCCTGTACGAGGTCCACGAGACGCTCGCGGTCTCCGATTTCGCGACCGGCGAGCTCCTGCCCGACCTCGCGGCGAGCTGGGACGTCGAGGATTCGCTCTTCCTGAAGCGAACCGACGCATCCGGCGCGGCGGCGACGCCCGAGCGGCTGGTCGGCCTCGTCACGCGCGACGGCGAGCACTACGAGGTCCGCGCGCGCGACCCGCGGGCGCCGGACGGCGGATCGAGCGCCGCGCCGTTGCGCGTGCCGATCGCCGACGTGCAGTCGCTCGAGCGCGGCACCGTGATCACGTTCCACCTGCGGCGCGACGTGCGCTGGCAGGACGGCGAGCCGTTCGACGCGTCCGATGTCGCCTTCAGCTTCTCGATCTACTCGAATCCGCGCGTGCGCTGCGACAACAAGCGCTCGAACTACGACGCGGTGCGCTCGTGCGAGGTGCTCGATCCGTACACGGTGCGCTTCGCGTTGGACCGCGCGCACTTCAAGGCGCTCGGCAATCTCGCCGACCTCTTCTTGATGCCCGCGCACCGCTACGACCTCTCCGATCCCGACCACGCGCGCTTCGATCCCGACTACGTCGCGGCGAAACGGGCCGCGGACCCGAGCTGGAAGCCGACCGCCGACGAGCAGGGCGACTACGTCAACGCGCACCCGAACAACCGGGAGCTGATCGGCCTCGGGCCGTATCGCGTCACCGAGTGGAGCAAGGACTACCTCGAAGCCGAGCGCTGGGACGGCTACTTCGCGCCCGAGAACGGCGGGTGGTTCGACACCATCCGCTGGCGGCTGATCGAGAACGACAACACCGCGAACGAGGCGTTGCTCGCCGGCGAGATCGACTTCAACGATCGCTTGCGCGCCGACGAGTACTTCGGCGAGTTCACGCAATCGAAGGCGTTCACCGACCGCTGCTACAAGGGCTATCTCTACGCCGACGCCTACGGCTTCGTCGCCTGGAACCTGACGCGCAAGCCGTTCGCCGACGTGCGCGTGCGCCAGGCGCTCGGGCGACTGTTCGACTACCCGGACATTCGCACCAACTACTACCGCGACCAGGCGATCCAAGTGACCGGACCGCAGCCGGTGTCGTCGCCGGCGTACGACTGGACGATCGAGCCGTTGAAGTTCGACCCGCAGCGCGCCGACGAGCTCTTGACCGAGGCCGGTTGGTACGACCGCGACGGCGACGGGCTGCGCGACAAGGACGGCGTGGCGTTCGAGTTCGAGATCACCATCAACACGGGCTCGAAGACCAGCGAGGTGTTGATGGCGCGCTTCCAGGAGGAGCTCGCGAAGCAAGGCATCCGCGCGCGCATCACCGCTAACGAATGGAGTCTCTTCCAGGAGCGTTGCGTCCGCCGCGATTTCGACGCCGCCGCGCGCGGCTGGGTGCCGCCGCCCGAGGTCGATCCCGACGCGCTCTTCCACTCGCGTTGGGCGAAGCCCGAAGTCGGCGGCTCGAACTTCTGCGGCTTCGCGGATCCCGAGGTCGATCGACTGATCGAAGCGGGCCAGCGCGAGATCGACGACGCCGCGCGCTACGCGATCTGGCGCGAGCTCGGCCGGCGGATCTACGCCGCGCAGCCGTACGTCTTCCTCTTCAACCCGGCGCGCAAGTTCGGCCTGAACAAGTCGATCCGCGGCTTCCAGGCGCTGCGCCTCGACCCGAACTACCAGCTGCGACGCTGGTACTTCCCGGCGGGAACGCCCGGGACGAGAGCCACCCGCGCTCGCTAGGATCCGCGCGTGGTGCAAGGCTCGTCGCAGCGTGCGTTCGGCGTCGCGGGCGGCGGGGCGCGGGCGCTCGCGCGCAGCGTGCTGACGCGCATCGGCGTGTTCCTCGGCGTCAGCGTGCTCGTGTTCTGCGTGATCCACGCCGCACCGGGGGATCCGTCGCTCTCGGTCGGCGTCGACGTCGGCGACGCCGTCGCGGTCGCGAGCGACGGCGCGCGCGCACGGTTCCGGGCGGAGCACTTGCTCGACGCCTCGCTCGTCCGGCAGTACCTGCACTACCTCGGACCGTTCGATCTCTCGCCGCGCGGTCATCCGTGGTTCGGCGGCACCGGTGAGGATCCGTGGGGCGGGCTCGTGTGCTTCGACTTCGGTCACGAGTTCCGACGCCCGACGATTTCGGTCTCGAGCGAGCTCGCGAAGCGCCTGGCGGTGACCGTGCCGCTGACGGCGGTCGCCGTCCTGCTCGCGTATGCGCTCGCGGTGCCTCTCGGCGTCGCGTGCGCGCGCCGCCGGGGCTCCGCGTTCGATCGCGCGACGAGCACGCTGCTGCTCGCGTGCTTCTCGGTGCCCGCGTACTGGGCGGCGTTGCTCTTGATGCTGGTCTTCGGCGCGCGCGGCCTCGACTGGTTGCCGATGCTCGGGCTGCACGACAAGGACGCGGCCGAGTTCGGCGCGTTCGCGAGCGCGCTCGACCTCGCGCGGCACGCGCTGCTGCCGGTGGTCGTGATGACGTACGGCGCGCTCGCCTACATCGCGCGGCAGACGCGCGGGGCGATGATCGAGGCTCTCGAATCCGACTACGTGCGCGCCGCGCGAGCACGCGGGCTCGCCGAGACGCGCGTCGTCTGGCGGCATGCGTTCTCGA
Source organism: Planctomycetota bacterium (assembly GCA_020847695.1). Lineage (GTDB taxonomy): Bacteria > Planctomycetota > UBA1135 > UBA1135 > JACRIN01. Next base: position 19,933 of record JADLBP010000048.1, read on the forward strand.
ACGCAGTTTTCCCGCTGCTGACGCTCGCGGGCTCTCTGTTGCCCGCGTTGGTCGGCGGCTCGGTGCTCGTGGAGTCGATCTTCGAGCTGCCCGGCGTCGGCCGCTACGCCTACGAGGGTTTCCTCCAGCGCGACTACAACGTCGTGATGGCGACGACGTTGGTCTCCGCGCTGATGACGCTCGCGGGTCTCGCGCTGTCCGACGCCCTCTACGCGTGGTTCGATCCGAGGGTGCGCCGTGCGTGACGCGAACCCGAGCTACCTCGCGCTGGTGCGCCGCCGCTTCCTCGCGCGGCCGTTCGCGAAGCTCGCGCTCGCGACGTTGTTCCTGCTCGCGGGCGTCGCCGTGCTCGCGCCGCTGCTCGCGAACGACCGGCCGCTCTACCTGCGCGCGGTCGATCGCGCGGGGTTCGTCTCGGCGCAGCGCACGCTGCCGTTGGTCGCGCGAGAGCTCGCCGACGCGCTCGCGAGCCCGACTCGGGACGCGGCGGCGATCGAACGCGCGCGGGTCGCGCTCGAGCTGCGGCTCGCGACGCTCGGGCGCGCGGGCGGCGCGTCGGTCGACGCCGCGCTGCGGCCGCTCGGCGCGCGCGCGCGCGAGCTCGCGGCCCGCGCCGCGCGGATGGACGTCGACCCGCCCGCGACCGAACTCGCCTCGGACCTCGCCGCGTGGCGCGACGAGCTCGCGCGCGCCGCCGCGGAGCTCGTCGTGCGCGACGCCGCGCATCCGAACGGCCTGGAGCTCGTGCCAGCGACGTCGTACCCGGCCCTCGCCGCGCTTTCCTGGGTGGACGGCCTCGCGCTCGGCGCGTGGGTCGCGGCGGCGCTCGCGTTCGCGGGCGCGGGCCTCGCGCGCCGTCGACTGGGCGGAGTGGCCATCGCCGTCGTCGGAACCGCGGGTGCGTTGGTCGGAGCGCTCGCGTGCGCGCTCGTCGGCGAGTCCGGCGCGGCTCCGGGCACCGGACAGAAGCTCGCCATCGGCCGCGGCGACCTCGTCGTCCAGCGCGCGGTGTTCGCGCCGATCCCGTTCGGCTTCGGCGAGACCAATCTCGGCGAGGCCGAGCGTCCGCCGAGCTGGTGGAGTTCCGCCGCGCCCGCGACCCACGCGCCGGCGGACGGTCTCGCCGCCGCGCCGTTGACGGTCGAGGTCCGCTACGGCGAGCGGCCGCTCGGCGATCCGTGGCGTCACCCGTTCGGCACCGACTCGCTCGGTCGCGACCTGGTCGCGCGCTGCGTGTGGGGCGCGCGCGCGAGCCTCGCGATCGGCGCCGCGGCGGCGTTGGCGGTCGCGTGGATCGGGACGTTGATCGGCGCGCTCGCGGGGCACTTCCGCGGGCGTGTGGACGCGGTGCTCTCGCGCGTGATCGAGATCGTCAAGTGCGTGCCGAGCTTCTTCCTCGCGGTGCTCGCGTTGTCGTTGGTGCGCGTCGACGGCGCGACCGCGGCGCTCGCCGTCGCGGTGGTGATCGCGCTGTTCGGGTGGACCGAGATCGCGCGGCTCGTGCGCGCGGAGTTCCTGCGCAGCGCCGAGCTCGACTGGGTGCTCGCCGCGCGCGCGGTCGGTGTGTCCGAGACCCGGCTCGTGCTCGTGCACGTGTTGCCGAACGCGCTCTCGCCGGCGATCGTCGCGGCGGTGTTCGCGGTCGCGGGCGCGATCCTGCTCGAGTCCGCGCTCTCGTTCCTCGGCGTCGGGCTCGCCGAACCGGTGCCGTCGTGGGGCTCGGTGCTCGGCGACGCGCCGAACGCGAGGGTCTGGTGGACGGTGTTGTTCCCGGGCCTCTTCCTGTTCGTCACGCTGCTCTCCGTGCACCGCGTCGGCGAGGCGCTGCGCGAAGCGCTCGATCCGAGGTCGCGCGCATGAACGCCCGAGAGCTTCGCACTCCGCTGCTCGCCGTGCGCGACCTCGCCGTGCACTTCGACGCTCCGCACTCGGCCTCCGGAGTCGCGCGCGCGGTCGACGGTGTCGGCTTCGAGGTCGGCGAGGGCGAGGTGCTCGCGTTGTTCGGCGAGTCGGGTTCCGGCAAGAGCGTCACCGCGCGCGCGATCCTCGGTCTGGTCGAACGGCCCGGACGCCTGGTCGCGGGCTCGATCCGTTTCGCGGGGCGCGAGCTCGTCGGTCTCGCGGAGTCCGATTACCGCCGCGTCCGCGGCCGAGAGATCGCGCTCGTCTTCCAGGATCCCGCCGCGGCGCTGAACCCGGTGTTGACGCTCGGCGAGCAGCTCTGCGAGGCTCCGCGCGCGCATCTCGGGCTCACCGCGGCGGCCGCCCGCGAGCGCGCGACCGCGTTGCTCGGCGAACTCGGCTTCGACGGCGACTCCGGCTGGCTCGCGCGGTTCCCGCACCAGCTGTCGGGCGGCCAACGGCAGCGCGCCGCGCTCGCGCAAGCATTGCTCTGCGAGCCGAAGCTGGTGCTCGCCGACGAGCCGACGACCGCGCTCGATCCGACGTTGGTCGCGACCGTCGTCGAGCTCCTGCGCCGGCGAGCGAGCGAACGCGGAACCGGCGTGCTCTGGATCACGCACGACCTGCGCGTCGCGCGGTCGATCGCAAGTCGCGCGGTGGTGCTCTACGCCGGGCGGGTCGTCGAAACCGGGCCGCTCGCGGAGCTCTCGCGCTCACCGCGCCACCCCTACACGCGGGCGCTGTTCGACGCGCGGCCGTCGGCGACGCGCCGCGGCTCGCCGTTGCTCGCACCGCAGGGCTCCGCCGGCGATCCGAGCGCGTGGCCGAGCGGTTGTCGGTTCCATCCTCGCTGCCCGTTCGCCGACGCGGCGTGCGCCGCGATCGAGCCCGCGCTCGCGCGCGGCGTCGCTTGCCATCATCCGCTCGCGGAGGCCGGACGATGAGCTCGCGCGAGCCGATCCTGGTCGTCGAGGGACTCGCGAAGACCTACCGGACCGCCGCGGGGCCGGTCGAGGCGTTGCGCGACGTGTCGTTCGAGCTCGCGCGCGGCGAGCGGCTCGCGGTCGTCGGCGAGTCGGGCTCCGGCAAGAGCACCCTGGTGCGCGCGTTGCTCGCGTTGGTGCGGCCGGACGCCGGGCGCGTGCGGCTCTCGCCGCGCGGCGCGGGCCGGATGCTCGAGTGGAGCTCGCTCGCCGGGCGCGAGCTCGCCCGCGCGCGCCGCTACGTGCAGCCGGTCTTCCAGGATCCGATGGCGAGCCTCAACCCGCGTCGTCCGGTGATCGCGGCGGTCGAGGAGCCGTTGGTCGTCCACGGCCTCGCTCGCGGCGACGCGGCGCGCGCGCGCGCGATCGCCTTGTGCGCGGAGGTCGGCCTCGAGCCCGCGACCGCCGCGCGCTTCCCGCACGAGCTGTCGCTCGGTCAAGCGCAGCGCGCGTGCCTGGCGCGCGCTTTGGCGAGCGAGCCGGAGCTCCTGGTGCTCGACGAGCCGACCTCGGCGCTCGACGTCGGGCTGCAGGCGCAGATCGTCAACTTGCTGTTCGCCTCGGCGCGGGCGCGTGAGCTCGCGCTGCTCTTCGTGTCGCACGATCTCGACCTGGTCGGTCACGTCGCCGAGCGCGTGCTCGTGCTCGAGCGCGGCCGGATCGTCGAGGCGGGCGCGGTCGAGCAGGTGCTCGACGCGCCGCGCCACGAGCACACACGCGCGCTGGTGCGCGCGTGGCAGCTCTGAGCGGCCTGGCGTCAGCTCGCCGCGGCTGCCTTCGGCGCGATCGCGACGCCGTAGTGGGCGATCAAGAGCGCGCGCAGCTCGTCGAAGTCGCGGATCGCGTGGTCGGGCGTCTCGGCGGGCGTCGGTTGCGAGCGCGCCGCGCGGGCGGCCCACACCGTCACCATGCCGAGCTTCTTCGGCGGCGCGATGTCGTTCTTCGGGTTGTCGCCGACGTACATCACCTGGCGCGGCTGGAGCGCGAGCGTGCGCAGCGCGAGCTGGTAGAGCTTCGGGTTCGGCTTCGAGATCCCGATCTCGTCGGAGATGAAGACCGCCTCGCGATCGAGATAGGGGACCAGGCCGAGGCGCACCAGCTTCTCCGCTTGCTTCACCGACAAGCCGTGGGTGATCACGCCGAGGCGCAGCCCGGCCGCCTTCAGGTCGTGGAAGAGCTCCTTCACGCCCGGGAACGTCCGCAGCTCGTGGAACTTGGTGTCGTGGTACGCGGCGACGCCGGCGGCGACGACCAACGAGCGGTTCAGGTTGGTCAGGCTCTCGCGCGGCAGGCGCAGCAAGAGCTTGTCGAAGTGGTGCTCGTAGTTCGACGAGAACTCGGCGATCACCTCTTCGAGCTCGGCGAAGACGACCTCGGGGTCCGCCTTCAGGCCCGCGGCGACCATCGCCTTGACCGCGTTGCGGCGCGCTTGCCGGGCGAACCCGGTCGTGTCGCACAGCGTGTCGTCGATGTCGAACAGGATCGCGCGGAGCTCGCTCATCGAACGCTGAGCGTAGGGGCTCCTGGTGCGCGCCGCAACGTCGGCGCAGGCCACGATGCGCGCGCGGCGGCGCGCAAGACCGCCTTCCAAGCGAACGGGGCCCCGCGCGTTCGCGCGGAGCCCCGTGAATCGGCTCGGACGGTTCCGGATCGATCAGCGACGGGCTTCCAGCTTGGCGAGCTCGTCGCGCACGTCGGTGATGTGCGCCTTGATCAGGATCATCAGGGTCTTGTTCTCGTCGTCGTAGCCCTCGGACTTGAAGAAGAACCCGACCAGCGGGATCTTCGCCGCCCACGGCACTTCGGCCTTCCGCTGGATGTTGCGGATGTTCGACAAGCCGCCGAGCAGGATCGAGCCGCCGTCCGGGATCACCGCGGTGGTGAACACGCTCTGCACCTCGAGCTCGGGCAGCTGGAACTCCACCGGGGAGGTGTTGCCGCCGAGGGTCGAGGCGAAGGGCCGCAAGGAGATCACCTTCGCGACCGTCGGTTGGATCTCGAGCCGCAGGTACTTGCGGTCGTAGAGGATCGTCGGACGGACATCGAGGACGACGCCTTCGGTCAACACGTTGACCTGCGGGTCGGCGACCGCCTGGAACTGCGCGACTTCGACGTCGAAGTCTTGGATGTAGGCCTGTTGGTTGATCACCGAGACGAACGCGCGTTCGGTGTTGTGGACCGACAGGACCTGATCGTTGACGAGCTGGTACTCGCTCGACTTCTCGACGGCGCGCAGGATCGCGGAGACCTGGATGTCGTTCAGGAACGTCAGCTGCGTCGTCAGACCGCCGATGTTCGAGATCTTGTCGCCGAGGCCCTTCGAGAAGAAGTTCTCGATGTGACCTTTGAAGTCACCGTCTTGGCCGTCGTCGTAGAAGAAGCCGGCCGAAGGGGGTCCGGAGCCGTTCGAGCCGTCGGATCCAGTGCCGCCGTTGTCGAGGCCGCGAGACGCGTCGTCTTCCTGGCCGTTGGTCAGGTCGTCGAGGTCGGTGAACGGCGTGCCCGGGTTGTCGAGGCCGCGGAAGTCGACGCCGATCTCTTGGATCCAGTTCGACGCGACCGTCATGAACTTCGACTCGATCGTCACCAGCGACGAGTTGAAGCGTCGCAGGTCGTTCAGGAACTGGCGGACCTTCGCCTGGACTTCCGGCGAGTGCACGACCAGGACGTGGCCTTCGCCTTCGTCGATGCGGACGCCTTCTTGCTCCCAGCTGCCCGGCTCGACGTTCTCGACGATCAACGCCTTGAGCTGCGCGACGTCGATCGGGCTCGGGCTCTCGCCCACGCCGCCGAACGGGCCGCCGCCGTCGTCGTCCTTCATGTCGTCGAGCAGGCGCAACCGGTCGATGCGCGGGCCGGTGAAGTCGGTCAGACCGAACACCAGGTCCTGCACGTCGTGGTTGTAGATCAAGAGCTCGCCGCGGGCCTTGGTCTTGGTCGTGACGATCACCGCGTCGTGCTTGACGGTCCAGGAGACCGTGTCACCGCACGCCTTGGTGATGATGTTGAGCGCTTGCTCGACCGTCAGCGGGTTCTGCAGCGCCAGGTCGAACACCACGCCGGCTTCGGTCGCCGCCGCTTCCGCGGCCGGGTCGACCACCAGCGGCAGGCCGGTCATCGTGCGGACGACGTCGACCACCTTCGAGAGGCTCTCTTCCTGCTGGACCGTCAGGCCCGGGATGCGCGTCGCGGCGAGTTGCTCGCGCAGCGCCTTCTCGGACTCGGGCATCGCCTGCGAGAGGTCGATGCCGCGACGGGTGCCGCGCTTGGCGGTGATGTCGTTCCAGAAGTCCTCGTCGGGGAGCTCGATGATGTCCGTGTAGGGGACGCGCTTCTCGTCGAGGTCTTCTTGCCAGCGCTTGAACTGCTCGCGCTTCGCGCGGACGTAGTCCTCGCGGACTTGCTCGCGGCTGGCGCGGAAGGCGGCGTCGCGGATCTCTTGGGCCTGCTCGTTGCGCGGATCGCGGCGCAGCGTCTGGTCCGCGTAGTCCATCGCCTTCTCGTACTTGCCGGCTTCGAAGGCGCCGATCGCCTGGTCGAGCAAGTTGGCGACCGCGGCGTCGCGACGCTCGCGCTCGGCCTTCTCTTGCTCCTTGAGCTTGGCTTGCGCCGCGCGGTTCTCTTCGTCGCGGGCGGCCTTCTCGGCGCCGGCGCGTTGGGCCTTCGCGGCTTCGAGCGTCGTGGAGACCTCCTTGTCGAGGCCGGCCCAGTCGACGGTCGCCGGCGCCCAACGGATGTGGTTCTCGCACACCGTCAGCTCGCCGATCGCCGCGTCGTAGTCGCCGCGGGCGAGCAGCAGCTTCGCCTTGTTGTACGACTCCTCGGCGTCCGCGCGCAGCGCTTGCAGCTGCACTTGGTATTGCGCTTCGAGGTCGGCGCTGCCCGTGCCGAGCACGCCGCTCGTTTCGCCCATCAGCGCGCCGACTTGGTTCAGGAGCTCGCGCGCCTCGACGTGGTCGGGCTCGAGCTCGAGAGCTCGGGCGATCTCCGCGCGCGCATCCTCGAAGCGAACGTCCGCCATCAGGGCGCGAGCGTTCGCGAGGTGCTGATCGATCAGGATCGCGTGCTTCTGTTCCTGCAGGGTCAGGCGTTCGACTTCCTGCTTCTGGAAGTCACCGGCCTGTGCGGGGGCGGGTTTGCCTTGCGCGCCGCCTTGCGGCTGGCCCTGATCGCTCGGGTTTTGGCCCGGCGCCGCAGTGTCCTGCGAGGGCGTCGAGACGCAGGCCGCCGAGACCAGAAGGACGTAGGGCAGTGCTTTGCCGACGTGGCTCATCGGAGGAAACGAAATCGGGTTGTGGTGGGGACCCAGAGGTGTTCGCTCTCTACGTGTCGCGCGCGGCGAGTAACGCAGAAGTCGCTGGAAGGGCGCGGAACGCGGAACGCCTGGGGATGTCCGGGTGGGACGGAAGACGTGGGACGATGGGGCGCGGGCCCCGAGTTCTCGGGGGCTTTCGCCCAGAGGGCAGAACGATGGGGGGAGACGATCCGATGCAGGATCGCGAGAGAGCTCGAGAGTCCGTCGCCGAGCGCCACGCGGGCACCCGTCTTCAGAGCTTCCGACCCGCTCCGCGACGGAGCGAGGGGCGGAAAGATACCAGCGCCCCCGAGCCTTGGAAAGGCGCGTCTCGAAGAACAACGCGCGCGGTGTCAACGACTTAGGGCCACCGGCCGGAGTCCGTACTCCGGTGCGGGGACGCACGCCGGGCTCGCCGCGTTGGCGCCGGTGTCGCGAGCGCTCGCGCACGCCGAATCCGAGCGCTGCGGCGGCGCGGCTGCGCTCCGGCGGCGGTTCAGTGCGCGAGCGTGCGCAGCCAGCGAAAGCGCCGCGCGAGCGCCGGGTCGGCGAGGCGCTCGAAGTCGCCGCCGAGCTCGTCGGCGAGGCTCTGGAACTCCGCCAACGCCGCCTCGCGTGCGGCCGGCTCGACGCGGCCGCGGCGCCAGCGCGCGTACAGCGCGTCGAAGCGCAGCCCGTACCAATCGGCCTCGAAGCGGGGGACCTCGGCGCGCAGCGCGGCGAAGAGCTCCTGCGCCCGCGCCGCGCTCGCGGCGTCCTCGACGCCCGCGAACTCGACCGGCTCGCCGCGCGGGTTCGGCGCACCGGGCGCCTCGAACTCGCACCAGCCGCCGAGCACCTGAGCGTGGAACCGCCGCACCTGGGGCGACGCGCGGCCCGCGGCGACCAGCGGCTCGAGCACCGCCGCGGCTCGCGCGGGCTCGCCGTCGACCGCCCAGGCGCGCGCGAGGTCGGGCAGCACCCACTTCTCGAGGTCCGCGCGTTCGCTGCTGCCGAAGAGCGCGACCAGCCGCTCGAGCACCGCGCGCGCGCGGGCCCACTCGCGGAGCGCGAGCCAGGCGCGCGACTCCGCGCGCAGGTTCGCGAACGAAGGCTCCGGCGCCGTGCGGTTGACGAGCTCGAGCTCGCGAGCCATCGCGCGCGCGAGCTGCGTCGCCCGGTCGGTGTCGTCGGGCGCGAGCGCCGCGCGCTGCTTCTCGCGCTCGCGGTACATCTCCAACGCCGCGGCACCGCTCCAGCGGCTGTCGGGGAATTGCGTGAAGAGCTCGCCCTCGAGCCGTTCCGCGGCCGCGAAGTCGCCGAGCCGCAGGCACGCGATCAGCGCGCGCGAAGCGGCGAGCGGCGCGTACGCGACCTGGCTCGCGTGGCGCTCGAGGTACGGCTCGAGGCGGCGTCGCACGGTCAGCCAATCGCCCTGGTTCCGTTCGGCGCGACCGAACGCGATCAGGCCGTGGTACAGCTCGGCGGTGGCGCGCGCTTCGCTGCGCCGTGCGCTGCGCGCGGCGTCGACGGGCGCGAGGTTCGGATCGGCGCAGCGCACGTCGAGGAACTCGCCGAACGCGCGCTCCGCGGCGTCGAGCTCGCCGAGCTGGTAGTCGCACACCGCGCGATGGACCCATGCGAGCTCGTACGTCGGCGCCTCCGGCGGCACCGCCGCGAAAGCCGCGCGCGCCTCGGCGAAGCGCTTCTCGCGCAGCAGCCGATCCGCGTCCCGATACGCGGCGTCGGCGGCGACCGCGCCGGTCGCGAGCTCGCGCGCCGCGCGCGTCGCCGCCTCGCGTTCGGCGCCGAGCTCGGGCGTGTCGAGCGGCAGCGTGCCGATCACGCGGTACCAGCCTTCCGCTGCGCGCGACGCCCACGGCGAGCTCGCGCGATGGCGCTCGACGATCTCACGGAAGCCGTCGGCGGCGGCGCGCGGCTCGCCGAGCTCCTCCGCGCACCGCGCGAGATGCCACAGCCGTTCCGCGGCGAGCGCGTCGCCGCCCGCGTCGACCTTCACGCCGGCGGTCGCGACCGGCGTCGCTCGCGCGAAGAGAGCGCGCGCCGCGCTCCAATCGCCGGCGTCGAACGCCGCGTGCGCGAGCCGGCGCTCGAGCTCCGGGTCGGCGCCGACGCGCTCGTCGAGCACGAGCTCGGTCGCACGCACGCGCGCCGCGGAGGTCGGCGGACGCTCGCCCAAGCCGTCGAGCCACGCCCGCAGCACGCGCGCGGCGAACTCGCGCGGCGCGCGCACGTCGGTCGCGCCGGCGGCGCGCGCCGCGGCGTCGTTCGGGAACCACGCGGCGTCGCGTTCGTCCTCGCGCCATGCGATGACCGCGGACGTCGTCGGCGCCGCCTGGTGCGCTCGGTTCGCCGGCGCCGTGCTCGGGGCGGCGGCCGCGTGCGCGCGCGCGAGCTCGGTCGCGGTGTTCTCGCCGCTCGGCGACGAGAGCGCGAAGCCGTCGGTCCGCCAGACGCTCCACCAGCGCAGCCCGGCGCGGCACGCTTCGTCCGCGCGCCGGTCCGCGAGCAACGTCGCGATCAGGCCGGGCGACGCGAGCTCGAGCAGCGCGAAACGCCGCGCGCGATCGTCGCGGGTCAGCGTCGGCGCCGCTTCGCGCCAGAGCTCCAGGTCGCTCGGCACCGCGCGCTCGGCGATCGACGCGTAGCGCGCCGCCGCTTCGCGCATCTCGCCGCGCGCCGCCCGTGTTTCCGCGCGTCCGAGCTCGGCCCGCAGCGCGAGCGGCGTGCCCTCCTCGAACCAACCTGCGACGCGCGCGAAGTGCGCGTCCGCCGCCTCGAAGGAGTCGCCGGCGCTTGGCGAGTCGCCGAGCGCGCCGCGCTCGAGCCGCAGCTCGCCGAGCTCGAGGAAGAGTCGCGCACGAGGCTCGAGATCGTCGGGCGTCGGCGCGGCGGCGAGCTCGTTCGCGAGCGGCTCGAGCACCGCGAGCGACCGCTCGAGCGCGGCGCGGCGGCCCGCGACGTGCGTGGCGCGCTCGCCGGGCGCGAGTCGCCGATCGAGCTGGGCCTCGGTCCGCGCTTCGAGCACCGCGCGCGCGGCGAGGTCGGCGAGGCGACGCGCGCGGTCCGCTCCCGAGGGCAGCGTCGCGAGCTCGTCCCCGAGCGCCGCGAGCTCCGCCGCGACGCCCGCGGCTCGCGGCGGGACGTCCTGCGCTCCGCAGAGGCAGGACACGGCGGTGACGGCGAGCGCGGCGAAGCGGAGGGCGCGGAGCATCGAAGGACTCGGACGCAGACTACGCGACGAAGGCCGGCTCGGTTGCAGGGCGGTGGTCGGAGAATCGCGTCGGCGCCGGAAAGCAGAGCACCCCGCCCGGTGACCGGACGGGGTGCCTGGATTCGCGACCCGGGGCGACCCGGGCGGGAGCTCAGCGCTTGATCTGCGCTTCGGTCGGCTCGATCTCGGACGGGATCACGATCGCCGCCTTCAGCAGGATCAGCAGCTTGCGGTTCGAGTTGTAGGTGCCCTTGCGCTCGAACAGGAAGCGGACCAGCGGGATCTTCGACAGGATCGGCACGCCGGAGTTCAGGTCCTTCTTCTCGGAGACCTTCAGGCCGCCGAGCATCACGGTGCCGCCGTCCGGCATCGGGACGGTCGTGCGGACCTTCTGGATGTCGACTTCCGGCAGCTGGATCGAAACCGCGTTCTGGCTACCGAGCGAGGTGGCGACCTCTTGGATCGGGCGGCGCAGCACGGCGACCGTCGGACGCAGCTCCATCATGATGAAGCGGCGGTCGGCGGACACCACCGGGCGGACGTCGAGCACGACGCCGTCTTGGATCACGTCGACGATCGGGTCCGCGATCGAGGCCGCTTGCGCGATCTCGACGTCGAAGTCCTTCACGTACGCGACCTGGTTCAGCACCGCGAGGTTGGCGCGCGCGGTGTTGAACACCAGCAGGCGGGGAGAGGTGACCAACTCGACGCGCTCGCTCTTCGAGACGGCGCGCAGGATCAGCTCGGCTTGCAGGTCGTTCAGGTAGGTCCACGAGAACGACAGGCCGCCGGCGTTGGTCAGCACGTTCTCGTCACCGAGCGCGGTGTCGTAGAGGTGCTCGACGCGGCTGCGGATGTCGCCATCGCCGCCTTCGTCGTAGAACGCGCCGAGGTCGGTGTCCTGGCCGATTTCGGTGCCGAGGTCGCCCTGGGTCGACGCATCGCCGAAGTCGTTGAAGAAGCGGTTCGTGCCGAGACCCGGTTGCCCGAGGCCGCGGAAGTCGACGCCGATGTCCTCGAGGAAGTTGTCCTCGACCTTCAGGAAGCGCGCTTGGATGTCGACCATGATGCTGGTCGCTTCGCGCAGGTCTTCCAGGAGCTGTTGGATCTGCGCCTGCGTCTCCGGCGTCTGGTTGACGACCATCGTGCCGGCTTCGGTGATGCGCACCGAGTTCTTCGGGTCGTCGGTCCACGACGCCGGGGCGATGTTGTCGCGGATCAGCGCTTCGAGCGCGTCGCTGGTGACCACCAGGCCTTCGCGGGCCGGCGTGGTGTCCTCGGGTTGCTCGAGGCCGCCCGAGGGGCTGACGTTGATCTCGCGACCGGCGAAGTTCGGCACCGGGTGGATCAGGTCCTGCACGCCGTACATGCGCAGTTCCTGTCCGCCGAGGAGCTCTTCCTTGGTCACGAACTTGACCACGCCGTCCTCGACCTTCCAGCGGATCGACTCGGAGGTCTCCGCGATGATGTCGAGCACCGTCTTGACGCTGCGTTCGGGCAGGTCGAGCTTGATCGTCTGCGCCTCTTCGTCGAGCGCGGCGACCGTCGGGCTGATCAGGAAGTTGACGCCCGAGAGGTTCTGGAGGTGGTTCGCGATCTCGCTGAGCGGCGAGCCCGCGTCGTCGGTGCCGACGAAGTGCGGCGCGATGCGGACTTGCTCGAGGCGGTCGATCACGACCTGCTTGTCCTGGAGCGAGCGCGGGTCGCGGTTGCCGAACTCCAGCGGACGGCGGTTGGACACTTCGGCCCAGCGGTCGAGGTCGTCGAAGACCAGCGGATCGATCTGCGGGACGTCCATCGTCTGCAGCTCGTCCATCGTCTTGCGCCACTCTTCGCGGTAGCGGATGCGCGTGGTCTCGTCGGCCTTCTGGTGCTTCGCGGTCTGCGCGACGTCGCGGAGCTCCATCGCGGCCTCGTTGCCCGGATCCATCGCGAGGATCTGGTTGCAGAGCACTTCGGCGTGGCCGTAGTTGTCCGCGAGGAACGCCTGGTTCGCCTTGTTGTAGAGCGTCTTGATCTGGTTCTCGCGGTAGTCGCGCTGCTCCTTCTCGCGCGCGGCCTTCTCGGCCTCGGCTTCGGCGCGCAGGCGCGCGACTTCCGCCTTCTTGGCGTCGGAGGCTTGCGCGACCGCGTCCTCGAGCATGCCGGTGACCGCCTTCTCGTTCATCGAGCCGTCGGCGATCAGCGGGTGGTAGCGCAGGATCGTCTGCGCTTCGCGGAACGCCTCGACGGCGGCGTCGTAGTCGGCGCGGCCGAGCGCGGTCTTGCCTTGGATCAGCGCTTCCTCGGCGGCCATGCGCGCTTGCGCGCGGCGCACGACTTCCTGGGTCTCGAGATCCTTCATGCCTTGCGCGGCTTCCGCGAAGCCGGTGCCCATCAGCACCTGCACCTTGCGGATCTTGTCGCGCGCGGCTTCCGACGACGGCATCACGTCGAGGGCTTGCGCGTACTGCTCGAGAGCACCGCCGAGGTCGGCGAGGTCGAGCAGGCGATCGCCCGCCGCGAGGTACTGCTCCGAGAGCGCGGCTTGCCGCTCACGGATGCGCTGCAGGCGCTCGGCGTCCTGCGACAGGAAATCCTGGTTGCCGGGCGCGGCGGCGGGCGCGGACGCCTCGACCGCTTGTTTGTCTTGGGCGACCGGTTCGGGAGACGGCGTCGCGTCCATCTCGACCGGCGGCGTGCTCGAGTCGTCGGTCGTCGTCTGGCAGGACCAGGTGGAGAACACCACCACCATCGGGAGAAGGATGAAGCGCAAGCGCATTGGGATTCTCAGGTTCCAGAGTGCCGAACGCGAACCGGGTCGATCACGACGCGAGGCGGCTCGGGGTTGGTTGAGATCGGGGGCAGGTCAGAGCTGGAGAGGGTGAACCGTGTGGGACGGAGAGAGCGCGAAGCGCACGCGGGTCAGCGTCAGGATCGAGAGGATCGAGCGCGTCGACGGCGACGCGCGCCGTGACAGGGGAGAACCGAAGGACTCCCGGGGACCATCGGGGCGTGCAGTGCCCCAGCCGGCCCAAACCCAATCGATGCGGACGATGCACGGGCGTGGTCGTCAAAGAGCGGTCGCTTCCGGTGCTCGCGCGCGGTCGCGCCGCGCGTGCGAGCTTCTCGCGAGTTCCGCCGCGGCGCGGGGCCCTTGCGGGTGCCTCGCGCGAGTCGGGATCGCTCGACCGGAACCTTCCCAGAGTCCGAGACTTGCGTTCTCGATCCCAAGAGAAGGGGCGGGAGCATACCGGCGCGTCGCAAAGGGGTCAACCACGAGCGCCGACCGGCAGATCCCGAGCTGGACCTCGCCTACCCGCTCCGGCGCAACGAGTTACCTCCGACCGAGCGCTTCCGAGCGATCCGAGGTGGCGGACGCGAGGGTCCGCGGGGCTCAGGAGCTCGCCGGACGCGGCGTCGAGCCGAGCCCGAGCTCGGCCATCGCGAGCTGGATGTCCTTCCAGCACTCGGCCTTCTTGCTCGGATCGCGCAGCAAGTAGGCGGGGTGGTAGGTCGGCACGACCTTGCGGCCGCCGAGCAGGTGCACGCGGCCGCGCAGCGAGCCCATCGACGCTTCCACCTTCAATACGTGCATCGCGGCGTGGCGGCCGAGCGGGATGATCACCTTGGGATCGACGAGCTCGATCTGGCGATCGAGCCACGGCGTGCAGAGTCGTTTCTCGAGCTCGGTCGGGTCGCGGTTGTCCGGCGGGCGGCACTTGAGCACGTTCGCGATGTAGACGTCGTCGCGGGTGAGCCGCATGCCCTTGGTGATGATGTCGGTCAGCAGTTGCCCCGCGCGACCGACGAACGGCAGCCCCTGGAGGTCTTCCTGCTCGCCCGGCGCTTCGCCGACGAACATCACCGGCAGCCTCGCGCGGCCGTCGGCGAACACCGTCTGTTTGCGCGTGCGGCAGAGCGAGCAGGCGGTGCACGCTGCGACGCGGCGCGCGAGCTCGGCGAGGTCGCCTGCGGCGCGCGCGAGCTCGCGGATCTCGCCCGCTTTCGCGTCGGCTGCGGCGAGCGCGGCGGAGCTCGCTCCCGCCGCGGCGATCGCGGACGCCGGGGACCCCGGCGTCGCGGTGAGCGGGCGCGCGGCGGCCGGCCGCGGGACCTCGACCGGACGCTCGGTCCGGTTCGGTTGCGGGCGCACGACGTCGCTCGCTCGGGTCGCGGCGCCGTGCGGAGGCGTCGCGGGATTCGCGCTCGCGAGCGCCGCGGTGGTCGGAGTCCGCGCGAGCGGCTGTCCGCCGACCGAAGACGCCGCAGCGGAGGCCGCGGGAGCGGGCCGCGCGGGGCGGCGCTCGCTCCGCGCGCCGAGCCAGCGCCGTCGCCGCGCGGCGTGGCCGACCGCGCCCGCCAGGCGAGCGAGTTCCTCGCGCGGATCCTCGCTGTTCACGGGGTGGCGCTCACGGGTTGGCGGTCACGGGTTGGCGCTGCATGGATAGGGACGCGGCGGGGCGCATCGTAGCGCGCCGCTCGTCGAGCGACCACGCGACCCGCAGTACACTACGCGATCTCCATGCGCCTCCACCGACTCTCGCTCGGCCTCCCTTTGCTCCTCGCCGGCGCTTGCGGCGATGCCTCGTCGACCGCGACGTCCTCGGCAACCTCCGCCGCGACGCGCGCCGGCGCCCCGTCGAGCGCCGCGAGCTCGCTTCCGGTGCGCGACGAGGGTCTGCTCGCGCTCGCGGACGCCTTCGAGCGCGGCGAGCTCGCCACGGCGGACTCCGGGTTGCTCGCGCTGCCCGAGCGCGGCGGCTTGGAGGGCGAGCTCTTGCGCGCGCGGCTCGCGTCCGCGCGCGGCGACGACGTCGGCGCGTTGCGCGTGCTCGAAGCCGCGAAGCTCTCGCATCCGCGCGACGCGCGCGTGCAGGCGACCGCGGCCGAGCTCCTCGTGCTCGCCGGGCGCATGCAATCCGCGGAGGACGAGCTCCGCGCCGGGCTCGCGCTCGATCCGCTGTCGCCCGACCTGCGCCGCGCGCGCGGCATCGTGCTGATCTCGAAGCCCGGCGGCGCCGAGGCCGGGCTCGCGCACCTGCTCGCCGCGCGCGAGGCGGATCCGAAGGTTCCGTACCTCCATCGCGCGCTGGCGGAAGCGCATCGCCTGGCCGCGACCAAGGCACTCTCGCAGCAGGATCCCGCGCGCGCGCTGCAGCACGTCAGCGCGGCGTTGCTCGAAGTGCCCGATCAACCGGACGCGCTGCTGCTCGGCGCGGACGCGCACATGCTGTTGAACCACTTCGACCAGGCGCTCGCGGTGTACGAGCGGCTCTTGAAGGAAGGGCGCGACGTCGGCGCGACGCTCGCGCAGAGCTCGAAGCTCGCCGCGACTGCGGCGTTGCTCGAGAAGAACCGGCCGCTCGCGCTCGAGCGCTTCCTGCGCGCGCGCGAGCTCGGGCTCGGCGCCGAAGCGCTCGGCTTCGGCGCGACGATGCTCGCCGACGAGGCGAAAGCGAAGCTCGAGGCCGGTTGGAAAGCGTTCGACGCGCGCGACCTCGCCGGCGCCGAGAGCGCGTTCCGCGAAGCGCTGCGCTGCGATCCGAGCTCGCTCGACGCGCGGCGTGCGCTCGGCGCGGCGCTCTACTCGCGCGAGGACGTCGAAGGCGCCGCCGCGCAGTGGCGCTTGGTGCTCGAGACCGCGCGCGCGCGCCAGCTCGAGCTCTCCGAGCCCGTCTATCTCGACCTCGCGCGCGCCCTCTATCGGCTGCAGCGCATCGACGAGCTCCGCGAGCTGCTCGAAACGGAGCTCGCGGCGCGGCCCGACGGCCCGGGTGCGGTCGAAGCGCGCGAGATGCTCGCGAGGCTGGCGAGCGCGCCGACGCGCTGAAGCGCGCGCTCCGCGGTCGCGGGCTCGCGCAGCCGGCTCGCCAGCGCTCGCGCGTCACCTGCGCTCGCGCATCACCGGATGCGCACGTACTCGCCGATCGCGGGGATGCCGAGGCGCGACACCGCGAACAGCAGGTACCAGCCCGGCGGCGCGACGTTCCAGTCGTCGGGCAACGCGACCTGCAGGTCCCAGCGCAGCGGCAGGTTGACGGGATCGGGCTGCGAGCTCGCTTGGATCGGCAGCTCGACGAAGCGCTGGTTCTGGTCGAAGCCGTGCGTCACCGACGCCGGCCGCAAGAGCGACACCTTCTGCACCGGGTCGTCCGCCGCGCCGAGGTCGACCGTGAGCGTGAAGCTGCCGCACGGCGCGCCGTTGCAGTAGCCGAGCGCGCTCGGCGCCGTGACCACCGTCGGCCGCGGTCCGCGGAAGAGATACGGCGGGCTGAAGATCTCGACCGAGTGGCCGGGATCGAGCACGCCGCCCGCCGAGAGGATCCGACCGTCGCGCAAGAGCAGCGCGAGCGAGTGGTAGCTGCGCGGCACCGCTTGCGGGTTCAGGCTGGTCCACCGCGCGTGGGCTCGGTCGTAGTGCTCCGGCGTCGTGCGCGCGACCATCGAACCGCCCGGATTCGACGGGCCGGTCCAACCGATGCCGCCGACGACTATGAAATCGCCGTCGGGCGTCTGCACCGACACCGCGTGCCGGCGGTTGAAGCGCAGCGAGGGCTCGTTCTGCCAGTTGGCGGACGAATTCGGCGCCGGCGCGCGGATCGACTCCATCGAGTCGAGCACGTACCAGTCGGCGGCGCCGGACTTCGCGCCCGGGCCGAGGAACGACGAGAGCCCGCCGATCAGGTAGATCGACTCCTCGCGGCCGCTCGGCAGCCAGTCGAGGAAGTGCAGCGAGTTGCCGGCCTCGCGCATCCGCGCCGCCGACGGCGCGCGCTGCCAACGGAAGCTGCCGTTCGGCGCGGCGCAACCGTAGTACTTCTCGGTCTCGAGCGGTCCGCTGACGAACGGCGCGCCGGCGGCGAGCCAGTGCGTCCACGGGTAGCCCATGAAGCGCGCGCGCGCCGCGCCCGGTTGGCAGGCCGCGTCCGCGACGATGTTGAAGAAGAGCGGGCTCGCCGTGCCGCTGGCGAGATCGAGGATCTGGTGCGTCTCCTCCGGACCGATCGGTCGCTGCTCGTGGCCGAGCACCAGGAACTGCGAGCCGGTCGGCGTGCCCATCTCGATCGCGCACGGATACCAACGCGGCGCGAGCGGATCGAGCGAGCCGACCGCTTGCCACGCGCTCGCCGGCGACCAACGGAACACTCCGGACGAGCCGAAGTAGCACGGCTGGGTGAGATCGGTGCCGCCGAACGACCAGAGGTCGCCGTTCGGCGCGATCGCGTGACCGGAGCACCAGAGCTCCTCGCGCTGCGTGTTGGGCACGTGCTGCAGCGACGCGATCGCGTTCGGGTTCGCGGGATCCCACGCCCACACCAGCGAGTGCGCGTTCGGATCGAACGTCACGTTGCAGTTGCGGTATTGGTTCGCGACGAAGAACACCTGTCCGACGGGCGAACCGCCCGCGTCGTTCGGCGGGACGTACAGCGCGTGCGTGAGCTCGCCCGACGCCGCGATCGGCGGCCAGAACGGGCCCGCCCATTTGCCGCCGACCGACGGCACGAGCTCGCTCGCGCGCAACGGTTGGAGCACCGTTTGGGCGAGCGCGGGAACGGCGGCGAAGCAGAGGAACGCGAGCGAGCGAAGCATGGCGGCTCCGGGGGGGCGGTGGAGGAGTCGTCTCTCGGGATCCAGCGTAGGCGACGCGCGGAGAGTCCGCCACCCTCGCGGGTCAGCGCGGCTTCTCGGCGAGCGGTTCCTTGCCGCCGAGCTCGACGTAGCGCCGATGGCGAGCTTCGGCGCCCGCGGTGTCGCCCGCGCGCGCGAGCAGCCGCGCGAGCTCGAGGTGAGCATGGAGCAACCGCGCGTCCTCGCCGGCCGGTCCGGCGACGATGCGCTCGAAGTCGGCGCGCGCGTCGGCGTCGCGCCGCTCCATCCGCGCGATCACCGCGCGGTTGAACCGTGCGAACGCGTGCTCGGGATCGTTCTCGAGCGCGCGCGTGTACGCCGCGCTCGCGCCCGCGAGATCGCGTTGCTTGCGGCGGGCCTCGCCGAGGTGGAACCAGCCGTTCGCGAACTTCGGCTCGGCGTTGGTCAACGCGACCAGCAGCGCTTCGGCGCGGGCGTACTCGCGCGCTTCGAGCAAGAGCTGCGCGAGCCCGAGCTTCGGCAGCGGATCGTTCGGGTGCTCGCGGATCTGGACGCGACGCGCGCGGTAGAAGCCGTGCCACGTGCCGAGCTCCTCGGCGCGCGCGAACCACTTGCGCGCGTTCTCCTGGTCGTCTTGCGAGAGCGCGGCCTGCGCGAGCTGGTGGCAAGCCGACGGACCGTCGGGCGACAACGGCGCGAGCTCGAGGAAGCGTCGGAACAGCGGTGCGGCCTCGACGGTCTTGCCGAGTCGCGCGAGCGCACGGGCGCGTACCAGCCAGCAGTCGGCGAGCTCGGGGAAGCGCACGGGCTCGCCGTTCGCGCCGGCGAGCGCGCGCGCGGCGACGTCGAGCTCGTCGCGTTCCAGCGCTTGGCGCGCGGCTTCGAGCTCGACCCACGGCTTGGTCGCGTCGTTCGGGCGCGCGCGTTCGACCACGGCGCGCGCGTCGGCCTCCGCGCCGGTCGCGAGCAGCGCTCGCGCGTACAGCGCGACGACTTCGCCGTCGTGCTCGAACGCGCCTCCGCTCGCCGTCCACGCCTTGCCGCGCGCGAGCGCATCGCGCGGCCGATCGAGCTCGAGGTCCTCGCGCAGCGCGGCGACCGCGTCGTCACGGCCGAGTTGCGCGGACGCGGACAGCGCGAGGCCCGCGAACGCGAGCCATGCGCACAGGATCCGCGCGAATGCGTGTCGCTCGCGCCCCGTCTCGTGGAGGCGCGTCATCGCTTCGGAACCTCCGCGACGATCCCGCGGCCTTCGCGGATCGTCAGCGCGCGGTCGGCGCGACCCGCCGGCAGCGTTTCGACCCGGCCCGACGGCCACAGGATCCGGATCGACTCGTACTCGGCGCTGCTCCCGAGCCCGAAGTAGAGCCACGGCGCCGACGCCGATTGATAGCCCTGCGCGGTGTACTGCGCGGCGAGCAGCGCGTGCTCCGCGCCCGCCTGCGTCTTCGGGACGACGATCACGCGCGCGCCGTGTCCGTCGACCGGCGTGCGCGCGGCGGTCGCGCCGGGCGCGGGCTCGTCGGCGGCGGGGCCGAGGCAGCGCACCGCGAGCCGATGCGCGTCCGGGGCGAAGCGATTCAGCCCGAGCGCGGCGGGTCCGTCGATGCGCGCGAGCACCAGGTCGGGCGCGAGGTCGCCGTCGAAGTCGCCGATCGCGGAGCCGCGCGCGCCGAGCTTCGGCGCGAGCAGCGAGCGTTCGCTCTGCGGCGCGACCGCGCGCAGCCGCGTGCCGAGATCGAGGTGCCACAGCGTCGCCGCTTGACCGTAGCTCGTCCCGGTGCCTTCGCGATCCGCCTCCGGGTAGACGTGACCGTTCGCGGTGAAGAGCTCGAGCGCGCCGTCGCCGTCGAAATCGACCAGGTGCGTGCCCCAGGACAACAGCGGCTTGGTCGCCTTCGCGAGCCCGATGCGGTACGTCGCGCGCGAGAAGCCGCGCTCGGCGGCGAGGTAGAGCTCGGTCGGCTCGCCGGAGAAGTTGGTGACCGCGAGATCGAGCTCGCCGTTGCGATCGACGTCGCCGCACGCGATGCCCATGCCCGCCTGCGGCGCGCCGTCCTGGCTCAGCGCGACGCCGGCGGTCAGCGCCATGTCGGCGAAGTGCCCGCTGCCGTCGTTGATCAGCAGGTTGTTCGGCACGCTGTCGTTGGCGACGTAGAGATCGTCGTCGCCGTCCTGGTCGGCGTCGAACGCGATCACGCCGAGCGTGTAGCCCGCGATCTGCGTCGGATGCCACGCGTCGCCGACTTCGACGAACGCGCCGTCGCCGGTGCCTCGGTAGATGCGGTCGCGCTGCGGCACGAGCCCGTGCGGCCCGCAGTAGACGTCGTAACCCTTCCAGCGGCACGGCAACGCGACCGCGCCTTCGCCGACCTGACCGACCGTCGGGGAGACGGGGTCGAGTTCGAGGTAGTTGCCGACGTAGAGGTCGAGCTTGCCGTCGCGATCGCCGTCGAACAGCGCGAGCGACGTCGCCCAACGCGGCGGGTGACCTTTCTCGCGCGGCTTGCCGGGCTCGAGGCGCTCGACGGGGCTCGACGCCAAGAGGTCGGCGCCTGGGACGAGCTCGCCGCGCTCGTTCTGCAGCAGCACGCGCAGCCCGCCGAAGCCGCCGACGACCAGGTCCTCGTCGCCGTCGGAGTCGAGATCGCCGCTCGCCAGGCCCGTCCACCATCCGGAGAGCCCCGGCCCGCGCGCGCGTTGGAACCGGCCCGAACCGTCGTTGACGAAGACCTCGACGTCGGCGCCAGGGCCCCGGACCGCGTCGGCGACGCTCGCGAGGCCCTGCGCGAACACGAGGTCGAGATCGCCGTCCTTGCCGAGGTCGAGCACCGCGACGCCCGCGCCGTTCGCCTCGAGGATCGTCCGTTTCGCCGCCTCGCCGGAGCGGTTGACGTAGTCGAGACCGCGCTCGCGTGCCTCGTCGACCAGATCCGGCGACGCGGGCAAGCGGGTCGCGCCGCCGCCGGCGCGCGGCGCGGGCACCGACGACGGCGGGGACTGCGGGGCCGTCACGGGCGCGTCGCCGCAGCCTGCGACGCAGAGCAGGAGGACCAGTGCGGACGAGGGGCGGGTGTGCGGCATGCCGAGCAGGGCGACGCCCCGCGAACGACCGCTCAATCTAGCGGGAGCGGCGCTCGGACGCCCGCGGCGCTCCGGAGGTTCGCGGCGCGCGCGCAGATCCGGACGGGGCCGCGCTCGCCGCGCGCCGACCGATTGACCGGTGCGACCCGAGGCCTTACCCTCCTCACCCTTCGAAGTCCACGGCCCCGCGGCCATTCGGCGCGCGGTGTGGAGCGTTCGTCGACGCCCGAAGCGACGAGGGCAGAGGCGCCCAGGCCGAAGCGCTCGCGGCTTCGCGCACCCACAGGATCGACCGCCATTTCCCAGCACAGCAAGAACCTGCTCGAGGCGTTCAAGCACTCGAGCGCGGCCCAGAAGCCGGCCGAGCGGAGCGCGCCCCCGAGCGTGTCGCCGCCCGCCGCGTCGTCGCCGCCCGCGCAGCCGGTCGCTCCGGCTCCGGTCGCCGCGCCGCGCGCCCAAGCCGCCACGGGCGCCGCGCCGCAGACCGCCGCGGCGAGCAGCCTCGGCGCGAGCCGCGCGCGCAAGGCGCCGCTGATCTCGCCGCCGGTGCTGATCGCGCTGGTCGTGTTGCTCTGCATGGTCGGTGTGTTCTTCCTCGGGCGCTGGAGCAAGAGCGCGTTCCCCGGCGTCAGCGCGGGTGAGCGCAGCGACCGTCCGTCGCTGGAATCCGCGCTGGAGCAAGAGAGCGCGAAGCCCGTCGTCGAGACGCCGTCCGGCGACGAGGCCAACGCCGCGGTCAAGCCGACGCTGCTCGCGCGGCCGCAGTCGCTCTCGACCGCCGACGCCGCGCTGCTCGACGCGCGCAACCGCTACACGATCAAGGCGATCCAGTACGACGCCAACGAGCGGAACCTCGCGCTTGCCAAGGAAGTCGCGGCGCACTTCGCGAAGCGCTCGCTGCCGGTCTGCACTCCGTACCAGCGCGGCAACTCGCTGGTGGTCCTCGTCGGCGCGGCGGCGAACACCGCTGAGCTCGAGGCGCTCCAACGCGCGGTCAAGTCGATGGATTCGCCGAACGGCGGCAAGGGCGACTTCGCGTCCGCCTACATCGCGCCGATCGACAGCATCGTCCAACGCACCCCCTGAACTACTCGTCGAACCACTCGTCCATCGCGGGCGTCCGCTCGCACGATTCCCTCAGAGAAGAAACCATGTCGATCCACTCCAGTCTCCGCGGCACCAGTTCCTTGATCGGCGAGCGCAGCGTGCTCACGCGCCAAGAGCGCATCCTGAAGCTCGAGAAGGCCGGCAAGTTCGACGCGAACAAGCGCTCGGCGATCGGGTTGCCGAAGGTCCGCACCAAGTTCCGCATCGCGGGCGCGAAGAAGGCCGAGAAGGCGAAGCCCGCCGAAGGCGCCGCCGCGGCTCCGGCCGCGGGCGCCGCGCCGGCCGCCGCGAAGGGCAAGGAAGCCGCCGCCCCGGCCAAGGGCAAGAAGTAGCGTCCGCGCGGTCGGTCCGGCGCACGCCGGCCCCGCGCGAACCGTTCCCGCGATCCGTTCGGCCGGGAGGCGCGAGCCTCCCGGCGTCGTCTCCGCTCCGCTCGCTCCTCGCCATGGCTCCGTCCGCCCTCGCCCTCGCACCGGTGTTGGAGGTGTTCGCCTCGATCCAAGGCGAGGGCGCGTACGTCGGCGAGCCGCAGACGTTCTTGCGACTGCGCGGCTGTCCGCTGCGCTGCCGGTGGTGCGACACGCCGGGCTCGTGGCGCGTGCGCGAGCACGACCGCGCGCGAGTCGGCGGCCGCGAGCTCGTCGAGCGCGACTCGGCGTGGGCTTCGCCGTTCCAAGCCGCCTGTTGGATCCGCGACGCCGAGGCCGGCGGCTTGGCGCGCACGGTCAGCGTCACCGGCGGCGAGCCGCTGCTCTGGCCCGAGTTCCTGATCGGCTTGCGTTCGATGCTCGGCGAGCGCCGACTGCACCTCGAGACCGCCGGCGCGCATCCGCGGACGCTCGCGCGCGTGCTCGACGGCTTCGATCACGTCAGCCTCGACCTGAAGCCCGCGCTCGACCTCGATCCGCCGGAGGAACTCGCGTTGCCGGACTCCGCGCCGCGCGCGGCGAGCGACGAGCCCGCGCCGCGCACGCGCGACGACTGGCGCCGTGCGCGCGAGGCGTGCCTCGAGCTCGTTCGCGAGCGCGACGCGTGCGGCAAGATCGTCGTCAGCGGCGAGCGCAGCGCGGCCGACTTCGTGCCGTTGTTCGACGAGGTCGAGCGCGTGAACCCGAAGCTCCTGGTCGTGCTGCAGCCCGCGACACCGATCGGCGGAGCGACCGCGCCGTCGCACGCGTTGCTCGAAGCGTTGCTGGACCTCGCCGCGGAGCGCGCGCTCGCGACGCGCGTCCTGCCGCAGGTGCACCGCTACTTGCGCGTGCCCTGAGCGTCGACGACCCGCCGGGTCTCGAGCTCGCGCAGCAGCACCGAGCCGGTGCCGGAAAGCCACAGCTCGATCGGACCATCGATGTCCGCGCGGTCGAAGTCGAAGTAGAGGATGTTGCGGCCGCGCCGTAGCTCGCGTCGACTCCCGTCGCCGGCTTCCGCGACGCGCGAGCCGAGGCAGCGATACCTGAGCTCGAGTTGCGTGCCTTCGGGGGCCTCGACCACCAGCTTGAAACGCAGGTTGCGCCCGTCGCCGGTCAGCGCCGCGGGCGCGGCGAGCCTGCGAGGTTCGTTCGCGAGCTCGAGGCGCAACACGCCGCTCCTCTCGCCGACGATCGTCACCGGTCGGAACGCGGGGTCGACCTCCGGTCCGACGCCGGCATCCGACGGCAGCCAGCGACCGACGACCTCGCGCGCGTGCTCGAAGCCGAGCGCCGCGTCGACCGCGGGCGGCCGGAAGTCGAACAGCGAACCGTCGACGAGCTGCCGCTCGACCGTCAGGTCGATCACCACGTCGGGATGGGCTTCGGCGATCGCGGCGAGGTCGAACTTGCGCGTCCATTCGAGCGTCAGCTCGGCGGTGTACGGCGCGAGCGCGCGCTCGATGAACGGCATGAAGGAGTCGTGGAAGACCAGCACGTGCGGCGCGCGCGGCGTCGCGTTCCGGTAGACGACGTGACGGCCGGGCGCACCGCTCGCGTCGAGCCCGGCGACCGGCGGGCGTTCGCCGTCGATCGGGACGAGCGTCTCCGAGCGCTCCGCGAACCAGCGTCCGAGGTACATCTGCAACATCAACGAGTCGGTCCCCGGCGAGAGCTTCGCTCGCAGCTCCGAGCGTTGCGCGATCGGCGCGCCCGGGAAATCGCGTGCGAAGCGCTCGGTGAGCGCGCGGACGGCGAGGAACGCGCCGCGCGGAGTCCAGTGCGTGCCGTCGCGCGTGTAGAGGTAGTCGCCGTCGCGGTCGCGCGCTTTCGCGGCGAGGAACGCCGGGCGCAGATCGAGGATCTCGACGTCGCTGTACGCTTCGAACGTGCGCACGAGTTGGTCGAGCACGGTCGCTCCGACGCGCGTGTAGCAGGCGGGGAAGTGCTCGGGATAGATCGACTCCTTGTTTGGCGCGACCGCGAACACGTAGCGGATCCCGAGCTTCGCGAGGTAGTCGCGCCGGGCCTCGAGGCGGTCGATCCACGCCTTGCGGTCCTGCTTGGAGAGGCGCACGAGCCCGCGGAAGTCGTCGATCGACAGCGAGCCGCGATAGAACACCCAGCCCGGGTCGCCGACGACGAACATCGGCGCGGGCGGGTTGCGGAACACGAAGTAGTGCAACGCCGAGTGCGCGGTCAGGAACGCGTCGCGCAGCCCGAAGCCGTCGCCGTACCAACGCTCCCAGTCGCCCGGCCAGCGTTCGAACTCGGCGAGGTCGTTCGGCGGCGCGGGGCGCTCGTAGGGAGCTCGCAGCTCGTGCACCGGTTCGCGTTCGCCGCGCTCACGCACCAGCTCGTCGAGCGTCGGGGCGAGCAGCACGAGCAAGAAGAACGCGACGACGGCGAGGTCGTGGCGCTTGCTGCTCGGGGTGCGGGGAGCGACGTGCATCGGGGGCTAGAAGCGGAAGTAGATGAAGGGGTTGTACGAGCCCGCGGCGAGTTCACACGTCGCGACCAGCAACACACCGGCCAGCGCGACGTCCGCCGCGACACGCCAGCGCGTCGGCAGCGCGCCGTCCGGCTCGCGCGCTTGCGCGAGCAGGCGTTGCGCGATCGCGCGCACCCACGGCATCGCGCCGATCGCGCCCGCGATCAGCGCGGTCCATTGCAAGCGCGCGGCGAAGCTCCCGAACGTGTGCAGCCGCGCATCGCCGTGGCCCGGCGTGAACATCGCCGCGAGATAGCCGAGCGCGCCGTCGAGCGTCTCGGCACGGAAGAAGACCCAGCCGATCATCACCGCGAGCAGCACGTACGCGTGGCGCAGCGCGCGTGGCGTGCGCTCGAGCCGCTCTCCGACCGCGGCGCGCTCGAGCACCAGGAAGAGCCCGTGGTAGAGCCCCCAGACGAGGAAGCTCCAGCTCGCGCCGTGCCACAGCCCGCAGAGCGCGAAGACGGTGACCAGGTTGAAGTACGTGCGCGCCTTGCCGCGACGATTGCCGCCGAGCGGGATGTACAGGTAGTCGCGGAACCACGTCGACAGCGAGATGTGCCAGCGCCGCCAGAACTCGGTGATCGAGCGCGCGACGTACGGGTACCTGAAGTTCTCGAGGAAGTGGAACCCGAACATGTGACCGAGTCCGATCGCCATGTCGGAGTAGCCCGAGAAGTCGAAGTAGATCTGCAGCGTGTACGCGACGATGCCGAGCCACGCGAGCGAAGGCGTCAGTTGCGAGGTCGGCACCGCGAACACGCGGTCCGCGATCTCGGCGGCGACGTTGGCGATCAGGACCTTCTTGCCGAGGCCGATCACGAAGCGCCGAATGCCGCTCGCCAAACGCGTGAGGTCGACCGAGCGCGCGTCGATCTGGTCCGCGACGTCCTGATACCGGACGATCGGTCCCGCGACGAGCTGGGGGAACAGCGCGACGTAGAGTCCGAGCGAGAGCGGGTTGCGCTGCAAGCGCGCTTCGCCGCGCGCGACGTCGAGCACGTACGAGAGCGCCTGGAACGTGAAGAACGAGATGCCGATCGGCAGGCGGATCGAGCCGGTCTCGGTGCAGAGCACCGCACGCAGCTCGGGCGACAGGCCGAGCGTGTCCGCGACCTGCGCGAAGGGCTGAGGCGCCCAACCGCAGCCGACCGCGACGTCGCTCGCGATGCCGAGGAGCCAGTCGGAGTACTTGAACGCGACCAGCAGCGAGAGGTTGACCGCGACCGCGCTCGCGACAGGCCACGCCACGCTCGCTCCGCGCGATCGGGCCCGCGCGGCCCACAGGCCGAAGAGCCAGTTCGACGCGATCGAGACCAGCATCAGCGCGCCGAGCACTGGCTCGCCCCAACCGTAGAAGACCAGACTCGCGAGCAGCAGCCACGTGTTGCGCGCGCCGGTGCCTCGCAGCAGGAAGCACCCCGCGAGCACGATCGGCAGGAAGCGGAACAGGAAGAGCGTCGAGCTGAACAGCACGGGGTAAGTCTGCGGGCATTGTTGCGTCGTCGGCTCGGGTTGACCATGCGCCACAGCGCCGAGTCGCGCGCCGTGTGCGCGGATCGCGACGCGTGCGCGCGCCGCGATGCGCGTCGGGGCGCCGCGCGCTCGCGACGCGCGACCGGCGCTCGCGCGCGTCGGCGCGAGCTCGCGAAGCGCCTCGGGCGTGCCCGCGCGCGCCGTCGCGCGCGGTTCGCGGAGCTTCGAGTTGAGGCCGACCGCTCGGCGCCCTACCCTGTTCCGCCCTTCGAATCGATTCGACCATGACTGAAGCTCCCGTCCAGCGCCTGCCGCGCGTCGCGATCGTCGGCCGACCCAACGTCGGCAAGTCGACGCTGCTGAACCGACTCTGCGGCAGTCGAGTCTCGATCGTCGAGCCGACCGCCGGCGTGACGCGCGACCGTGTCAGCGTCCCGTCGCGCATCCCGACGCACTGGGGCGAGCGCTGGGTCGACGTCACCGACACCGGCGGCATCGGCATCGTCGATCGCGACGACCTCGGCGAGGACGTCGAGCGCCAAGTGCGCTTCGCGGTCGAGCTCGCGGACCTCGTCCTCTTCGTCGTCGATGCGCGCGAAGGCCTGACGCCGCTCGACAAGGCGGTCGCCGATCGGCTGCGCGGGCTCCCGAAGCCGGTGCTGCTGGTCGTCAACAAGGTCGACGCCAAGGGCGTCGAGTGGGAGATCGAGAGCTTCCGACGCCTCGGCGTCGGTCAAGGTCCGTACCCGATCAGCGCGCAGGGCGGCGAGGGCGTGCGCGAGCTCTGCTTGAAGATGAGCGAGCTCTTGCCCGCCGACACCAACGACCTGCTGCCCGCGCCGCCGGCGATGAAGCTCGCGGTCGTCGGGGTGCGCAACGCCGGCAAGTCGACCCTGATCAACGCGTTCGCCGGCGAGGAGCGCATGATCGTCTCCGAGATCCCGGGGACGACGCGCGATTCGGTCGACGTGCGCTTCGAGCGCGACGGCAAGACGTTCGTCGCGATCGACACCGCGGGCGTGCGCAAGAAGTCGAAGATGCAGGACGCGATCGAGTTCTACTCGGACGCGCGCAGTCTGAAGGCGGTGCGCCGCGCCGACGTCGTCGTGTTGCTGTTCGACGTCTACCAACCGCTCTCGGCGCTCGACAAGAAGCTCGCGCGCTACTGCGTCGACCACTACCGGCCGGTGATCCTCGCCGCGAACAAGTGGGACCTCGTCGACGGCCAGAAGCCGCGCGAGGACTTCGTCGAGTACGTCCGCAGCGAGCTCTCGGGCATGGCGCACGCGCCGCTGCTCTTCCTCTCCGCGAAGCACAAACGCGGCGTCGGCGAGATCCTGCGGCTCGCGCAGGATCTCTGGGAGGAGAGCCAGATCCGCGTGCCGACCTCCGAGCTCAACCGCGTGCTCGAGCGCGCCGCGGAGTCGCGCTCGCCGTCCTCGCAGGGCCACCGCGTGCGCATCTACTACGCCACGCAAGTCGAGGGCACGCCGCCGACCTTCGTCGTCTTCGTCAACGACAAGGAGCTGATCAGCAAGGACTACCTTCGCTACCTGACCAACCGCTTGCGCGAGGACACGCCGTTCAAGCGCGTGCCGTTGCACATCGTGCTGCGCGATCGCGATCGGACGGACAAAGAGGACCGCTGATGGACCGCATCGGGACTTGGATCGCCTGTCTCTGTCTCGTCTTCGCCGCGAGCTGCGCGTCGGAGCGCCCGGAGCCCAAGTGGCGCGACGGCGAAGTCGCCGCCGCGAGCGAGAACGTGCTCTGGGAGGTCTCGGTGCTCGCGCTCGACAAGGAAGGCTATCCGGTCGGAGCGGGGCTCGATCCGGCGAAGGGCATCGCGGTGTCGGGCTGGAAGAGCTCGCTCGCGCCGTTCAAGGGCAAGGGCTGGCGCGCGCGCGCGCACGTCAAGTACGAGCGCACCGCGCCGGGCCGCTACAAGCTCGAGGTGCGCGTCGAGAAGGAGACCAACGAGGACCTCGTTCGGCCGCTCGACCCGACGTACGCCGATTGGCAGCCCGCGCCGGACGATCCCGAGCGCGCGGGCGTCTTGCTCCAGCGCATCCGTTCGTATCTCGGCGGCGAGATCGACGTCGCGGCGCCGCCGAAGTCGCGCACGAATCGCTGAGGCGCGCCCCGCGCAGGCCCCGCGCGACCGCTCGGACGCGCGTGCGCGCGTGAATCGCGCCAGGAAAAGCTTGCGCTCGGCCCGTCGACATCGAAGCCTCTTCGGCGACGTCCGAAGGATGCATGCAAGCGACGCGTGAACGCGAGCCGGGAGAGTGGGTCGAAGCCGGGCCCGTGCGCGTCGTCGACGCGCTCGCGGCGAGCGCGCGCCTCTTCCGCACGATCGCGGAGCGGCGCGAGCTGGTGGTCGCCGGCGTGCGCCGCGACCTCGCCGCGCGGTTCTCGGGCACGCTGCTCGGGCGCCTCTGGCCGCTGCTGACGCCGCTGCTCTTGTTCGGCGTCTACTACTTCCTCTTCACGCGCATCTTCGGGTTCCGACTCGACGGCTTGCCCGAGCAGCACCGCGCCGCGCTCGGCGTCTGGATGTTCGTCGGAACCCTGGTCTGGACCGGATTCGCGGAAGGCGTGACGCGCGCGAGCACGGTGCTGGTCGAGAACGGCACGTTGATCAAGAAGCTCGCGTTCCCCGCGGAGCTGCTGCCCCTGCAGACGGTGCTCGCGAGCACGGTGACGCAACTGCTCGCGTTCGGCGTGTTCGCGCTCGTCGCGTTCGGCGCGTCGCTCTGGCCGTTCTCCGGCGCGGCATTGGTCTGGGTGCCGGCGATCCTCGTTCTGCAAGTGCTGTTCGCGTACGGGCTCGCTCTGTGCGCTTCCGCGGCGACGGTGTTCCTGCGCGACACCGCGGCGGCGCTCGGCCTGTTGTTCACGGTCTGGATGTTCGCGACGCCCGTGTTCTGGATGCCGGTGCGCGAGGTGTTGCCGACGATCGAGCGGTGGCTCCCGTGGATCGAGCGGAACCCGACGTACTCGCTCCTCTACGCGTGGCGCGCGGTGCTGATGTCGTCCGAGCCCGCGCTCGCGTTCCCGCGCTCGATCGGCGCCGAGCTCGCGGCGTTCGCGCCGTGGGCGCTCGGCGCGTTCGTCGTCGGCGCGACGTTCTTCGCGTGCGTCAAGCGGCGCTTCGCCGACGAGGTCTGACGTGGGGTGGCGAGGTTTGACGTGAGCGCGGCGGCGATCGAGATCGAAGGGCTCGGCAAGGCGTACCGGCGCTACGCGAGCGGCGTCGACCGCGGGCTCGAGCTCGCGAGCTTCGGCGCCGTGCGACGCCATCGCGAGTTCTGGGCGCTGCGCGGCGTCACCGCGACGCTCGCGCGCGGCGAGGCGTTCGGGCTCGTCGGCGGCAACGGCGCGGGCAAGTCGACCCTCTTGAAGCTGCTCGCGGGCACGACGTTCCCGAGCGAAGGCCGCTTCCGCGTCGCGGGCCGGCTCGGCGCGTTGCTCGAGCTCGGCGCGGGCTTCCACCTCGATCTCTCCGGACGCGAGAACCTGCAGCTCGCCGGCGCGCTGCTCGGGTTGAGCCGCGCCGAGCTGCGAGCGAAGGAAGGCGAGATCCTCGACTTCGCGGAGATCGGCGAGTTCGTCGACGCCCCGGTGCGCACGTACTCGACCGGGATGGCGGTGCGCTTGTCGTTCGCGCTCGCGACCGCGATCGATCCCGACGTGCTGATCATCGACGAGGTGCTCGCGGTCGGCGACTTGTACTTCCAGAAGAAGTGCATCGATCGCGTGCTCGACTTCAAGCGCCGCGGCAAGACGATCCTGCTCTGCAGTCACAGCCTCTACGACGTGCGCAACCTCTGCGAACGCGCGCTGTGGCTCGAGCACGGCGTCGTGCGCGGGCTCGGCGATTCGGTTTCCGTCACCAACGACTACGCGACGTTCCAGCGCGAGCACTCGGACGCGTCCGAGGCGCCTTCGACGCCGCCCGCCGGGTTGCCGCGGGTGCTCGCCGCGCGCGTCGTGCGCCGCGCGGACGGCAAGGAGGTCCACGAGATCGACGCCGGCGAGGCGATCGAGGTCCGGGTCTGGTGGGAGAATCCCGAACCCGCGAAGCACGCGCTGCAGCTCGGCCTGGGCTTCCTGCGCCAGGATCGCACGCTGGTCGCCGCCGCCGCGACGCACCTCGACGGCGTGCCGGTCGATTCGCGCTCGGGTGCGGCGGTGCTCGAATTCGACGCGCTGCCGTTGCTCGCCGGACAGTTCACGGTGCTCGTCGTGCTCTTCGACGGCGACGGCGTGCACCGGCATCACGAGTTCACGATGCACGAGCCCCTGACCATCCGCGCGCGGACCAAGGAGCTCGGCCTGGTGCGCGTGCCGCACCGCTGGCGCTTCGCACCGCTCGAAGCGCCGCCCGCGCGATGACGTTGCCGCGCCGACTCTCCGCGTTGGTCGTCAACTACGGCACGGCGCGTTTCGCGGCGGCGTGCGTCGCGTCGCTCGCGCGCGAGTGGCTCGCCGCGGGCGGCGAACGCGGCGCGCTCGAGCTCGTCGTCGTCGACAACGCGTCGCCGAACGAGAGCGAGCGCGACCTCGCCGCGCTCGAACGCGTCGGCGCGCGGCTCGTGCGTTCGAAGGAGAACCTCGGGTACGCCCGCGGCGCGAACCTCGCGCTCGCGCACTCGGCGGGCGAGCGCGACGACTGGATCGCGGTGCTCAACGCGGACCTCTGCTTCCTGCCGGGCTCGCTCGAGGCTCTCTTCCGTTCGCCCGCGAGTCCGCGCCTCGGCCTGTTGGCGCCGGCGTGCTACGTCGATCCCGCGTGCGAGCTCGCGTTGCCGCCGCATCGGCCACCCAGCGTCGCGAGCACGCTCGCCGAGCTCGCCGCCGAGCACTCGCCCGACGCCGCGCGGCGGCTCGCGACGCAGCGCGCGCGCTTCGCCGAGCGCGTGTGGGCCGCGCGCGACGCCCGCCTCGAGCTGCCGTTGCTCTCCGGCGCCGCGTTGTTCGCGCCGCGGACGACGCTCGCACGCCTCGGCGGGCTCTTCGACGAGCGCTACCCGCTGTACTACGAGGACACCGATCTCGCGCGCCGCGTCCGTGCGCACGACCTCGCGTGCGAGTTCGAGCCGCGCGCGCGCATCGTGCACCACTGGGCGCGCTCGAGCGGCGTCGGCGCCGAGTTCGAGGCCGACCCGCGCGCGCGGTTCCGCGTCAGCCAACGCGCGTACTTCGAGCGCTGGCACGGTGCGTTCGCAGCGCGGGCTCTCGCGGCGCTCGACGAGGCGTCCTCGCGGCGCGCGCCGGTCGAGCGTTGTCCGCCGATCCATCCGCTGGTCGAGCTCGGGCCGTGCGCGACCGCGCCCGAGCTCGTGCTCCCGCGCGCGGGGCGGTGGGTGATCGAGCTCGCGATGACGCCGCATTTCCCGCTCGCGGCCGGCGTGCTGGTCGACGGCGAGCGTTGGCGCGCCTCGCCGCGCGCGTGGGAGTGGTTCTTCCCGGGGCGCTACTACCTGCGGGCGCTCGATCGAGGCTCGTTCGAGTGCGCGGGCGCGTGGACCTTCGACAAGACGAGCCCCGCCCGGCAAGATCCGCTCTCGCTCGAGGAGACGGCGCGCGATCGCGGCGCGCTCTGACCTCGGCGTGCCCACCAGGATGCCCGAGTCGAAGAATCCCGCGCAGCAGCCCGCGGCGCTCGAATTGCCGCGCGCGTCGCGCGTGCTCGCGTTCGCGCCGCACGCGGACGACGACGTGCTCGGCGCCGGCGGCGCGCTCGCGCTGCACGCGCGACGCGGCGACCGGGTGCGCGTCGTCGTCGCGTTCGACGGCAAGCTCGGGCTCGCGCCCGGAGTCGACCCGCGGGTGCGGCGCGAGGAGGCGCTCGCCGCGGGCGAGGAGCTCGGCGTCCGCGACTTCGCGTTCTGGGACTACCCGGAAGGGCACGAGCCCGCGCCATCGGAGCTCGAGCTCGCGGTCGAACGCGTCGCGCGCGAGCTCGCCGACTGCGCACCCGACGTCGTCTACGCGCCATGGAGCGGCGACGAGCACGTCGATCACCGCGTGCTCGCTCGGGTGACGCGTGCCGCGCTCGAACGCGCGCGCTTCGCCGGCCGGGCGTTCGGCTACGAGGTCTGGAGCGCGTGTCCCGCCGACGTCGTGCTCGACGTCGGTGCGGTTTGGCCGCAGAAGCTCGCGGCGCTCGCGCGGCATCGCTCGCAGCTCGCGCGCACCGACCTCGCGGCGCTCGCGCTCGGCAACGCGCAGCGCGCGGGGCGATGGCTCGGACCCGCGCGCTTCGGCGAAGCGTTCGTCGAGACGAGGTGGGGCCCGCGATGAGGCTCGCGTTGGTCACGCAGCTCGATCCGAGCGAGTTCCTCGGCGGGACCGAGCTCGTCGTGCGCGCCCAACTGCGCGCGCTCGTCGAACGCGGACACGAAGTCTGGCTGGTCGCGGGCACGCAGCGGCCGAGCACCGGCGCGGCGACGGTCGAGGGCTCGCAGGACGGCATCCGCGTCGTCCGCGTGCCGCGCTTGCCGCACGAAGTGTACGACCTCGAGATCCTGCGCCCGCGGATCGCGCACCTGGTCGCCGACGCGGTGCGCGGCGCGGACGTCGTGCACGTGCACCACTGGTTCACGCTGACGTCGAACCTGGTGCGCGTGCTCGCCGCGCAGGTTCCGGTGGTCGTCTCGCTGCACGACGCGTTCGCGACGTGCCCGCGCTTCTTCCGTTGCGCACCCGAGCCCGCGATCGCCTGTCCGCCGCCCGGCGCGTTCACCGCGTGCGCGCGTTGCGTCGCGCCCGACGCCCCAGGGAACGCTCCCGCGGAGCTCGAACGTCGCCTCGCCGCGCGCGCCGCCGCGTTCACCGCCGAAGTC
The DNA here is from genome assembly GCA_020847695.1 of Planctomycetota bacterium. Taxonomy (GTDB): domain Bacteria; phylum Planctomycetota; class UBA1135; order UBA1135; genus JACRIN01. The sequence continues at coordinate 53,314 of JADLBP010000048.1, forward strand.
GCCGCCGCCGCCGCGGTGGTCGCGCCGAGCCGCGCGCACGCCGCGCTGGTCGCGCCCTACCTCGGGCTCGTGAGCCCGAGGATCCAGGTGATCCCGCACGGCCTCTGCCGCGCGCTGGTCCGCCCGGAGCGCGCGCCGGCGCGCCCGGGAGCGCCGCCGGTCGTGCTCCATTTCGGCAACCTCGGGCGGGGGAAGGGGACGCTCGACCTCGTGCGCTCGCTCGCACGGCTCGCTCCGGGCTCGATCGAGCTCCACTTGCTCGGGCCGGCGCTCGACCCCGAGCTCCACCACGCGATCGAACGCGAGCGCGGCGCGCTCGCGATCACTCGCGGCGGCGCCTACGGCGAGCGTGAGCTCGAGGCCGCCGCGGCTCGCGCGACGCTCGCGGCGTTCCCGTCGCGGCTCGCCGAGAGCTACGGACTGGTCGTCGACGAGAGCCTGGCGCTCGGGCTGCCGACCTGGGTCTCCGACCGCGGCGCGCTCGGTGAGCGCCTGGGCGGCGCCGGCCGCATCCTGCCCGCAGAGGACGTCGCGGCCTGGACGGATGCGTTCGAGGCACTACTCTCTCGTCCCTCCATGCTCGACGCAGCCCGCCTCGCCCTGCCGAACTCCCCGCGGCGCGCCGCAGACGCCGCCGCCGAGCTCGAAGCGCTCTACCAACGCGTCGCGCGGGAGCCGCGCCGATGACGCACGCCTTCCCGCCGCTGGTCGAGTTCGCGACGCTGAAGAAGCGCGTGCTCGTCTTCGCTCCGCACCCCGACGACGAGGTGCTCGGGCTCGGTGGCACGCTCGCGCTGCACGCGGCGCGCGGCGACCAGGTCCGCGTCGTGATCGTCACCGACGGCGCGGCCGGCGCGCGAGAGCCCGAGCGCTCGGCGATCGCCCGGACGCGCGCCGCGGAGTCGCGCGCGGCCGCGGCCGAGCTCGGGCTCGCCGACCTGCGTTTCCTCGGCTGCGCGGACGGCGCGCTCGGCGCCGACGCCGGCCTCTGCGCGAAGCTCGCGGCCGAGCTCGCCGAGTTCGCGCCCGAGGCGGTCTACTTGCCGTCGCCGTTCGAATACCACTCCGACCATCGCGCTCTTTCCGCCGCCGCCGCGAGCGTCGTCGCGGAGAGCGGCGCGAGCGAGGCGCTCTTCTACGGCGTCAACGTGCCGTTGCCGGCCGGGGTGCTGGTCGACGTCACCGCGGTCCGCGCGAAGAAGCGCGCCGCGTTGGAGCGCTTCGCCAGCCAGCGCGCCGTGCTCGATTTCGTCCCGCGCGCCGAGGCCGCCGACCGCGCGCGCGCGTTGAACTGCGAGCTGGCCGACGTCGAGGCGCTCGAAGGCTTCGCGCGTTGTCCTGCCCGCGCTGCACGGACCGTTCACGCGCGGCTCGCGGCGGCGACCGAGTCGCTCGAGGGGTCCGCTCTGATGGTCGCGCGCTCCGCGGTCACCGCGGTGATGACCGCGTTCAACAAGAAGGCGCCGGTGCTCGAGAACCTGCGCGCGCTCTACGCGCAGACCGTGCCGTTCGCGCGCGTGGTGGTCGTCGACAACTGCTCGAGCGACGGCACCGTCGAGGCGATCGAAGCAGAGTTCCCCGACGTGACGCTGGTGCGCATGCCGCACTCCGCGTACGGGGCTTGCGAGACGTTCAACATCGGCTTCTCGACCGCGACGACGCCGTTGGTCGCGATCCTCGACGACGACGTCGTGCTGCCGCCCAACTGGGTCGAGAAGATGACCGCGCGGCTCGCGCGCGAGCCCGAGACCACAGCGATCGTGTCGTGCGAGGTCGAGGAGCCCGGGATGCCCGAGGGCTACCTCGAGCAGGAGCATCTGAAGCGCGAGCGCTACATGAGCACCTTCCGCGGGTGCGCGTCGCTCGCGCGCCTCGACGCGTTGCGGCGCGCCGGTTACTACGACGCCCGGCTCTTCATCTACGGCAACGAGCGCGACCTGACGTGTCGCCTACTCAACCTCGGCTATCGCGTGCTGCAGTACCCCGAGGTGCGCGCGCTGCACAAGACGCCCTTCGGCATCAAGATGGGCAAGCGCAGCCTCTACTACCACGCGCGCAACGCGTGGATGTCGATGCTGAAGTACGCGCCTGCCGGCGATCTCGCGCGGTTGCCGTGGCTCGTGTTCACGCGCGTCATCCTGCGCGGCGACAAGACCGAGCGCGCGGGCAAGGTCTCCGACGCGACCGGGACGATCGGCATCGGTCGCTCGCTGCGCGAGACGCCCGGCGCGTGGTGGGTGGTCGTCAAGGCCGCGTTCGGCGTGCTCGCGAACGTGCCGTACTGTTGGAAGCATCGCCAACCCTGCCGCGCACCGGATTTCGAGCTGCCGCTCAAGTGAACCCGGCCGACCGAGCGCCCGCCGACCCGTTCGCGCGCATCACCGCGGTCGTCGTCAACTACAACGGCGCGGAGCACCTGCCGCCGTGCCTCGAAGGCCTCGCATTGCAGGGGCCGCGCATCGATCGCGTGCTCGTCGTCGACAACGCTTCGACCGACGGCAGTCCGGCGCTGGTCGCGCAACGGTTCCCCGCGGCGACGGTGATCGAGCTCGGCGAGAACCGCGGCCCGTGTCCGGCGCGCAACGCCGGCTTGCGCGCGGCGAGCACCGAGTGGGTGCTGCTGGTCGACAACGACGCGGTGTTGACCGAGGGCGTGCTCGAGAAGCTGATCGTCGCGGCGCGTTCGCGGCCGGACGTCGCGCTCGTGCAGCCGCGCAGCGTCTTCGCGACCGAAGCGACCCGCGTGCACTACGACGGCGGCGAGCTGCACTACGTCGGACTCTTCGCGCTGCGCAACTTCTACGTGCCGCTCGCCGAAGCGCGCGGCGTCGGCACCCTCGAGGTCGGCGGCGCGGTTTCGGTCGCGCTGCTCGTCCGCCGCGAGCTCGTCCTCGCGCTCGGCGGCTTCGACGAGCGCTACTTCATCCTCTTCGAGGACCTCGACCTGTCGTTCCGGTTGCGCGCCGCCGGCCACGCGATCCTCTCGGTCGAGGACGCGCTCGTGCTGCATCGCGGCGGCACGCCGGGCATCAGCTTCCGCAAGGCGGCGAGCTACCCGCGCTCGCGCGCGTTCTTCCACTCGCGTAACCGTTGGTACTTCCTCGACGCGAACTACCGTCGTCGCACGCTCGCGCTCGCCGCGCCGGGGCTCTTGCTGTACGAACTCGTCTGGCTCGCGTTCTGCCTCAAGGACCGGACGCTTGGCGGGTGGCTCGAAGGCAAGGTCGCGTTCCTGAAGGACGGCGCCGGCCGACGCGCGGCGCGCGAGCGCACCCGAGCGGTGCGGCGCGTCGGGGATCGCGAGCTGTTGGTCGGCGGACCTTTGACGATCGCGCCGCAGCTCTCTCGCCGTGGCTTCGCCGCGGCGGTGTTGCAGTTCCTCGACGGCGCGCTCGCGCTGTGGTGGAAGCTCGTGCGGCCGTGGATCGGCTGACGCGGCTTCGGCGGCGAACTCTCGAGTTCGCTCCGGCCGCGCTCCGAGTGCCGGATCGGAGCGTGACGCGCCGCCTCGCGCAGAACTAGAATCAGCAGGCTCGCGATGAAGGTCCTGCTCGTCGTCCACAACTTCCTGCCCAACCACGCGGCGGGCACCGAGGTCTACACCCTGCAGCTCGGGCAGGAGCTCGCGCGGCGCGGTCACGAGGTCGTGGTGTTCACCGCCGAGAAGGACATCTCGCTCGCCGATCTCTCGGTGCGCGAGCGCGAGTACGGCGGGTTGCGCGTCGTCGAGCTGATCAACAACCTGCACTACGCCGACCTGCGCGAGACGTGGGAGCAGCCGCGGATCACCGCGATCTTCGAGAGCTGGCTCGAGCGCCTCGCGCCGGACGTCGTGCACTTCCAGCACCTCTGGTACCTCTCGGTCGGTTGCATCGAGGCGTGCGCCGCGCGCTACGTGCCGGTGATCTTCACGCTGCACGACTACTGGCTGCAGTGCGCGCGTTACGGCCAGCGCGTCCACGCCGACTCGTCGATCTGCCACACGATCGAGTTCCGGCGCTGCGGCGAGTGTTTGGCGAGCTTCAAGTTCGCGCAATCGTCGACCGAGCGCGGGCTCGCCCGCTGGATCGCGCGCGTGCGCGGCACGACCGGGCTCAACCTCGGACCGGCCGCGCGCGGCGCCGCGCGCCTCGCGCAAGGCTGGAAGGACGGCCGCGGCGGACCGAGCGCTGGCGATGCCTCCGCGGCCGCGCGGCGGGTCGAGCTGCTGACCGAGCGCGTCGCCGAGCGCGATCACACGTTCCGCGAGCGCATCGTGCCGAACGTGCACCGCTTCCTCTCGCCGAGCCATTTCCTGCTGCGCCGTTTCGTCGAGTGGGGCATTCCCGAGGAGCGCATCCAGTTCCTGCGCACCGGCATCGACCTCTCGCGGTTCGGCAAGGTCGAGCGCACGCGGTCGGAGAAGGTCCGCGTCGCGTTCCTCGGCACGCTCGCGCCGCACAAGGCGCCGCACCTGTTGCTCGAAGCATGGCAGCGGCTCTCTCCGGAGCTCGCGGCCAAAGCCGAGCTCGTGCTGTACGGTCCGTTCCAACACAACCACGAGTACGTCGCGGAGCTCCAGCGGCTCGCGGGCGCGGTCGGTGCGAGGCTCGCGGGCTCGCTCGCGCGCAACGACGTGCCGCGCGCGCTCTGCAGCACCGATCTGCTCGTCGTGCCGAGCGTGTGGTGGGAGAACTCGCCGCTGGTGATCGTCGAGGGGATCGCGACGCGCACGCCGATGCTCGTCAGTGACCTCGGCGGCATGGCGGAGCTCGTGCAACCCGGACACTCGGGCTACCACTTCAAGGTCGGTGACGTCGAGGACCTCGCGCGCAAGCTCGCCGAGCTGATCGGCGATCGTTCGAAGCTCGACGCGCTGTATCGCGAACCCGAACCGATCAAGAGCGTCGCGCGCGACGCCGAGCAGATCGAGGAGATCTACTTCGAGGCGATCGACGCGCTGCGAGCCGCGCGGTTGACGGAGCGGCCGTGAGGGTCGTGCTCGTCGCGCACGGGCTGCCGCCGGAGCTCGTCGGCGGCACCGAGGGCAGCGTCGAGCGCGAGGCGACGATGCTCGCGGCGCGCGGCGACGACGTCTGCGTCGTCGCGGGCACGCTCGCGACCGCGGATTCCGAGGGTGAGCTCGTCGAGCCCCTCACCGGGCGGCGCGTGCGCGTCGTGCGGCTCGCGCGCACCGACCTGTACTCGGATCATTGGCACAAGACGCTCGCTCCGACGGTGACACGCGGCGTGCGGCGCGTGCTGCGCGAGTTCGCGCCCGACGTCGTGCACGTGCACCACTGGATCCGGTTGAGCCGCGACCTCGTGCTCGCCGCCGCGCGCGAGCGCGTGCCCGCGGTCGTCTCGTTGCACGACGCGTGGACCGGCTGTCCGATCGCGTTCCGCGTCGAGACCGCGACCCTTTCGAGCTGCGCCGCGCCGGTCGGTCCGCATCCGTGCCTCGCGTGCGCCTCGCGCGTCGGGCCGCGCACGCGTTGGGTGAAGCGCGAGCAGGAGTTCATGTTGCTCGCCGAGCGGCAGCGCGACCTCGCACGGGAGCTCGAGCTCGCGCGCGCGTTGCTCGTGCCGACCGCCGCGCACCGCGGCGAGCTCGAGCGCGTCGGCGTGCTCCGCGCAGGCGATCCGCGCGTCGGCGTGCTCGCCCCGCGGCCCGCTGCGACGGCGTCGGAACTCGGTGCCGCGAACGGTCGCACGACGACTCGGCGCGAGCCGCGCGACGAGCGGCGGCTGGTAATCGGCGTGCTCGGGCACTTGATGCCGCACAAGGGCCAGGAGCTCGTGCTCGACGCCGTCGAGCGGCTCTCCGGTCGTGTCGACGTCGAAGTGCGCTTCGCGGGCGCGGACGCCGATCCCGGGTTCGCTCGGGCGCTGCGCGCGCGCGCGCCGGGCGACCGCGTGAGCTTCCACGGCGCCTACGAGCGTGGAGCGCTCGCCGGCCATCCCGCGTCCGACGTGCACGCCTGGGTCTTCGCGTCGCGCGCCAAGGAGTCGTTCGGTCTCGTGCTCGACGAAGCGCGCGCGCTCGGGCTCGCGACCGTGCTCGCCGATCACGGCGCGTTCGCCGAGCGCGGTCGCGAGGGCGGTGCGCTGCTCTTCGCTCCCGGCGACGCGGCGTCGCTCGCCGCCGAGCTCGAGCGCTTGGCGGTCGAGCCCGGGCTCTGGTCGCGACTCGGAGCCGAGGCGCGCGCGCTCGCCGAGGCGCGGGAGAGCGACGACGCGTGGTGCGCGCGCGTGCGGGAGACGCTGGTCGCCGCGGCCGCGCTCGGGGCGCCTCAGGTGCCCGCCGAGGAGTGGTTCGCGGCCCGGATGGCGCAGGAGTTCCTCGATTCGTGGGACCGCGGCGTGCGCGGCGGGGGACCGGCGTGAGGCGCTCGGCGTGGCTCTTGGTCCTCGCGTGTGCGGGCTGCGGCGCGCCGCGGACGTCCACCGCCGACGCGGAGTCGCTGGTCGCGGTGGAGCGCCTGCCCGCGGAGCGCCGCGCGCTGCTCTCGGCGTACGGACGCGGCGGCGCCGATTGGGAGGCCGCGCGCGAGCAAGCGCTGCGCGATCCCGCCGCGACCCGTTTCCTGGTCGAGAACCTGCTGCTCGAGATGATGCGCTCGTACGACGCGTTCGCCGCGCGGACCGACGAGCGCGCTCGCGCCGCGTTCCTGCGCGCGGAGACCGAGCTCGCGCGCTTCGGCGCGGCCGCCGCGGCGCCGCTCGTCGAACTGCTGTGCGTCGGCGACGGCATCGTCGCGGACCTCGCGACCAAGTCGCTCGTGCGGATCGGTCGGGAGGCCGTGGCGTCCGCCGAGCCCGCGCTCGAACACACCGAGCCCAAGGCCCGCCGCCGAGTCGCCGCATTGTTCGCTGTGCTGCCGCACGCGGGCGAGCGCGAGCCCGCGGTGCGCGAGGCGCTGCGCCGGCGGGCGCTCGGCGACCCCGAGTGGATCGTGCGGGCCGAGGCGGCGCTCGCGCTCGGCGCGCGCGGCTCCCGGGACGTCGAAACCGCTCCGTGGCGCCTGATCCTCGAGCGGGCGCTGGTCGACGACGATCCTGCGGTCCGTCGGTCGGCCGCGGAGGGGCTTTTCCGTTTGGGCGATCCGCGCGCGATCCCGGCGCTCGCCAACGCGATGGCGCGCGCGGTGACCGAGGGCGAAGTCAAGCTGCTCGCGGTCATCGAGTCGGCGCTCGCCGAACTCGCAGGCGACCGACGCTCGCGGACTCCGCAAGCGTGGCTCGACTGGTGGCGCGATCACCGCGGCGAGTTCTCGAACCGCTGATCGCGCGGCGGCGGAATGCCGCCGCGGAATGCCGCGAGAAGCGTGGCTTTCGAGGCGCCGAAGCTACACTCAAGGGACTCGCAAAGGTCTTTCCGAGCCGAATGAACGACTGGAAAATCGAACGCCGCCACCCGCAATGCGCGGCCTGCAGCCACGCCTTCGACGAAGGCGAGAGCCACTTCTCCGCGCTCTGCGTGCGCGGCGACGCGCTCGTGCGCGAGGATCGCTGCGTCGGATGTTGGAAAACGAGTTCGGCCTCGGATGGGCTGTTTTGGTGGCGAACTCGGCACTCTCTGGACAAGCGCCGCGGCGTCCAATTGAACCTCGAGGCGCTCGAGCAGCTCTTCATCCACCTCGAAGGCAAGAGCGAGCAGAAGCTCCGTGAGCTCCGCTACGTGCTGTGCTTGATCCTCCTGCGCAAGCGCCGCTTGAAGGTCCGCCAGATCGTGCGCGACCACGAAGGCGAGTCGTTCATCGTCTACCGACCGCGCCAGGCCGAGTCGCTCTCGGTGTTCGTGTTCGACTTCACGCCCGAGCGCATCGATCAACTGCGCGCCGAGCTGCAGCACATCTTCGATGGGGCCGAGCCCGACTCGCTCCCGGAGGCGCAACTCGCCGCGGCGACGCCGACCTCGGCGATGGGCGCCCCCGCGGTCGACGCCGAGCCCGCGTTCTCGGCCGACCCGCCCCAGGGCGCGGTGGAGCCCGCGCCGCGCTAGACCCCGTGCCGGCCGAGCCGGCGACCGTCCGCTCTTTCTCACCCCCTGCCTCCCCCCTGCGACCCGGTCGGTTTGGGCCCTTCCGAGCGCGCGCCGCTGCGTCGCGCCCGAAGCCGTGGTTCGACGGACCACCATTAGTTGTGGTTTTGCACGCAAAGGCGCGCTTCGCCTACCACCCGCTGGGCCGTCAAGTCTGGAGTGTTCCCGCGTTTGGGGCGTCGCCCCAAGTGTCGGCAAACTCACAACTTCCGGCAAAAAAATTCTCGCGAACAGCTTGCGGGCGCCTCGGTGGGGGAGCAAACTACGCGGGTGGTGGAGAGTGGTGCTCGGTGGAGGTCGTTCGGGGGCGTGGACACGCGGCGCGTGTTCCTGGCCGCAGGCTGCCCCGTGAACGCGTGTGGCTTCGGTCGCACCTCGTCCACCTCGCCGGCTTCCAGGCCGCACGCGGGGGTGGGGCATGTGGCTCGGTGAGTCCACCCACACCCTGGACAACAAGAACCGCGTGTTCTTGCCCAAGCGTCTCCAGGACGGGCTCGAGAGGGGGCCGGAAGGCAACCTGACGGCGATCCTGACGCGCGGCTTCGAGGGGTGCTTGTTCCTGTTCTCGACCGTCGGCTTCCAGGCCGTGCTCGAGCGGTTGAACACCCAGGCTTTCGAAGGCGCCGACGCGCGCCTGATGCAGCGGCTCTTCTTCTCGAGCTCCAACTCGCTCGAGCTCGATTCGGCCGGGCGCCTGCTCGTGCCGGAGAAGCTCAAGACGTTGGTCGGCATCGACAAGGAAGTGGTGATGGTCGGCGTGATCGATCGCATCGAGATCTGGCCCGCGGAAGCGTGGCGCCAGCTCGAGGCGAAGCACGGCAACGACTTCGATCGGTTGGATCGTGTGATCTGCGGCGACAACCCGCGCGCTTCCGCGCGCGTCGAAGGGACCTGACGGGGTTCTCGCTTGCGGACCAGGGGGAAGGTGGAGGTGATCTTGATCGGGCGCGAACGCGGCGGCGACGACCAAACGCGAGTGCACGTTTCCGTGCTCGCGGACGAGGTCGTGTCCGTGTTCGCCGCGGCCGATGCTCCGCGCGACGGTTGGATCGTCGATGGCACCGTCGGTGTCGGCGGTCACGCGAGTCGCATCCTCGATGCGTGTCCGAGTCTGCGCGTGCTCGGCATCGATCAAGATCCGGAGATCCTGCCGATCGCGCAGCGGAACCTCGCTCGGTTCGGCGAGAGAGCACGCGTCCGTCGCGGTCGCGTGTCGATGTTGGACGAGCTGCTCGACGAGGAAGGCATCGAGCGCGTCGTCGGTTGGATGCTCGACCTCGGTGCGTCGTCGTTGCAGTTCGACCGGCGTGAGCGCGGCTTCTCGTTCTCGGTCGACGGGCCGCTCGACATGCGCATGGATCCGGACCGCGAGCGCACCGCGGCGGACATCGTCAACACTTGGGACGAGAACGACCTCGCGGATCTCTTCTTCCACGAAGGCGGCGAGACGCGCTCGCGCAAAGTCGCTCACGCGATCGTCGAGTTGCGCCGCAGGGCTCCGTTCCGCCGCACGTTGGCGTTGGCCGACGTGGTCGCTCGCGCGATCGGACGCGGGGGCGCGGGGGACATCCACCCGGCGACGCGCGTCTTCCAGGCGTTGCGACGCGCGGTCAACGAGGAGGGCGAGGAGCTCGTGCGCGGCCTCGAGCAAGCTCAACGCTGGCTCGTCGACGGCGGCCGTCTGGTCGTGATCTCCTTCCACTCCGGCGAGGACGGCGTGGTCAAGCGCTTCCTCTCGCGTGGCGAGGACGAAGGCGCCTTCCGTCCTTTGACCAAGAAGCCCCTGCGGCCGAGCTCGCTCGAAGCGCGCGCGAACCCGCGCTCGCGCTCGGCGCTGCTGCGCGCCGCCGCTCGCGTGCGCAACCGTGCGTCCGGGGCCGGGCCCGAGGTGAAGCCGTGACGCGCCCGATCTTCGCCTGGGTGTTCGGTGCCTCCGCGCTGCTCGTGACGTTGGTCACCTCGGCGATCCAGTCCGAGAACCACGCGCGCGCCAACCGACTCGCCGAGATCCAGCGCCGTTGCGAGATGGTCGAGGCCGCGAACGTGCAGGCTCAGGCGATGGCTCGCGCGCACGTGTGGGGTGAGCCCAACCAACCGCTCGCGAAGCGTCGCAGCGCGAAGTCGAAGGCGGTGACGCAGTGAGCGCTTCCCCGCTGCTCTCCGATTCCGCATCGGGCGTCCGGCCGGCCGGCGCGTTCTTGTTGCTCGGCGCGGTCTTCCTGCTGCTCGCCGTCTGGCTCGGCCGGCTGGTCTTCGCCGACGAGGCGCCGATCCGTCAGCGTGTCGAGAGCGATCCGCGGCCCGAGTACGCGATCGTCGACCGCAACGAGCGTCCGCTCGCCGACTTCGTCCAACGGCTCGACCTGGTGTGCTCGCCGAATGCGCTCTGGCAGGCCCACACGCCGGAGATCCTCGCGCCGAAGCTCGCGAGCGTGCTCGGCGGCGAGTACACCGAGGCCGACCTGCTCGCTCGAACGATGCCGGACGCCGAGGACGGCGTGGTCAAGTGCAAGGTCGCGCTCGATGCGCGTCAGGCCTCCGCGGTGCAGAGCTGGATCGAGACCGGCGTCGTTGATCCGAAGGACACGCCTGCGCGCGTCGACGGCATGGCGGTCGTCGCGCGTCCGGAGGGCGGCTGGGTCATCTGGTGGCGCCCGTCGGTCGTGCTGTCCGAGCGTGCGCGCGCCAAGCACTTCACCAAGGACAACAAGAACCCGTTGCGCTGGACACGCCGGATCGCCGACGGTTTGGCGCGCGCGATCAAGGGTGATGCTGCCGCCGGAGATGCGAGCAGCGAAGACGAGATCGAAGCCCAGCGCGAAGAGATGTGGAAGATGCTGATGCCGCACACCTACACGGTGGCCATCCGCGGCTTCGACGCGGCCGTCGCGCCGAAGCTCTTCCAACTGCTCAGCGACCAGGGCGTGCTGCACGTGCAGATGCACATCGCGCGCGATCGGGACCGCGTCTACCCGATGGGTGCGCTGCGCGTGCTCGGCGCGTGGGGCTACGTCGACCAGAAGTCCGCGCGCGACATGGCGCTGCGCGAAGCAGGCCTTGATCGCGAGCCGCCGATCCGCGAGAGCGGCCGGCCCGCGTTCACGCTCGCGCAGCTCGACGCGGCGAAGCGTCGGGCGGAAGAAATCCTCGCGGAGCTGCACCCGATCAGCGGGCTCGAGCTGGCCGCCGCGCGCGAGCTCCAGCGCTCCGACTGGGGAGGGCTCCAGCGTGTCCCGGCGAGCTACACGTTCGAACGCCACTCGCCGGTGCGCCGCAAGGAGCCGCGCGTGGTGCCGCGCAGCTACTACATCGACTCCAACGAGGCCTCGGAGACGCCGCGCGTCGTCACGACGATCGATGCGTACCTGCAGAAGCGCGTCGGCGAGGAGCTCGACGTCCTGATGGAGCGCAATCGGCCCGCGCTCGCGATGGCGATCGTGGTCGACCTGGCGACCGGCGACGTGCTCGCCGTCGAGGCCCGCGAAGCCTATCGCTTCGGTGCGTTCGCGCCGCTCAAGCACCAGTTCACGCCGGGGTCGACGTTCAAGGTGATCGTGATGGCGATCGCGTTGGATGACGGCAAGGTGACGCCGGACTCCGGTTTCGATGTCGGTCATGGGGCGTACGCTCTCCCCGGGCGCGTCATCCACGAGGCGGACAACCCCGGCAAGGAGGGGTGGGTGACCGCGTCGGAGGTGCTCGCGCACTCGCTGAACGCCGGGATGGTCCAGATCGGACCGCGCGTCGAGGCGAGCGTGTTGCGCGACTACCTCGTGCGCCTCGGCTACGGTCAGGCGCCGCACGCGTCGCTCGGGCCGGAAGCGAGCGGACTGCTCGTTCCTCTGCCGTGGAAGCCGAACTGGACGCACGCCTCGGTGTCGTTCGGTCACGAGATCATGGTCTCGACCTGGCAGCACGCCGCGGGGCTCGCGACGGTGCTGCGCGGCGGCGAGTACCGGCCGCTCCGGGTGATCGACGCGGTCGAGCAGGACGGCTTGCGGTACCTGTTGCCGCGCACCGAGCCCGTTCGAGTCTTCCGTCCGGAGACCAGCGACCAGATCCGCGAGATGATGAAGCTCGGCGCGCGCGAAGGCACCGGCGAGCCGGTCGCGGGTCCGGACGTGCTTCCCGGGATCGAGGTCGGCACGAAGACCGGCACCGCGCAGAAGGTGCCGGGCGAGGTCTGCACGCACGTCGATCTCGAGCACCAAGCGCGTCACTGGGAGCAGCGTTCGACGTGCTCTCCCGCGTGCCGCGAAGCGCTGAAGACCGCGAAGCGCGATCACGCGCATTGCTACACCTCGTCGATGTGCGCGTTCGGTCGCTTGCCGGGCACCGAGCGTGAGGTGATGGTGCTCGTGATCGCCGACGAGCCTCGCAAGGGCAAGTACGGCTCCCGCGTCGCCGGTCCGACCGCGATCGCGATCCTCAAGGAAGCGCTCGGCGTGACGCGACTCGGCGAGTCGCCGCTCGAGGAGGTCCTTCCCGGGTTCGCGCCGTCGCCGATGGCCGCGAAGGAGCTCTCCGAGCGCCCGTGGGCGGAGGCGGTGCGTTGATGGTCCGCATCGGCGTGCTCTGCGAGGTCTTGGGCGGCGAGCTCGTCGGAGCTTCGACGTCCGCCGATCTGCTCGACGTCGAACTCGACAGCCGTCGCGTCATGCAAGGCGCTCTGTTCGCGGCGCTGCCCGGCGGGAAGGCCGACGGCTCGGCGTACGTGCGCGAGGCGATCGCCCGCGGTGCGGCCGCGGTGCTGACGCCGATCCGGCTCGAGGGCGTCGCTCCGCACGTCGTCCAGTGGGTCCATCCGGACGCGCGGCGGGTAGCCGGTCGGGCCGCGGCGCTGGTCCATGAGCAACCGTCGGCGAGCCTGTTCGCGGTCGGCGTCACCGGCACCAACGGCAAGACGACGGTCGCGCACCTGACCGGGCAGTTGCTCGAGAAGCTCGGCCGGTACCCCGCGGTGCTCGGTACAGCCGGCAACAAGATCGCGGGCGGGCGTTTCGAGCCCGCGACGCACACCACGCTCGATGCTCCGAGCCTGCAGCGGCTGCTCGCGGCGCACCGGCGCGCCGGCGGCGATTCGGTCGCGCTGGAGCTCAGCTCCCACGCGCTCGACCAGGATCGCCACGCCGGGCTTGAGCGCGATGTCGCGTTGTTCACGAACCTGACACGCGATCACCTCGACTACCACGGCGATTTCGAGGCCTACGCCTCCGCCAAGGAGAAGCTCTTCGCCTCCCTCGCCGAGGGAGCGACCGCCGTGGTCAACGCCGACGACTCCGCAGCCGAGCGCATGGCAGCCGCCGCGCGCGCGACCGGAGCTTCGGTCCTTCGATTCAGTACCAGGTCGCGCGCCGACCTATGGGCCTCCGACGTCGTCATCGACCCGCAAGGCACCCAGTTTTCTGTCCACGGGATGGGGATTCCACGGACACGGGTGTGTTTGCCTCTGTCGGGCCGATTCAACGTCGAGAACGCACTTGCGGCTTTGGCCGCGGTACTCGTGTCGGGTGCGAGCCCCTCCCAGTGTGTGGAGGGGCTCGCAACCGTCTCTCCTGCTCCGGGTCGGCTCGAGTCGGTGCCGACCGGTGAACGTGGCTTCCGCGTCTTCGTCGATTACGCGCACACCGAGGACGCGCTGCGCAAGGTGCTCGCGACGCTGCGAGAGAGTCTTGACTCGACCCCTCCGAAAGCAGACAAGAGACGCGGTCGCTTGATCTGTGTCTTCGGTTGTGGCGGCGATCGGGACTCGGGGAAGCGCGCTCCGATGGGGCGCGTGGTGAACGAGTTCGCCGACATCGCCGTCGTGACCAGCGACAATCCCCGCAGCGAAGACCCCGCGGTCATCATCGATTCGATCCTCTCCGGCATGCGGCCGGCGCGCACGAGGATCTTGGTCGAGGCTGATCGCCGCGTTGCCATCGAACGCGCCATGCTCACGGCCGAGGCCGGTGACGTGGTGTTGATCGCCGGCAAGGGCCACGAGACGACACAAACGATCGGGCGCGACAGCTTGCCTTTCGACGACCGCAAAGTGGCGGCCGAGGCGCTTCAGTGAGCGTATTCCGAGTTCAAGAGATCCTCGATTCGACCGGCTCCGTGCTCGCCCGTGGCGATGCGCGCAAGTCCGTCGTCGGCGTCAGCACGGACACGCGCACGCTGCAACCGAAGCAGCTCTTCATCGCGCTCTCCGGCGAGAACTTCGACGGCAATCGCTTCGCCGTGCAAGCGGCGCAGAAGGGCGCGAGCGTCGTGATGTTGCGCGGCGTGCCGGGCGATCCGTTGCCCGACTTGCCCGGTGAAGTCGCGATCGCGTGGCACCCCGATCCGCGGCGCGCGCTCGGCGACCTGGCTGCCGCGCACCGCGCGAAGCTGCGAGCCGACGTGATCGGCATCACGGGCTCGTGCGGCAAGACGACGACCAAGAACATCTTGAGCGAGCTGCTCAAGAGCGTGCGCAACGTCGTCTCGTCGCCCGCGTCGTTCAACAACGACGTCGGCGTGCCGCACACGCTGCTGCTCGCCGACGAGACCACCGGCGCGCTGGTCGTCGAGATGGGCACCAACGGCCCCGGCGAGATCGCCCAACTCGCTCGCATCGCGCGCCCGACCGGCGCGATCATCACCACCCTCGGGCCCGCGCACCTGCAGGGCCTCGGTTCGATCGAGGGCGTCGCGCGGGAGAAGAGCGACCTGTTCGCCGCGCTGCCGCGCGAAGCGTTCGCGGTGCTCAACCTCGACAGCCGCCACCACGAACTCCTGCGCGACTCCACGGTCGCGCGCGTGATCACGATCAGCGTCGACGGCGAGGGCGAGCTCAACGCCACCGACCTGCACTTCGACAGCGGGTTCACGACCTTCCGCCTGAACGGCGACGAGGTCGCGATGCCGTTGCTCGGCAAGCACAACGTCTCGAACTTGCTCGCCGCCCTGGCCGCGTGCCGGGGCATCGGGCTCGACCTCCGCGCCGTCCTTCCGGCGGTCGCCCGGTTGACGGGCGGGCGCCAGCGCATGGAACGCCATGTGATCGGCGACCTGGTGGTCATCGACGACAGCTACAACGCCAACCCCGACTCCGCGCGCGCCGCGGTGAGGGTTCTCTCCGGTCTGCACGGCCACGCGCGACGTGTGTTCGTGCTCGGCGACATGCTCGAGCTCGGGCCGACGGCCCCTGAGCTCCACCACAAGCTCGGCGAGGAAGTGGCCCAAGCGGGCATCGACCTCTTCGTCCTGGTGGGGGAGCTCGCCGAGTGTGCCGCGTCCGGCGCGTTGATCGCCGGCATGCCCAAAGCGCGGGTGCTCCACTTCGCGACCGTCGAGGACGCGGAGCGCGAGTTCCCGTCCCTGCTCGCGAGCGGGGACGTCGCGCTGATCAAGGGCAGCCGTCGGATGAGCCTCGAACGCCTGACGCGCCGCCTGGAGGAACTCCACCCGACGAGGGCCGCGTGAGATGCTCCCGGTAGTCCTCAACCACGTCTTCGGAGTCGATCTCTTCGGCTACATCACGTTCCGCGTCGCGCTCGCGGGGCTGACCGCGTTCGCGCTCGCGCTGTGGTGGGGCCGGCCGGTGATCGCGTGGCTGAAGCGCCACAAGTTCGGCGAGGACGTCACCAAGACCGACTCGAAGGAACTCGCGGAGTACAGCGAGAAGATCGGCAAGAAGAACACTCCGACGATGGGCGGCGCGTTCCTGATCGGCGCGCTGCTGACGTCGGTGCTCCTGTGGGGGCGGCTCGACAACCTGCACGTCGTGCTCGCGGTGCTGGTCACCGCCGGATTCGCCGCGGTCGGGTTCGTCGACGACTACAAGAAGCTGACGATCCCGAAGTGCAAGGGGCTGTCGCCGACCGCCAAAATGGTCGGTCTGACGGTGGTCGCGGTCGGAGCTCTCGCTGCGCTCTCGTTCTACGCGGTCTCCAACGGTCGTCACACGCTGCTGACGCTCTATCCGCCGTTCTTCAAGGACGTCAAGATCCAGCTCGCGAGCTACGGCCTGATCGGCATCGCCGCCTTCGTCGCGTTCGAGTGGTTCGTGGTCGTCGGTGCGTCGAACGCCGCGAACATCACCGACGGGATGGATGGCTTGCTCGCGGGCGTGATGTTGATCGCGGGGCTCGCGCTCTCGATCTTCTGCTACGTCACCGGCCGCGCGGACTGGACCGCGTACCTCAACCTGCCGCACGTCGCGCAGGCGAGCGAGATGGCGGTCGTCGGCGGAGCGCTATGCGGGGCCTGCATGGGGTTCCTCTGGTACAACGCGTTCCCCGCGAAGGTCTTCATGGGCGACTCGGGCTCGCTGCCGCTCGGCGGCCTGCTCGGATGGATGGCGCTGGTCGCGAAGCAAGAGCTCGTGCTCCCGCTGATCGCGGCGGTGCTGGTCTTCGAGCTCGGCACGAGCTGGTTCCAGCGCCTCTACTTCCGCCGGAGCGGCGGCAAGCGCTTCTTCTCGATGGCGCCGATCCACCACGGGCTCCAGCAAACCGGCGTGGTGTTGTTCAAGAACAAGGGGCGCGCCGCGCCGTGGCACGAGGTCACGGTGGTGACGCGTCTTTGGATCATGGCCGCGGCGTCCGCGATGGCGAGCCTCGCGCTCCTGAAGGTGCGCTGACATGTCCGGAGCCCTCCAATCCTCCTCGGCGACGGTCAAGCCGCGTCAGCTGACGCTCAACGACCACCTCGACAGCCTCGCGCGGTTTGCGCGAGCGCACGACCCGCGCGGACCGGCGACGGCGCTCTTCTGCATCGTGCTCGCGCTGATGGGCATCGGGCTCGCGGTGCAAGCGAGCCACGCGTCGACGATCATGGCGCCCGAGGAATTCCACGGACAACTCGCTTCGCAGATGTGGTTCCGCGCGGGCGGTCTGATCGCGCTGATCCTGTTCTCGCGGATCGGGCCGAGCGGCGTGCGTCGCTACATCCCCGCGCTCTGCGTCGTGATGACGATCCTCTTGATCGCCGCGCTGCTGCCCGGCATCGGCGGCGCGATCAACGGCTCGCGGCGGTGGCTCAACCTCGGCTTCTTCAAGTTCCAGCCGTCGGAACTCGCGCGGATCGTCGTCGTGCTCTGGGCGGCGCACAAGTGCGTCACGCTCGGGCCGCTGGTCAGCGACTTCAAGCGCGGCGTGCTGCCGATGCTCGCGGTCGGCATGTGGTTCTTCGTGCTGGTCGCGGTCGAGCCCGACTTCGGCGGCTCGCTGCTGCTGTTCGTCTGCCTGCTCGCGACGATGTGGGTCGGCGGCGCGCGCCTGAACCACGTCAGCGCGTTCCTGGGCTCGGTCGGAACCGTCGCGCTCGTGCTCGGCTGGTTCTTCGTGCCGCACGTCCACCGGCGCATCGAGATGTTCCTCGGTCACCGCACCAGCGATCAGGTCACCGGCGCGGTGCAAGCGATGACGAACGGCGGCCTGTTCGGGACCGGCGTCGCGAACGGCGACGCGCGCAACCTCGGCGTGCCGTACCTCGAGTCCGACTTCGCGTTCGCGCAAGTCGGCGAGGAGTTCGGCTGGCTCGGCGTGTTGCTCGTGATCGGGCTCTTGCTCGCTTTCATGTGGCAGAGCCTGCGCCTCGTCTACTCGATCCGCGACCGCTACGAAGCGATCGCGACGTTCGGGTTGTTGATCTCGACGGTCTTCCAGGCGCTCTTGCACATCCAGGTGGTCGCCGACGTCGTGCCGCCGAAGGGCATGACGCTGCCGTTCATCTCGCATGGCGGGACGTCGTTGATCGTCGCGTGCATCGGTGTCGGGCTCGCGATCGGCGCCGCGCGCAACAGCGCGGCCGACGTCGCGCCCGAACTCGCTTCCGGCGTTCCGGGGGGCGTGCGTCCATGACGCTCTCCCTCGCCCGCTCCTCGTTCACGGTCGAGCTCGACGCGCTTCGAGCCCGAGCCGCAGTCCAAAACCCCTCGTCAACCGCGCGCGCTCGATCCGCGGAGCGCGCGTCACCCCTCTAGCGGAGACTTCCATGCAACGCATCGAAAAGTACGCCGTCATCGCACTGGTACTCCTGCTCGTCACGATCCTCGCCGTCTCCTTGTGGAGCCAGAAGAAGGGCAAGAACCCGTTCTCGTTCTTCAAGAAGGGCACCGACTCGAGCGAGGTCGCTCAAACCCCCGCGACCGACCCGGCCGCGGGCTTCGAAACGACGCAGATCGGCGCGCAACCGCAGACCGGGCTCGCTCCGCTCGGCGAGCAGGGCGCGGCGACCCCGCAGAACCTCGACCCGCGCGTCCCGCCGGCCGGTTGGAAGCCGGGTGATCCGTGGGTCAACCGTGGCCGCGTCGCCGCGCAGACGCAACCGACCGAAGGGCTCGGCGAAGGCGTTCAACAGCCGCTGGCGCAGCCGACCGGTTTCGACGCGCAGCAACCGACCTCGGGGTTCGTCACCGAAGACGTCGCGGTGCGTCCGACGCCGTCCGTCGACAAGCCGACCGTCGCTCCGGCGAAGAAGCCGGCCGCGAAGAAGAGCACCGTCGCCGCCGGTCCGACCTACGTCGTCCAGAGCGGCGACACGCTCGGCGAGATCGCGAAGCGCGAGCTCGGCAGCTTCGACAAGTGGAGCGACATCGCCGCGCTGAACGGCAACCTCGATCCGAAGAAGCTCAAGAAGGGCATGAAGATCGTCCTGCCGGCCGGT
This sequence comes from Planctomycetota bacterium, assembly GCA_020847695.1. Taxonomy (GTDB): domain Bacteria; phylum Planctomycetota; class UBA1135; order UBA1135; genus JACRIN01. The sequence goes on from JADLBP010000048.1 coordinate 71,972, forward strand.
GCGAAGTCGGCGGCGAAGCCGAAGGTCAACGGCACGGGCGCGGTCGCTCCGGGTGGTGAGTACGTCGTGCAGAAGGGCGACACGCTCTCCGGCATCGCGCAGAAGGTGCTCGGCAAGAGCGCTCGCTGGACCGAGATCGCCTCGCTCAACCCGTCGATCAATCCCGAGCGTCTGATCGTCGGCGCGCACCTCCGCCTGCCGAAGGGCGTCGCGGTGCGCTCGAGCAACGTCGCCAAGGTCGAGAGCAAGAACCGCGTGCGATGAACCGCAAGATCCACTTGATCCTGGTGCTCGGCTGCGTGCTGATCGCGGTGCTCGACGCGCCGCGCGCCAGCCGGCTCTTCAGCGAGGGCCTCGCGGGGCCGTACGAGGAGAGCGCGCGCGTGCGGTCGGCTCCGGTCGAGCCGCGCGCGCAGCCGCTCGCCCCGGCGCGGACCGGTGAGGCGGTGGTGCCGAAGTCGGAAGCGGGGAAGCCCGTGCCCGCGTCGGTGCTGCTCAACTCGAGCGTGCGTCCCGACCCGAACGTCGACTCGAACGGAGAACGCGCGCGTTGAGCGTCGGGACCCGGGATCGCGCTCGTCCGAGCGTCGTCGCCGAAACAGCGACGACCTCGGGCGCGTTGCGCATCGCCCTGGCGGGCGGTGGGACTGGAGGTCACATCCTTCCGGGCCGCTACCTGCTGGAGCATGCGCACGCCCACGAGCGCGTCGCCGACGTCGTCTGGTTCCAGACCGGCCGACCGGTCGAGGAACGCGCGATGGCGGGGCTCGCCGAGCGACTCGCTCCGGTTGCGCTCGAGCGCGTCGCGTTGCCGCTCGAGCCCGAAGGCGGTGGGGCGCCGTCGCTCGGCCGCCTCGGCGTGTTGACGCTGCCCGCCGCTCGGCGCGCGCGCGCCGCGTTGAAGCGTCACCGCGCCGGCGTGCTCGTCGGCCTCGGCGGCTTCACGACGCTGCCCGCGGCGCTCGCCGCGCGCTCGCTCGGCATCCCGATCGTGCTGGTCGAGATCAACGCGGCCGCCGGGCGCGCGACGCGCTGGCTCGCGCCGTTCTCGGCGCGTGTCGCGCATGCGTGGCGCGCGACGCTCGTCCACGGCGAGGATGCGAAGCACCGGTGGATCGGGCCGCCGCTCGCGGAGCGCTTCCAGCACGGTGCGCCGAGCGAGTTCGAGACCCGCGCCGCCGCCGAGTCGCTCGGCTTCGATCCCGATCGGCCGCTGCTGGTCGTGCTCGGCGGCAGCCAGGGCGCGCTCGGCCTCAATCGTTTCGTCGCCGCGCACGCGGCGTTCTTCTCGGCGAACGGCGTGCAGGTGCTGCACCAGACCGGGCCGGGACGCGCGCGGGAAGGCGCCGGCTCGGCGCTCGAAGGCTATCGAGCGGTCGAGTACGTCGACGACGTGCAGCGCGTGCTCGCCGCCTCGACGCTCGTGCTTTGCCGCGGCGGCGCCTCGACGCTCGCCGAGGTCGGCGCCCTCGCGCGGCCCGCGTGCGTCGTGCCGTACCCGCACAGCCCCGATCACCACCAAGAACTCAACGCGCGCGAGCTCGGGACCGGCGTGCGCGTCGTCCACGAGCCCGAGCTCGACGCGGCATTCGCCCGCGAGCTCGTGCGGCTCGTCGGTCCCGCCGGGGCGCGCGAGCGCTCCGCGATGAGCGCGGCGCTCGCCGTGGCGCTGCCGCGCGACGGCGTCGCGCGCCTGTGGACCGAGATCGAGTCCCTCGCCCGTTCGTCGACTTGAAGTCCGCGCGTTTGGAGTTGGAATGAACCCCGCCACCGTGACCCGCTCGACCCCGCAACTGACGATTCCGAGCGTGGACGCCCTCGAACTGCCTCCGCTCGGGAAGCTGCAGCCCTTCGCGTCGGTGCCGCGCCGCGTCCACCTGTTCGGCGCCGGCGGAGCGGGCGTCTCCGGCGCCGCGCGGTTGCTCGTCGAGCACGGGCACGTCGTCAGCGGCCACGACCGCGCGCCGTCCGACCACGTCGAGCTCTTGCGCACGCTCGGCGTCGCGGTCGAGGTCGATCCGTCGAACGCGAAGCTCGCGCCCGCCGATGCCGAACTCGTCGTCCGCAGTGCCGCGATCCCGCTCGACGATCCGCGCGTGCGCGACGCCGAGGCTCGCGGGCTGACGGTCTTGAAGTACGCGGAGCTCCTGCGCCGGGTGACGCCCGAGCGACGGACGCTCGCGGTCGCCGGCACGCACGGCAAGACGACGACCTCGTGGTTCCTCTTCCACGCGCTCGCCGCGCTCGCGAACGAGTTCCGTGCGAGCCAACCGCGGCCCGGCGCGTTGGTCGGCGGCATCTGTCGCCGGCTCGGCCAGAACGCGACGAGCGCCGCCGAGGGCGGCTGGTTCTCCGTCGAGGCGTGCGAGTACGACCGCTCGTTCCTCCAACTCTCGCCGTTCGGCGCCGCGATCACCAACGTCGAGGCCGATCACCTCGACTACTACGGCACGTTCGACGCGATCAAGGGCGCGTTCGCGCACTTCGCCGATCGTCTGCCGTTCGAGGGGCTGTTGGTCGTCGGACAGGAAGTGCCGCGACTGGTCGAAGAAGCCGCGCGCTGCAAGGTGTGGCGCTTCGGTCGCGAGCTCACCGTCCAGCTCCGCGGCGAGCGCATGGGCCGCTTCGCGTTCGATCTCGCCGGCCCCGGCTTCGAGGTCACGGACGTCCAACTGTCCATCCCCGGCGCGTTCAACGTCGAGAACGCGAGCCTCGCGCTCGCGCTCGCCGTCGGCACCGCGGCCGCCCAGGGCGGAATCGACCTCACGGCGGCTGCGCGCGCCGCGGCGCGCGGGGTCGCGGGTTACGCCGGAGCGAAGCGTCGCTTCGAGACGTGGTTCGAGAGCGGCGGCATCACCGTCGTGCACGACTACGCGCATCATCCGACGGAAGTGCGGGTCACGCTGGAGGCCGCGCGCCGCGCGTTGCCGGGTCGGCCGCTGCACGTGCTCTTCCAACCGCACCAGCACAGCCGCACCGCGCGGTTCTTCGACGACTTCGTCGAGGCGTTGCGTTTCGCCGACCGCGTCGTCGTCGCCGACGTCTACGGCGCGCGCGCACACATCGACGGCGAGCACAGCGCGGGAGCGAGCGAGCTCGCGCAAGCGCTGCTCGCCGCGAAGGTGAATGCGGTGTGGGGCGGCAAGCTGTCCGCGAGCGTCAAGCGCTTCGTCGAAGCGCTGCCCGCAGACTGCGCGGCCCTGGTGATGGGCGCGGGCGACGTCGAGGACATCAAGGATGAGCTCCAGAACGAGCTGGCCGTGCGCGGCACTCGCCAACGCGGATCTCGCCGATAGGACCACGATGCGCGTCGGCGGCCGCGTCGAGTGGCTGCTCGAGCCGACGACTCCCGCAGAGCTCGTCGCCGCGTTCCAAGCGTGCCGCGAGCGCGGCATCGCTCCGCGCATCCTCGGCGGCGGCGCGAACCTGTTGATCGACGACGGGCTGCTCGCCGGCGCGGTGTTGACGACGTCGCGGCTGAACAAGCTCTTCCGCGCGCCGCTCGAGACCAGCGCGGCGGAAGCGCTCGACGGCGACGAGAACGACTACTCGCGAGTCGCGCCGCCGGAGCGCGATCGCAATCCGCGCTTCGTCGCGTGGGCGGGCTCGACGCTGCCGTCGGTCGTGCGCGCGGCGAGCGATCTCGGATGGAGCGGTCTGGAAGGTCTCGCCGGAGTGCCGGGCAACCTCGGCGGCGGCGTCGCGATGAACGCCGGCGGTCGATGGGGCGACATGTGGGACGTCGTCGAGCGCGTGCGCGTGCTCGATCCCGACGGCACCGTGCGCGACCTCACGCGCGCCGAGTGCTCGCCGCGCTATCGTGACGGCGGCTTGGGCGCGTCGATCGTCCTCGGCGCGGTGCTCGCCTTCCGCGTCGACGATCCGCCGAAGGTGCGCGAGCGAGTCCGCGACTACCTGCTCGAGAAGCGCCGCATCCAACCGGTGACCGAGTGGTCCGCCGGCTGCATCTTCAAGAACCCGCCGGCGGAGAAGTCGAACGGACGCTCGGCCGGGCGCTTGATCGACGAAGCGGGCGGCAAGGGGCGCTCGCGCGGCGACGCGGTCGTCAGCGAGCTCCACGCGAACTTCATCGTCAACCGTGGCGCGGCGACGGCGGCGGACGTCTTCACCCTGATCGAGGACGTGCGCGATCTGGTGCGCCAGAACACCGGCGTCGAGCTCGAGACCGAGGTCAAGGTCTGGCGGTAGGGGCCTTGCGGCCCCCAAGACGGTCGCCGGCGGCGCGATTCCCGCGCTCGGAGCCGAAAGTTTTGCCGCCTGCACGATTTCGCCTCAGGGTTTCCGTGACGCCACCGATACCTCTCGCGGCCGCCATCCCTGTCGGCCAGCTTCGGCCTCCGGGCACCTGCTCCCCCCACACCTTCCTTCCACCGATAACCCCCATCGGTAAGCCCGGGTGAGACGAAGCTGGTCTCAGGGATTGGCGGCCTTATTCTTTTCGCTTCGCTCGTCCGAGCCTCGGGCCGGACGGGGCTCGAGCTCACCAGGTCGGCGGGCCGAGTCGAACGCTCCCGAGGGCTCGTCGCACCAGGTAGGCGCGTCGGGACACGCCCAGCCCTTTGACTCACCATGCAACAGGAATCAGCGGCTCCCCAGGTGGGGGAACCCTTCCCGCTCTCGACCTTGCGGCACTCGGTGTCGCACTTGATGGCTTCGGCGGTCGAGAAGCTCTACCCCGGCGTGCGCTTCGGCTTCGGCCCTTCGATCGAGCACGGGTTCTACTACGACTTCGAGCTGCCCGAGCCGCTCGAGGAGAAGGACCTCGCGAAGATCGAGAAGGAGATGCGGCGCATCGCACAGAAGAGCCCCGAGCTCGTGTGCGAGGAAGTGACGCGCGACGAAGCCAAGGCGCGGCTCGCGAAGCTCGGCCAGACGTTCAAGGTCGAGGCCGTCGATCTGATCCCGGAAGGCGAGAAGATCACGTTCTGGCGTCACGGTGATTGGTTCGACCTCTGCGAAGGTCCGCACGTCGATCGCCTCAACCGCGCGTTCGCGTTCAAGCTCTTGTCGATCGCGGGCTCGTATTGGCGCGGCGACGAGAAGCGCCCCATGCTCCAACGCATCTACGGCACCGCGTTCTGGAAGCAAGAGGAGCTCGACGCGCACCTGAAGTGGCTCGAGGAGATCAAGCTGCGCGACCACCGCAAGCTCGGCACCGATCTCGATCTCTTCAGCACGCACCAGGAAGCCGGCGGCGGCTTCGTGTTCTGGCACCCGCACCTCGGAGCGGTGCGTCACGCGCTCGAGGAGTTCCTCGCCGAGGAGCACCAGCGGCGCGGCTACGACTTCGTCTTCACGCCGCACGTCGTCCGCGAGCAGGTGTTCCAGGTCTCCGGGCACCTCCAGAACTACGCGGAGATGATGTACGCCCCGATGTTGATCGACGAGATGCCTTATCGCGTCAAGCCGATGAACTGTCCGGGTCACGTGATGATCTACAAGACCCGTGCGCACAGCTACCGCGACCTGCCGTTGCGGTTCTCGGAGCTCGGCACCGTCTATCGCTACGAGCGGTCCGGCGTCTTGCACGGGATGATGCGCGTGCGCGGCTTCACCCAGGACGACGCGCACATCTTCTGCACGCCCGATCAGCTCGAAGCCGAGATCGCGGACGTGCTCGACCTGATCGACACCGTGCTCAAGACGTTCGGGTACAGCTACACCGCGTACCTGGCGACTCGACCGGAGAAAGCGATCGGCTCCGAAGAGATCTGGGCGAAGGCGACCGAAGCGCTCAAGAAGGGCGCGGCGAAGCGCGGGCTACCGCTCGAGCTCGACGAGGGCGGCGGCGCGTTCTACGGGCCGAAGATCGACTTCAAGATCCGCGATTCGCTGGGCCGCGAGTGGCAGATGTCGACCGTGCAGTGCGACTTCAACCTGCCGGAGCGTTTCGACATCGTGTTCACGGACACCGACGGGCACCAGAAGCGCCCGATCATGCTCCACCGCGCGATCCTGGGCTCGATGGAGCGCTTCATCGGCGGGTTGATCGAGCACTTCGGCGGGAAGTTCCCGGTCTGGTGCGCGCCGAAACAGGTCGCGCTCATCCCGATCCGGGAAGAGCACGCCGACTACGTGCGCGAGCTCGCGAAGACGCTGCAGCACGAGCTCTTCCGCGTGACCTGCATGGACGATCCCGGCCACATGAACAACAAGATCAAGGAAGCGCAGAAGCTCCAGATCCCGTTCATGCTGATCGCGGGCGATCGCGAAGTCGCCGAACGCGCAGTCGCGGTGCGCCGTCGCGGCACGCGCGAGCAAGAGGTGATGTCGTTCGCCGACTTCCGTGCGCTGCTCGTGCGTTTGCGCGACACGCGCTCGCTCGAGCTCGCCTGAGTCCGGACCGCCGGACGATTCGAACGCGCGCGCCGACGGCCCGAGCCGTCAGCGCGCGCGGCGTTTCATCGCGGCGAGGCTCGACTGCGCTCGTTGGAGCGCGCGTTCGCACATCAAGTCGCAGAGCTCTCGAAGGCGCTCGTCGCCGAGCGAGTAGATCGCGTTCGTGCCGACCTTCGAGCGGACGACCAGGCCGGCCTGCGCGAGCTGCGCGAGGTGCTTGCTCGCGTTCGCCTGGCTCATCCCGGCCGCGGCGGCGAGCTCGTTGACGTTCGCCTCGCTCTCCATCAAGCGGTTGAGCAACCTGAGCCTCGCCGGTTCCGCGAGCGCCTTGAACTGCTCCGCGACCGCATCGATCAACGCCGTGTTCATGCCTTGTGCCATCGTCTACCTCAGCGCTCCTTGCCTGCGCCGGTCTCGACCGCGAGCTCGCTCCGCGCCGCCCATTCCTTGAACGAGCCGTCGTACCAACGCACGTTCCGGTAGCCGAGCACGTAGTGCAACGTGAACCACTCGAGGCTCGCTTGATGGCCGGTGCGGCACGTCACGATGATCTCGTCGTCCTTCGCGAAGCCGAGCGCCGCGTACGCGCGCTCGAGCTCGTCGACGGGCTTCCACCACGTTCCCGCGTCAGTGACGACGTCCTCGGTGTACGGACGGTTGCACGAGCCCGGGATGTGGCCTCCGCGTGCCTCGGTGACTTTCTCTCCGCGGAAGGCATCCGCCGGACGGACGTCGAGGATCTTCGCCGCGCCCGAGCGGCTCGTCTCGGCGACGCGCGCGAGCTCGACGGCGAACGGCGCGCGCTCGAGCTTCGGAGTGTACGTCTTCGGCGTCGGCGTGGTCGGCGTCGTCGAGAGCGCACGTCCCTCGGCCTTCCAAGCCGAGAGCCCGCCCTCGAGCACCGCGACGCGCTGGTGACCGAGCGCGACCAGCGCGAGCAGCACCTGCGTCGCGTCCTGGAGCTTCTCGTCCGCGTACACGACGACCGGCGTCTCGCCGTCGATTCCGAGCGCGCCGAACCGCTTCGCGAGGTCGGGCGCGAGCATCAGCTCGTCGGGTACGTCGTCGCGGGTCGTACGCAGCGAGGTCACCGGACAGTGCAGCGCGTTCGGCAAGTGTCCTTCGGTGAAGCTCTCCGGCTTCTCGCGGGTGTCGAGCAACACGACTCGAGCGCCGCTCGACGCGAGCCACTTCGTCGACACGATCGTCGGCGCGGTCAGCGTCTCGGGATCGCTCGCGAGCACCGCGTGCGCGGGTTTCGCGGTCTCAATCACTTGGGCCTTCGGCGCGGTGTCCTGGCCGAGGACGAGCGCGCGCAACGCCGCGCGCGCCTCGGCGGAGCTCTCCGACGCATGCGTCGCGAGCGACGCGGGCATCAGCTCGCGCTCGACGAAGCCGTCGAGGCCGTCCTCGAGCATGCGCACGTTGATGTAGCCCGCGCTCGCGAGCTCGACCCAGGCCTGGCCCGGGTGCGTCATCCCGTTCGAGTAGAGCACGACGAGGCGATCGCGCGAGCGATCGAGCAGCGCGCGGCCGCGTTCGCCGAGCAGCTCCGGCAACGAGAGGTTGACCGCGCCGGGCAAGTGCAGCGCCGCGAACTCGTCGCTAGGGCGCACGTCGATCAAGAGCAGCGAGTCCGGCCGCGCGAGCAGCCGCTCGGCGAGCTCGGCGGTGCCGAGATGGTCACCTCCCGACTCGACCTCGCTCGCCCACGCGGCGGCGTCGAGGTCGGAGGCGTGCACCGGACTTCCGCGCTGACCGACCAGCGCTGCGGCGACGGCGAAGGCCATCGTCGCGACGGCCGTGAGCTGTTGGATGGTGTTGGACATCGGAATCGTTTCGCGGCCTCAGGCGGCACGCGCTTTCTGCCAGCGTTCGAGGAAGACGAAGACCGAGACCGCCATCGCGACGACCGCGATCACGATCCAGGTGGGGGAGATGCCGAGCCACTCGGGCAGCGTGCTGATGCCGCACGCGCCGAGCTCGGTGAATCCGGCGAGCGACGGCAGCGCGAACGCGTACGCCACGCTACCGAGCATCGCTCCGCCGAGGAAGACGAGCGCGTCGAGCTTCCCCGACGCGACGCCGACCAGCGCGGTGCCCGGGCACCAGCCTCCGGCGACGAAACCGACGCCGAACACCAGCCCGCCGACGATCTGCGGCGCGAGCACGGTCTCGGTGCGATAGACGTGCGTCACGTCGACCCAGCCGAAGAGCCCGAGCACGTGCAGCACGACCAGCGCGGTGACGATCGCCGTGAACATCACCTGCAGCACCGCGAAGTCCCTCAGGAAGAACATCGCGGTGAGCTTGCGACTCGAGCCGAAGCCCGCGCGCTCGAGCCAGAATCCGAACGCCGCGCCGATCACCAGCGCGTACGCCCAAGCCTGCGGCGTGCCGAGCAAGTCCTGTTCGAAGAAGTTCACGCTTGCCACTCCTTGCGCACGAACCACGCGGCGCCGAACGCGCCCGCGAAGACGGCGAACATGAAGGCCCACGAGCCCGACAAGAGCAGCGCGCCGCCGGACAACGCTTGCCCCGACGTGCAGCCTTGCGCCATGCGGCTCGCGAAGCCCGCGAGCGCACCGCCGCCGAGCGCGAAGCCGAGGCGCACGAACACGCTCGCTCCGGCGCCGCGCTCGATGCCCGGGGCGACGCGACCGGCGCTCAGCGCCGAGCCGAAGCCCCCGAGCAGCACGCCGACCGCCATGAACACGAGGTAGTGCGCCAGCGGCGAGCCGTCGGCGAACCACGGCGAGAAGTAGGCGTTCTGCTCGACCGCCACGGGCGCGACGCGGTCGGCGAGCACCGCCGACGTGCGCGCGATCGCGCCGGACGCGCCGAGACCGGCGCCGAGCACGACGTACGACAGCACCAGCACGAGCCCGAGCCCGATGCCGGAGAGGTAGGGATTCCAGAAGGGAGTCGCTTGGCGTTGCACGAAGACCTCCTAGCAGCCCGCGGGACGCGGCTTGGCGACCGGTTTCGGAGTGGGCTTCGGCGCCGCGGCTTCGACCGCGGGCCGCGCCGTTTCGGCGGCGGCGCGCGGCGCGCCGGACTTCGCCTCGACCTCGAGCCAGAAGCGCGCGGTGCCGCCGGCGAGCACGCGCAAGTCGCGCGCGCCGTCGACGGCGAGCAGCTTGCCCGCGAGTGCCCATGCCAGGCTGCCGTCGCGGTCGAGCAGGACGATCCGTCGGCCGCCGGAGAGCTCGGCGACGCGCGCCTCGAGCTCGTCGGGAGCGACGTGGACCGCACCGGGCACGTGGTACTCGTCGAACGCGGCGCGCGGGCGCACGTCGAACAACGCGTACGATTGCGGCTGGTCCGCGAGCACCGCGGCGAGAGCGCGCGGCTCGACTGGCTCGGGCAGCAGGAACGCTCCGGCGTCGCTCGTGCCGTGCGACTGCGCGGGCTTGGCGCACACCGGCGCGGTGCCGATCGTCGGCAGCCCGAGCGCGAGCCACGCATCGAGGCCGCCGTCGAGGCTCGCGACGTGCTCGAAGCCTTGGCGCTCGGCGAGGCCGACCGCCATCGAGCTCCGATACGCGGAGTTGCAGACGAAGAGCACCGGTTGCGCGGGATCGAGCAGCGTCTTGAAGCGCTCGTATTCGTGCAGCGGCACGTTGGCCCAGTCGCCGAGCCGCAGCTCGGCGTACTCGCTCTCGCTGCGCACGTCGACGACGATCGGCTCGCGCCCCGCGGCGATCGCATCGCTGAGCTCGCGCGGGCTGATCCGCTCTGCGGTCCGCGTCGGCAACCCTGCGGCTCGCCACGCGTCGACCCCGCCCGCCAAGCGACCGCGCACGACGTCGAGCCCGATGCGACGGAAGCGGAAGGCAGCCTCGCGCACCTCGTCGTCGGAGCCGACCAGCACGATCGGCGCTTCGAATGGGACGATACTGCCGGTCCACGTGTCCAAACGGCCGCGCACCGACACGTTGACCGCGCCGCGGACGTGCGACGCCGCGTAGGGCTCGGCGTCGCGCACGTCGACGAGCCACGCACCGGTCGAGCGCTCGCGTTCGACGTCCGCGGGCGAGAGCGCGGGAGGCAATTCCGCCGTCCAATCGACCACCGGCGGCCCTCGGCGGTTCAGCGCGACGTTGTACGCGAAGTAGCGCGGCGCGAGCGGCAGGCCGGAGACGACGCGCGACACGAACTGCGCGCGGCTCATCGGCGCGAGGAACGGATTGCTCGCGCGCTCGGCGCCGATGGTCGACGTGGTCTCCGGCGACAGATGCGCGCCGCACAGCGAGCCCGCGCCGTGCGCCGGGAGCACGACGACGTCGTCGGGCAGCGCCGCGAGCCGCGCGATCGAGTCGAACGCGTGTCCGGCGAGCACCATCGGCGTGGTCTCGCCCCCGACCAGGTCCGGCCGACCGATCCCGCCGACGAAGAGCGTGTCGCCGGTGAGCACGAAGCGCGGCTCGGCGGAGCGCGCGTCGGGCCGCACCAGGACGCACATCGAATCGAGCGTGTGCCCGGGCGTCGCCCAGAACTCGAGCGACGCGGACCCGAGCACCATGCGCTCGCCGTCGGCGAGCCCGCGGTGGGGGAATCCGGAGCCCGATCGGTCGCTGATCAGGATCTCGGCGCCGACGCGCGCCGCGAGCTCGGTGTGGCCGGCGACGAAGTCGGCGTTGGTGTGCGTCAGGACGACCGTCTCGATCGAGAGGCCGAGCTCGCGAGCGTCGCGCAGGTAGTGCTCGACGTCGCGCTGCGGGTCGACGACCACGGCCTTGCCGCCGGAGCCGATCAGGTAGGTGAGCTGCGACAGGCAGCCGAGTTGGTACTGGCGCAGGACGAAGTCGCCCTCGCGGACTTCGTGGGAGAGCTTCGGCGCGGCGGCCTCGCTCCCGTGGGTCAGGCGCTCGGCGTCCTGGGCGAGCGCCGGGGCGGTCGACAGCAGCGCGAGGAGCCAAGCCGTGCGGAGGATTTGGTGTCTCATGGTGAGAATACAACTATATCGGCATATTCGGACAGTTCAAGCAGCCCGGCAAGGAATTCCGCGGCTGGCGTCCGGGCGCTAGCCTGAGGCGATGCGCACCCCTTCCACGCTCGCTTTGCTCGCCGTCGTCTCGTTCGCCGCCTGCTCCGCGCCCACCGCGGACCGCGCGCCGGAGCGCCAGGTCCGCCAGGACGGCGCGGACATTCGCTACCTCGACCTCGGCGCGTCTCCCGGCGAGTCCACGGACATCGTCGTCTTCGTCCACGGCTGGAGCTGCGACCGCAGCGTCTGGAAGAAGCAACTGCCGCCGCCGGACGGTCGGCGCTACCTGTTGGTCGACCTCCCGGGGCACGGCGCGTCCGAGCTCCCCGAGCGCACGCTCTCGGTGGAGCTCTTCGCGCGAGCGGTCGAGTCGGTGCTCGAGGACGCCCACGTCGAGCGCGCGGTGCTGGTCGGCCACTCCAACGGCACCCCGGTGATCCGCGAGGTCGCGCGGCGTTTTCCCGCGCGCGTGCGCGGGCTGGTGATCGTCGACGGTTCGTTGCGTCCCTTCTTCGACGATCCGAGAGCGGGGGAGCAGTTCGTCGCGCCGATGCAGGCGGCCGACTATCGCGAGCGTGTCGCCGCGGGCTTCCTCGATCCGATGCTGGCGCCGATGCACTCGGACGCCGACCGCGCCGAGGTGCGCGAGCGGATGCTCTCGACGCCGCAGCGGACGATGGTGGAGAGCTTCCGCGCGGTGCTCGACCCCGCGGTGTGGAGCGACGAGCCGATCGTCGTGCCGACGCTCGCGCTGATGGCGCGTCAGCCGGCGTGGGACGAGGCGTACCGCGCGTACGCGCGGTCGCTCGTGCCGCGCCTCGAATGGCGCGACTTCGACGGCGTGTCGCACTTCTTGATGCTCGACGATCCCGCGGGCTTCGAGCGCGAGCTCGCGGCCTTCCTCGCGAGCCTGCCCGACTAGCGGAGCTCCACTTCGGCGAAGCCGCCGCCGCTCGTCGGGCCGTCCGGTGCGAGCGCCAGTACGCGGATCGAGAGCCGCTTCACGAGCTCCGACTTCGCGAACGCGCACGTGGTCTTCTCGAGCGGCGCGGCGGCGAGCGCGAACTCCTGCGGACGGCCGTCGTTGATCGTGATCGCGACCCGCGCGATCCGTCCGAACGCGGCGAACTGCGTCGCGTTCGCGGCCGCTTGCGACAGCAGCACCGACTTCGCGCGCACCGGCTTGTCGAGCTCAAGGCTCCAGGTCGCGGCGGCATCGCCGTCCGCGGCGACCCACGCGGTGAACTGCAGCCCGTCGCACGCGTCGCCGGGCAGGAAACGGTCGGAGCGTTGCGACGTCGCCTTGGCGACGCGCGCGACGCGCGCGAGCAGGTTCTTCGCGTCGGAGCTCGCGTAGTCGAGCATCCAGTCCTCGAGCAGGTCGCGCGCGACGACCTCGAGGCGCGGCGACGCGAGCGTGTACGTGCTCTCGTCCGCGGTCGCGAGCTCTTGCGGCAGCACGACCTCGACCCGGCACTCGACGACGTGCGGCCCGTTCCGCGTGAACGCGTGTTCGTAGGCGAAGCGTTCGTCCTTCCACGGCCGCGGCGGCGAGAACGGGAACTCCTTCGCGAGCTCTCCGTCGACGAACCAGCGCACCGCGGCGACGTGCAGCGTCTTCGCGTCGGCGCCGGCGTGGCCGTAGTGCGCCACCGCATCCACGCCGAACGCGGTGACCAATAGGCGCGAAACCTGAGCGCCCGCGGCGCGGATCGAGATGTCGTGGCGCGGATCCTCGGCCGTGAAGATCGCGGGCTCGACCGCGCGGTTCTCTCCGGTGCGCGGCGCGGTCGCGCGGGTCAGGAAGAGCAACGCGAAGCACGTATTGCCGTTCGCGAACGGCTGCGGCGGCCAGGTCGTGTCGAAGTCGCGCGACCACGAGCCGTCGTCCTTCTGGAGCTTCAACAGCCGCGTCGCGCCTTCCGCGTACCAGTCGTGCGCGCCGATGCGTTCGAGCCCGAGCAACGACGCGATGCGCTCGACGCCGTACAAGTAGTAGAAGAGCCAGACGCTGTCGCCGTCTGGGTTTGCGTCGACCGACCACTTGGTTTCGAGCCACGCGAGGCCCTGGGCGCGCGCTCGCTCGGCCTTGCGCGCGAGATCGCCGTCGATCTGCTTGCCGAGCGCCTGGGTCGCGATCGTCAGCGTCGCCACGCCGGCCGCGGTCATCGAGCCGGTCGGTGCGGAGCTCCTGTCGGTCTTGTACGCGAAGCCGGCGACCTCGCGCTTGCCGGTGCCGGTCTCGCCGGCGGCGAGCGCGACGTCGACGCTGCGCGGCTTCTCCTGGAAGGCGAACACGCCGTTCGCGACGTCGCTCCAGACCTTCAGCGGCACCTTGACGCCCGCTTGCATCGCCGAGCGCAGCCCGAGCGCCGCGTATTGCGTGTTCGAGAGGTCGATCAGCCCGGTGGTCAGCCCCGGGTACTCCCAACCGCCTCGCCGCTCGACGCGGATGTCGAGCAAGCGCTTGACCAGCGCTTCGATCCGCGGGCGGTGCGCTTCGTCCTCGAGCGCGGCGAGCGCCTGGATCTGCACCGAGAGCGAGTACGTGCGCTCGGGCGTCACCTGCAGCAAGTACGCGAGCGCACGGCGGATCGCCGGGTGATCGTGGGGGACCTTGCACTTGACCAGCGTGTAGAGACAGAGCGCCGTCGGTCCGTTGCGATAGTCGTGGTGCGGCACGTTGCGCTCGTGCATCTCGGCGTCCCACGAGCCGTCGCGGTTCTGGCGAGAGAGCAGGAACTCCACCCCGCGGCGAATCGCGGCTTCGGTCGCGTCCTGCGACGGCGCGGACTGCATGGCAGCGAGTGAGCTCGCGGCGAGCAACGCGACGCACGCGAGCGAACGCAGGAACGTTCCGAGCACGCGGACATGATAGGAACGGTGCTCACGCGCGGGAGCGAAGCTCGCAATCCCGTGCACCCCGCGGCAGCAATGAAATCCCGGAGCCCGCGGCCGCCGCTCCCATGAAAACGCCCGGAGCGGTCGAGGTCCTTCCGAATGAACTCGGGGAGGAGCTTGGCTCCTCCCCGATCGGATTGCGGGAACGCGCCGAGCTCCTTCCCGTGGAACGCGTGCGCGTCCGGGTCACTTGCGACGCGTGTAGTCGAAGTGCAGCGTCTTCATCTCCTTGCCGTCGGCGCCGGTGATGAACATCTCGAACGCGGCGTGGTCGGCGTCCTTCAGGACCACGGTCTGCCGCATCTTGGTGCGCTCGCCCATCATCATGTTCTCGCCGACGAACGTGATCGTCCGCGACTTCGCGTCGTAGGTGCCTTCCATCAACGCGGGCGCCGCTTCGAGCGAGTCGGCCCAGAGGCTGATGAACTTCTTCTTCGCCGGATCCCAGCTCGAGATCCCGATGCCGTGGAAGTCCATGCCGAGCATGTCCGACGTGAACTCGCTGGCGACGTGGAAACCTCCGATCGCGCGGTTGGTCTCGACGCCGGTCGTCTTCTGCGGCTCGCCGGGACCCATCCACATCTGCATCTCGCAATCCCACGTGCCGAGGCGTTCCATCAGGATCTTGTGCTCCGGCGCGGGCTCGGGCATCGGCGGCGCGCCGTCCTGGTTGAGGGCCATGGCGACGGCGCCGACGGAGAGCAACGCCGCACACGCGGCGACGACGAGACTCGAGCGATTCAGGTTCATGTGTTTGGCTCCTGTGGAGAAGGTCAGGGGGACCACCCGGAGCGGCGAAGTGTAGCGATCGAGACTCTGCCCCTCACCGCTGTGCCAAAAAGCGCGAGAAGTGCGCCACCGCGGCGGGTTCGTGCGGTCTGTGCGGGTTGGACTCCAAAGGAGGATCGACTCGCCATGGCCTTCCAACCCCGTTTCTGCCCCCGTCCTGATTGCCCGTCGCACGCCCGAGGCGA
>JADLBP010000049.1 GCA_020847695.1 Planctomycetota bacterium
CGGCTGGAAGATCGGCGACAAGGTCCCGCTCGAGGGCGCGCTCTTCCCCAATCCCAACGGCGGCGCCTGGGATTTCGAAGTGTGCGGCATCTACAAGTCGACGGCGGCGAGCTTCGACGACCGCACGCTGTTCTTCCACTGGGAGTACTTCGAGGAGACGCTGCGCGCCGGCGGCCAGGAGCCCGGCGTCGGCGTGTTCGCCCTGCGCGCCGAGCCCGGTGCGAACGTCGAGCGGATCATGAGCGAGGTCCACGCGATGTTCGAGAACGGGCCGATGTCGGTCCGCTGCGCGCCGGAGTCGGAGTTTCAGCGGATGTTCATCTCGATGATGGGCGACATCCCAATGCTGCTCGGCTGGATCGGCACCGCGGTGTTCGTCGCGCTGCTGCTCGGCTGCATCAACACGATGTTGATGGCCGGCCGCGAGCAGGTGCGCGACATCGGGATCTACAAAGCGCTCGGCTTCGCCGACGGCACCGTCTTCCGCGTGCTGGTCGCCCAGTCGCTGGTGCTCTGCGTGGTCGGCGGCGCGGCGGGCATCGCGTTGACGCTCGCGCTCAAGCCGACGATCGCCGCCGCGATCGCGACCATGTTCCCGATCTTCATCATCTCCGACGCCACGCTGATCCTGGCGGCGGTCCTGATCGTGTGTCTCGGGCTCTTCGCCGGCCTGTTGCCGGCCTCGCGAGCGGCCAAGCTGAAACCGATCGAAGCGCTGCGCGCCGAGCACTGAGGAGGACGACATGCTGATCCCGCTCAACTACACGCTGCGCAGCCTGTTCGTCCGCAAAGCGGCGACGCTCCTCTCCGTCTTCGGCATCGGCGTCACCGTCGCGATCTTCGCCGGCGTGCTCGCGCTGCAACAAGGCTTCACGACGATGTTCACCGCGCACGGGCGCGAGGACGTGATCGTGTTCCTGCGGCCGGGTGCGACCGGCGAGACCGACAGCCAGTTCGCGCGCGAGCGCGGGATGAAGCTGATGAAGTCGCTGCCGGAGATCGAACAGACTCCAGACGGCCCGCTGGCGTCGATGGAGTCGTACTCCGGCATCCTGCGCCGGCGCCTCGACGGCGGAGAGGTCAACGTCGCGTTCCGTGGCGTGCAGCAGGCGACTTTCAAGATCCGCGGCGACGAGCTGCGCATCGTCGCAGGGCGCAACTTCGCCCCCGGCGCCGACGAGATCATCGTCGGCAGGAAGCTCGTCGAGCGCGTCCAGGACTGCCAGATCGGCGACGTGATGGTGATCAACACCACGCCGTTCCGCGTCGTCGGCGTCTTCGACCACGACGGACCGTTCGTCAGCGAGATCTGGTGCGACCTCGAGCGCGCGCTCGCGGTGCTCGACTCCTACGGACCGAACCGCATCATCGCCAAGGTCGTGCCCGGCACGTTCGTCGGCGACGTGACGCGCGAACAAGGCGCGCAGCCCGGCAGCCTCGCCGCGCGCCTCGCCGACGACAAGGAAGCGCCCGCGAAGGTGCTGACCGAGCGCAACTTCCTCGAGTCGCAGACCAAGATGCTCGGCGGGATCCTGCTCGGCCTCGGGCTCGCGCTCGCGGTGATCATGGGCGTCGGCGCGGCGTTCACGGCGATCAACACGATGTTGTCGGCGATCGCCTCGCGAACCAACGAGATCGGGATCCTGCTCGCGACCGGCTTCCGGCCGCTCCCGATCTTTCTCGCGTTCATGCTGGAGACGCTGCTGCTGTGCGCGATGGGCGGAGTCGCCGGCTGCATCCTCGTCCTGCCGATCAACGGCATCGAGACCGGCACGATGAACGGCGCGACGTTCACCGAAGTCGCGTTCGCGTTCCGCGTGACCCCGCTGGTGGTCGCCGCAGCGATCTTCTTCTCGGTGGTGCTCGGGATGCTCGGCGGCCTGTGGCCCGCGCTGCGCGCGTGCCGGATGACGCCGACCGAGGCGCTGCGCCGGACCTGATCGAGGCGTTGACCGAGCGCGTCCGTCGGCGCGGCGCCGAGTTTCGGATCGCCGCGCTGCGCCGGACCTGATCGAGGCGTTGACCGAGCGCGTCCGTCGACGCAGCGCCGAGTCCTCCCGCGGCGTGCTCGATCCGCACTTCGGCCGCCCGTTCGCGCCTTGTCGCGCCGGGGCGCGGCCCTACACTGCCTCTCCCCCATGAAGGTCCTCCTGATCGCCCCCGCGAGCGCCCCCTTCGCGGACATCGCGCGCCTCTTGGTGCGCGAGCTCGGCCACGGCGGCATCGAAGTGCGGCTGGCCGAGGTCGGCGGCGACGACCGCGCGGCGCTCCAACTCGGCGAAGCGTTCGCGCGAGCGAAAGACTTCGATCTGGTGCACGTGCTCGCCGAGCCGCGCGCATTGCCGCTCGCGTGGGTCGCCGGCGCGCCGGCCGTGGTCACGCTCTCGCCGACTCCGGGCGAGACCGAGTGGGAGCTCGCACGCCGCCTCGCGCCGCGCGCCGCGCTGGTCGCGAGCCACGCCGTGCAGACCTCGCTCGCGCTCGCCGCGACGGTCGCGCCGGAGTCGTCGCACGCCGCGGCGGCCTATCGCGGGCTCTACGCCGACCTGCTCGCGCGCGAAGCGGCGCGCCGCGTCGACACCGAGCACGATCGCCGACCGTGGGGCGAGTATTGGGTGCTCGCCGACCACGCGAGCTTCAAGGTCAAACGCATCGACGTGCTGCCGAAGAAGCGCCTCTCGTATCAGAAGCACACGCGCCGCGCCGAGCATTGGATCGTCGTCCGCGGCGTCGCGAAGGTGACGCTCGACGGCCGCGACGTCCGCCTCGCGCACGGTGAGACCGTCGACATCCCGATCGGCTCCGCGCACCGCATCGAGAACGTCGGCGACGAGATGCTGACGTTCATCGAGATCCAGAGCGGCACGTACTTCGGCGAGGACGACATCGTCCGGCTCGAGGATGATTTCGGACGCGCGCAGTAACGGAGCCAGGCTCCACCCCCGCTTGCTCGCCCTGCAGTTCGCGAATGCAGCGCGCTCCGGCCGAGCAAGCGGGGGTGGAGCCTGGCTCCGTACTCACGTCAGCGGCAACACCTCGCGCAACCGCCGCTCGCGCAGCCACAACCCGAGCCACACCAGGACGCCGAGCAGCGGCTGAACGAGCACCTCGTCGTCGACGCGCACGTGCGTCGCGATCGCACCGCCGAGATAGCCGGTGATCAGGATCGCGCCGAGCACCGAGGTGCGCGGCACGAGGTAGAGCGCCGTGCACGCGAGCTCCAGCACGGCGAGCCCGTTCGCCTTGGTCGTCGCCCACCCGATGTGTTGCATGCCCTCGTCGAAGTCCGCGGGCTTGACGAACTTCATCACGGCGCTGGTGGCGAGCACGAGCACGGCGAGACCGCTGAGCACGCGGCCGGTCCACACGACTTTCTCGGACGTCGGTTCGAGGTGTTGGGTCATCGGTTGCCTCACTTGCCGGCCAGGTAGCGCTCGAGCTCGTCCAACGTGCCCTTGAAACCGCCGCGCACGTTCTCGTGCGCGCCTCGGAACATCGCGCGCTCGTCGTCGGACGCGTCGAGCGGCCACGCGCGCATCGTCAGCTTCGTGCCTGCGCCGTGCTCGGCGAACGAGAGCGCATTGAGCACGCAGAGCGGCCAGTTCGGCGCCATCGGATGGCGCGTCGTGCCGCCGTGCTCGTCGGAGAACGCGACGACGTACACCAATCGCTCGGGCCGGACGACCGCGCGGTAGTCGAACTTGCCCCACATCGCCGCGCCGTTCGGCGCGCGCAGTCCGTAGTGGAAGCGTCCTCCCGGCCGCAGGTCGAGCGAGCCCCCGACCCACTCGAAGCCCTTCGGCCCCCACCAGCGCTTCAGCTCCTCGAGCTCGGTCCACGCGCGGAACACGCGTTCGCGCGGCGCGGCGAACGTGCGCTCGATCACGAGCTCGTCCGCAGCCGACGCGAACGCCGCGACGTGCTCGGCCAAGCGCGCCAGGTGTTGGTGGCCGCCTTCGATCGCGCCGAACTCGCGCACCACCAGGTCGCGATCCTCGGGCGTCAGGAAGACCATCCGTCCGACGACCTTCGTCCTGCCGTCGGCGAGCGCCTCGAACGTCCACGTCGCCGTGAAGTTCACTCCGGGGCCCGTGTCGCGACCGCCGCCGTGCGAGTAGACGATGCGCTCGTGCGGCACGACCTCACGGAAGACGCTCAGGCCCGGATAGTTCGCACCGTCCGGACCGTGCATCGTGTGCTTGAAGCGACCGCCGGGGCGCACGTCGAGCTCCTCGATCTTCGTCGTGAAGCCGTTCGGGCCCCACCAACGCGCGACGTGCTCCGGCCGCGTCCAGACTTCCCACAACAGCTCGCGCGGAGCGGAGAACACGCGCGAGATCTGGATCTCGAGGTTGGAGGTCGCCTCGTTGCCGGCGCCCGGGGTCGAAGAGCTCGCGCCGCCGCCCTGCGCGACCTTCATCGCCGCGACCGCGTCGGCCAAGCGCTGCAAACTGGTCTTCCAGCCGTCGTCCATGTCGCCGAGGCTCGACTCGATGCCGTCGGTGATCCAGAGGAACGTGCTCGTGACGGTGACCGTCGTGCGCCCGCCGCTCTCGGTGAACGCGATCGCGTTCCGCACCTCGAACAGCGGTTCGCCGGCGGGATCGAGAGAGCCCGCCGTGAACACGAAGCGCTCGGGAGCGACGAGCTCGCGCACCACGCCCGCCATCGGATGCACGTCGCCGTTCGGCGCGGTCATGTCGATGTGGATCGCGCCGCCGCGCCGCGGGTCGAGCTCGCAACGCGGATTGGTGAAGCCCGCGGGCCCCCACCAACGGGCGAGCGCGCGCGGCTCGGTCCACGCGGCGAACACGAGCTCGCGCGGCGCGTCGATCGTGCGCGTGAAGACGAAGTCGCGGGCGAACTCAGGCGGAGGGCTTTTTCTTGCGTGCATGGCTGGGCTCGGTCTGGATCTCTTCGAGGTACGCCTCGAGACGGTCGAAGCTCTGCTCCCAGAACTGGCGGTACTGCTCGATCCAGCCCGCGGCGTCCTTCAACGGCTCGGGCTTCAGCTTGCAGGGCCGCCACCGCGCATCGCGACGCCGCTCGATCAACCCGGTGCGCTCGAGCACGGCGAGGTGCTTCGAGATCGCGGGCAGGCTGAGGTCGAACGGAGCGGCGAGCTCGGTGACCGAGGTCTCGCCCCGCGACAACCGCGCGAGGATCGCGCGGCGCGTGGGGTCGGACAGCGCGGCGAAGGTCGCGCTGAGGCGGTCGGAGTCGGCGGGGAGACGGGCGCGAATCACAGTTAGCCTTATGGTGAAATGACAAAGACGGCGTGTCAAGCGCTTCTTTCGCCGATTCCGACCGGTACGGAGCCAGGCTCCACCCCCGCTCGCTCGCCAGCGATTCGCAGTTGCAGCGCGCTTCGGCCGAGCGAGCGGGGGTGGAGCCTGGCTCCGTACTCAGCGCAACGCCGCGCGCACGGCGGCGGGCAGCGTCAGGTCGACGTAGTGCATCCCCGCGCCCTCGACCACGACGAAAGACTGCTCGCGGTCGAGCACGGTCACGGGCTCGGCGTCGGCGCGCTTGACGCGCCACTCGAGCTCGTGGAGCCCGATCCGGCGCGGAGCGAGCGACGCGTCGCCGCTCGCAGCGTCGAAGCGCGCGAAGACCGCGTCGCGCCGGCCGGGAGCCGTGCCCGACGTCGGCGCCGCGTCGCGCACGAGCACGCCGAGCTCGATCCCCGCAGCCCAGTCGCGTTCATCGACGTGGAGCGTGTAACGCGGCCGGTGAGGCACGACGACGACGCTGCGCTGCCACGTCGGCGGCGCCGAGACGACGCAGTGACCGGTGCCCTCGATCGCGAGGTCGATCCGCTCGGCAGTCGTCGAGACCAGGAAGTCGACGTCGCCGCGCAGGTCGGTCGTCGTGCTGCCGCTGCTCGCGACGGTCGCGGTGGCGGTCACCGCTTGCATCCGATGCGGCGCGCCGAGCTCGTCGACCAGCGTGTAGCGCGCGACGCGGCACACGTCGCGGAGGTCGAGCGGCGCGAGCGCGGCATCGCGCGTCGCCTCGCCCGCGACGACGCGCAGGTCGTGCACGACGCGGAGCTCGCGGGTGTCGAGCGCGCCGACGTACAACGAATAGACGCCCTCGAGCAGCTCGTCGAACCGGAGCTCGACCCTCGCCTCGCCCTGCGACTCGAACTTTCCGCAGACCTTGCCGCTCGGTCGGAGGTGAAGCGCGAACGAGCACGTGACCGACGCGAGACTCTCGTCGAGCAAGACGAGTCCGACCAGCGAGCCGGTCGCCGGAGCGCTCGTCGGCGCGCGCACGACGTCGACCTTCGCCACGGCGACGTCCGCGCGCGCCGGCGCGAAGTTCTCGGCCGGGAGTGCGAGCTCCGGCGCGTCGAGCGCGGGCTCGGACGGCGCCACGGCGTCGTCGGCACTTGGCTCGAACGTCGCGACGGCACGCCCGGATTCGCGAGCGAGCACCCACCACGCCGCCGTCGCCGCGAGCGCTGCGACGACCAGCAGCCCGATTCGCGGTCCGCGCAACATCGAACGGCGGATACCCATTCCAGTCGCCATGGTACGGAGCCAGGCTCCACCCCCGCTCGCTCGCCGGCGATTCGCAGTTGCGGCGCGCCCCGGCCGAGCAAACGGGGGTGGAGCCTGGCTCCGTACTCAGCGCAACGCCGCGCGCACGGCGGCGGGCAGCGAGAGCGAGACGCGCTGCACGTCCGACGAGGCGCGCACGTCGAGCGTCTGCGTCGGATCGAGCGTCGTCGTCGTGGTCCCGTCGGGGTTCTTGACGCGCCACTCGAGCGCGTGGAGCCCGAGGCGTCGCGGTGCCACGGTTGCGTCGCCGCTCGGCTCGAAGCGGCCCCAGACCGCCCCGCGTCCGAGCGGACTGTCGCCCGAGATCGCGCTCGACTCGCGCACGAAGATCGAGAGCTCGCGCTCGCTCGACAGCGCGCTCGACTCGATTTGCAGCACGTACACCGGCCGATCGGGCACGACGACGACGGTGCGCGACACCGACAGCGATGAGCGTGTGACGCAGGCGTGGTGATTCTCGAGCTCGACCTCGACGAAACCCGCGCTCGCGTCGAGGGCGAAGTCGACGTCGCCGCGCGCATCCGTGACGCCGCGGGACTGCGAGACCACGCTCGCCAACGCACGGCAACGTTCGTTCGCGCGAGCAACCCCGAACCCATCGACCACCGTGCACCGCATCCGCGCGACCTTTCCGCGCAGGTCGAGCGGATCGAGCCGCGGGTCGCGCGCGGTCTCTCCAGCGACGACGACCAGGCCGGCGACGCGGCAGAACGAGTTGGGATCCGCGGCGAGCTGCCAACCGCTCTCGTCGAGCTCCCCGGGCGAGACCGCGGCGAGCCGCAGCTCGTAGATCCCCGGTTCGAGGTCCTCGAACCGAAGCTCGAAGTCGCTCCCGAACAGCGGCTCTGACGAGCGCGTGCGTCCGGACGCCGAAGCGCGCGGCGTGGTCTCGAGATCCACGGTCGTGAAGATCTCGGGCGGCGCGGCCCCGTCGGTCGCGGACGCGTCGCGCGCGCGCTCCGGCACCGCGAGCTGCAAGAACGCGACGCTCGGATCGCGGAGGAAGCTCGCGTCGAGCAACACCCGGCCGGTCAGCACACCGGTCGCGGCGCGCGGCGTTGCGCTAGGCGTGTTCGATTCGCTCGCTGGTCCGCTGGGCTCCGCGCGAGCGACGTCGACGGCGGGCGTGACGAGCTCCGCTTCGGAGTTCGTCGCGGCGCGCTCGGCGTCGCCGCCCGACGACGCGACCCCATGGGTCCCGCGGCGCAGGAGCCACGCCCCGACGAACACGACCAGCGCCGCGAGCACGACGAGGATCGAACGACCTGAGGCGGTAGGCATGCGGAGCGCGCTCGGATCCGAGCTCACTCCATCGTCACGTCGAGCACGCTCGAAGGCGAGCCCGCGCTCACCTCGAATCCGGCCGCCGCGGTCTTGCCGTCGTCGTACGTCGCCAGGTAGCGGTACGAACCGGGCGCGAGGCACAGCGGGAACTCGAACGCCCCGCTCTCGCGGGGCGACAGCGGCCGCTCGACCACCGCGCGGCCCGCGGCGTCGAAGATCGTCAGTCGCCCATGCCGCGCGCGCTCGCCACCGGCGTCCTCGTGCGTTCGGACGACGAGCTCGACGCCGCGCGTGAACGCGAACTCGAGCTCGGCGCCGCGACCGGCGACCAGCTCGACGTCGCGGAAGTCGGCGGCGAGCTCGCTGGTCATCTCGACGCGCACCCGATAGCGGCCAGGCGGCAGCGGCTTCGAGCGCGCGACGCCTCGCTCGACCGTCAGCCACTCCGAGATCGGCGCGTCGAGGCCTTCCGCGACCAGCACCGGCTCGCGCGTCGCGCCCTCGGGCAACGCGTAGCGCACCGTCAGCGCGTCGCCGCGCGCGAGCGTCACCGTCCCGACGTCCCACACCGCGTCGCGAGCGAGCGTGCGCGCCGGCACGCCGTGCGCGGCGAACCCCTCGGCTTCGAGCACGAAGCCCCAGTCTCCGGCCGGCAGCGGGCCGATCGAGAACGTGCCGTCGGCGGCGACGAGCTGGTGCACCGCCCAACCGAGCGCTTCGTTGAACGGCATGATCGTCGTGCCAGCAGGCGTGTCACCGTCGGGCGTGATCACGCGACCGACGATGCGAACCGACGGACGCGACGCGGCGTCGAGGCGGACGACGAGCTCCTGATCGCTCGGTCGCACGCCGGTGAACTCGCCGAGCGCGAACAGCCCCGAGCCCTCCGCGAACACGCGCAGCACATGGTCGCGTTCCGCGACGCCGCGCAAGCGGAAGCGGCCGTCGAGGTCGGTCTTCGCGGCGCGCAGGAACGGCTCGTCGTCGCGCGAACCGCGTTCGAGCTCGACGCGCAGGCCGGCGGCGGGCGCGCCCGTTTCGTCGAGCACGCGGCCGACGAGCTCGCGCCCTTGCTCGAGCACGACGTCCCAGCGCGTTTCCTGCGCGACGAGCTCCAGCGTCGCGTCGCGCCACTCCTGATCGCCCCACTCGGCGTGCAGCGCCGTCGCTCCCGGTCGCAAGCCGTCGAAGCGGAAACTGCCGTCGAGCTCGGTGGTCGTCGAATGCTGCTCGTGATCGAGCGTCGACTTCGCGGTCACCAGCGCTTGCCGCGCGGGGCCGCCGTTCGCGAGGCGCACGCTGCCGATCAGGGTCGCGCCGCGCTCGAGCGTCAGCTCGCTCTCCGCCCAACCGTCCGCCGGCAACACGACGCGCGCGGAGGCGACCAGGAAGCCCGCGGCGCGCGCCTCGACCCAGCTCTCGCCGGCGAGCAGACCTCGCAGCTCGAACCGTCCGGTCGCGTCGGTGCGCGTCGCGCATCCGTCGGGCGTCAGGAACACCGTGCCGTCCGGCCGCACGATCTCGGGCGCGTCCTTCGGGCCGACGACCACCAGCGCGTTCACGATCGGTCGGCCCTGCACGTCGAGCACGTGGCCCGCGATCGAGCTCGCGGGGCCGCCGAGCACGAGATCCAGCGAGAGCGTCGCGCCCGGATTGGCGTAGATCGAGTGCGAGCCGCTCGGCGCGTGTCGGGGCTCGCGCGCACCGATGTAACGCTCGCCGGCACGCACGCCGACGATCGAGTAGCGCCCGTCCGCCCCGCTCTTCGTCACCGGGAAGCCGTCGACGAAATCGGGGTAGCGCGTCAGCCAGATCTCGGCGTCCGCGACCGGCTCGCCGGCGAGGTCGAGCACGCGACCCTCGACCGCGACGCCGCGCTCGAGCGACAGCGTCTTGCGCCGCACCTTGTCGGCGCGCACCAGGCCGAAGTCCTGTCCCCCGCGATCGGTCTCGAGCTGCACGTCGCCCGTGGGCACGTCCTCGAAGCGCGCGAGCCCGTCGGCGTCGGTGCGCGCCGAGCGCGGCTCGAACGACGGCGAGCTCGCGGAGGCGCGCAACGTCACCCAGAGCCCGGCGATCGGCGTGTGGTCGTCGCTCCATTGCGCGAGCACCTCGAGCACGCCGGTCTCGACCGAACGTGCCGTCGGCGCGGCGAGCGGCGCGGCGCTCGCGGTCGCCGGCTCGGTCGCGACCGCGGCGCGCGAGTCTTCGCGCGGAGCGGGTGCGACCTCCGCGAATTCGGACGTCTCGGCGCGCGGCGCGCCGGGCACGACTTCCGCGGCGTCGATGCGCCAGGGGACGATCACCGCGAGCGCGGCGACGACGAGGACGGCGAGCGAGAGCTTCTTGGTGGTCGACATCAGGGCAAACGCGGTGGAGACGGAACCGAACGAATGGAGCGCGAGCGCCGCAGAGCTCGGCGCGAGCTCCAAGCGGCCGGTCAGCGCGAGGCACCAGCTCGCGCGCGAGCCGAAGCGGCGATCGAGGCGCGCGCGCAGCAGCTCGAGGCCTCGCTTGAGCCGCGACTTGACCGCCTCGACGTGCGCGCCGGTGCGCGCGGCGATCTCGCGCGGCGGCAGTTCGTCGACGTAGCGCAGGATCACGGTCTCGCGGTACGGCTCGTCGAGCGCGAGGACCGCGTCGATCAGGTCCTTGCGCAGCGCTTCGCGGTCGACGAGCTCGTCGGCGGCGCTGACGCTCTCGCTGCGTGCGACCTCGCGTTCGCGCGCGCCGCGTCGCGAGCTCGAACGCGCCGCGAGCCGCACGGTGTTGCGCGCGACGGTGGCGAGCCACGCTTTCAGCGCGCTCGCGTCACGCGGCGGCCGCGCCAGCGCGATCGCCCAGACCTCCTGCTCGACGTCCTCGGCGAGCGCGGCGTCGAACACGAGCTTGCGCGCGAGTCGCTTGACGTAGTCGCGGTGCTCGAGCAGAGCCGCGGGATCGAGGCGCGGAGCGGACATTCCGCTTCAACGAATACCGCGCTCGGCCGATCGAGGTCGGAAAAAAACGCAGGTCGGCCCCGATGGTCCGCGGCCGTCGACGCGGGCGATGGAACCACCGCTGGAATCACCTTTCCAGGGCCGCCCGGAGCGCTGCGAGCTGTGCGTCGGTCGACGTCAGCGCGACGTACTGCTCGGATGGCTCCGCGCGGACCTCGATGACCTGCTCGGGCCACTGCAGCGCCGTCGCGCCGAGCTCCCGCGGCACCCAGCGAACCTGGTAGCGCCCGGCGACGTCTAGCGTCAGCTCGGCTTCGCCCGACGCGTCGATCGAGCAGCGCAGCGGCGCGACTGCGCTCGGGGGCTCGTCGGCGTCCGCGAACACGAGCTCGACGCGCACCGCGCCCGCGAACTCGGCCGCGCGCGGATCGACGCCGATCGTCAGCTTCGGGCTCGCGTGGAGCGCGCACTCGCTCGCCGCTGCGTCGAGCCACCGATCCTGGAACCCCGGGACCTCGAGCCAGACGCGCGCGACGCGCGTCGGCAGGATCGC
This sequence comes from Planctomycetota bacterium, assembly GCA_020847695.1. GTDB lineage: Bacteria > Planctomycetota > UBA1135 > UBA1135 > JACRIN01. The sequence continues at coordinate 11,343 of JADLBP010000049.1, forward strand.
GCGCGCCTCGCCCTGCGAGTCGGTGCGCGCCTTCCGCGAGCCCTGGGCCTCGTCGCGCTCGGTCGGCCAACCGACGATGAGCTCCTGGTCGGCGAACGGCTCGCCGTCGGGCCGCACCAGCCGCGTGCCCCACTCGCGGAACGCGCCGCGCAGGTCGAGTGGATCGAGGCGCGCATCCTCGCAGCGCTCGCCGACGCGCAGCTCGAGCGGCTCGACCCACACGAGCACGCCGTCGTCGTAGAACACGCCGAGCCCGGCCCAGCCGGCGGGCAGATCGTCGAACGCGAACGTCCCGTCGGCGGCGAGATCGTCGGTTCCGGCCTCGAGCTGCATCCCGAGCCGCACCTCGAAACGCTCGCGCTCCAGGAACGCGTCGAAGAGGACGCGGCCGCGAACGCTGGCGCTCGGGAGCAGGACCAAGACGTGGTCCAGGACATCGGGCGGCGGGTACGACTCCAGAGCCTCGTGCGTCGGCGCGAAGCCCGGCTTGCGCGCGGCGACCGCGACGCGCGGTCCGGCTCGTTCGCCGCGGACGACGTAGCGGCCGGCTGCGTCGCTCGCGCCGCGCTCGGTCCGCACTCCAGCGTCGCCGTAGAGCCGCAGCTCGACTTCCGCGCCTGCGATCGGCTCGCCGCGCTCCGTCTGCACGGTGCCCGCGAGCAGGACGGGCTCTACGCGCTCGACCGACGGGGCCTCGGCCTCGCTCGAGAAGTCGGCGCCGAGGTCGACCGTGCGGCGCGCATCGGCGTCGGACGCGCCGAGGGTCGCGAGCGCGCGCGGCTCCGGCGCCGCCGAGCTCACGCCTACATCGCGCGACGGCGCGTGCTCGTGCTCGTGCTCGTGCTCGCGCGCGCGCGGGTCCGCGAAGTCGCGGCGCTCGATCACGAACAGCACGACGACGCCGGCGAGCCCGAGGCCCGCGCCGAGCCATGCGAGTGAACGGCGAGCGATCACGCTCTCGAAGCGTAGCGCTGCCGTCGGCGCGCGATCGTCAAGCCTCGAACAAGCCGCGCGCCCTCAGCGCTTCGTCGCAGCCTCGGCGAGCAGCGCGTCGATCGCGCGCCCGAGTTCACCCTCGTCGCGGAGGTCGCGGTGTCGGATCACGCCCGCCGCGTCGATCAAGTAGAGCGTTGGCCAGCCCTGCACGTTCCAGCGCTGCGCGATCGGGCCGTCGGTGTCGCCGTCGATCGCCTGGCGCCACGTGATCTCGTTCGCCGCGAGGATCGCGCGCACGGCCGCGGCGTCACCGTCGCTGTTGATGCCGAGCAGGCTGAAGGGCTGATTCGCGAGGCGCTGCACGAGCGCCTTCTCGCCGGGAAGCATCTCCCGGCAAGGGCCTCACCAGTTGCCCCAGAAATCGAGCAGCACGACGCGGCCCTTGTAGTCGGAGAGCTTCCACGGCTCGCCGTTCTCGTCGACCGCTTCGAAGTCGGGCGCGACCATGCCGAGCTGCAGGTGCTCGAGCTCGAAGAGCAACGCCTGCGCGCGACGCATCACCCAGTCCTTCGGCAAGCGCGGGTTCGGCGGCGGCGTGTCCGCGAAGTCGCCGAGCACGCGCTGCAGCAGCAGGCGCGCTTGGTGCTTGCGGGTCGCGAGCTCGTCGGCCGCGATCGGCGACAGGAAGGGGCCGACCGCGCCGGGCTGCCCGGTGGCCACGAACCGAGTGGTCTGCAGTCCGAGGCTCTCGGCGAGCATGTACAGCGCGAAGCCTTGCACACCTCGGTGCGGCGATTCCTGCGCGGCGCGGCGCAGGAAGACCTCGTAGCGATTGGTGCCGAGCGTCCGCGACTGCGGACCGACCGCGGAGATCGCGATCGCGAGGCTCGGGCTCGCGAGGTGCGCGCTCTCGAGCACTCCGAGCGCCTCCGGCACGAGCTCGGGGCGATTCGCCCACGCCGCGCGCTCGATCGCGCTCGCCCACGCCGCCACGGCGATCTCGGTGCCGGCGTGCGCGCGCGCGAACGCCGCGTATTCGTCCGCGAACGCGGCCCACGGCGCGGCCTGGAAGGCCTTCTGCAGCTCTTCGTCGCTCTTCGCCTCCGCGTAGCGCTTTCGCTGCGCCGACTCCGCCGCCTGGAGCCGCGCGTCGATCGCGTCGAGCTCCGCGCGCGGATCGACTTGGGCGCTCGCGACGGACATTGCGGTGGAAGCGAGCGCGAGCAGGGCGAGGAACGCTAGGCTCTGGAGCGGGTGCTTCACGCTTGCGGCGTCGCGCGGACGCCGTGCGGCCGATCGTAGTGGGACCCCAAACAGCGGCAAGCGCGGCGGAGAGATCCCGCGCCAACAGCCGCGCGACACCCTCGTAAATCGCCCTTTTCCAAGGCGCGGTTTCGGAGCGTGAATCCTTACGGGCAAAGGAGTTAGCGCACTTGCCGCGCCCCTGGCTCGACGCCAGAATCTGCCCCCCTTCGAGGGCTCAAGCGCGAGCTTCCCACTCGCACCCTCGCTTCCAACCCAAGGACACCTTCATGGCCCCCATGATCGAGATCCAGAACCTGACCAAGCGGTTCGGTTCGTTCACCGCAGTCGACGGAGTCTCCTTCGAAGTCGAACGCGGCGAAGTGCTCGGCTTCCTCGGCCCGAACGGCGCCGGCAAATCGACGACGATGAAGATGCTCACGGGCTTCCTCCATCCGAGCTCGGGCACCGCGAAGGTCTGCGGCCACGACATCCTGACCGAACCGATCGCGGTCAAGAAGGTGATCGGGTACCTGCCGGAAGGCGCGCCGCTCTACCCCGACATGACGCCGCGGGCGTTCCTCGAGTTCATCGCCGAGGTGCGCGGCTACGCCGGCGGCGACGCGGCGCGGCGCGTCGACGAGGTGATCGCCAAGGTCAACATCGCGAGCGTCGCCCACCAACGGATCGACACGCTCTCGAAGGGCTACAAGCGCCGCGTCGGTCTCGCGCAGGCGATCCTCCACGATCCGCAGGTGCTGGTGCTCGACGAGCCGACCGACGGCCTCGATCCCAACCAGAAGCACGAGGTCCGCAACTTGATCCGCGCGATGGCGAAGGAGAAGGTGATCGTGCTCTCGACACACATCCTCGAGGAAGTCGAGGCGGTGTGCTCGCGCACGATCATCATCGCGCGCGGCAAGGTCGTGATCGACTGCACGCCGGCGGAGCTCGCGGCGCGCTCGCGCTACCACAACGCGGTCACGGTCTCGGTCGCGGCCGACAAGCTGACGGCGGTTCGCCACGGGCTCGCGCTGCTCGACGGCGTGCAGTCGGTCGAGGACCTGCCGAGCCACGACGGCGCCGCGCGCTTCGTGCTGATCCCGAAGGCCAAGCGCTCGATCGCGGTCGAGGTCGGGCAGAAGGTGCGCGACGCGCGCTGGGAAGTCGACGAGCTGCGCGTCGAGCGCGGCCACCTCGACGAGGTCTTCCGCGAGCTGACCCAACCCGCCGCCCGCAACTAGCCCCACGGACCCTCCCATGAAAAACGTCGTCACGTTGTTCAAGCGCGAGCTGAAGGGCTACTTCGCCACTCCGGTCGCGTACGTCTTCATCGTCGTGTTCCTGGTGCTCGTCGGCGGCCTGACCTTCAAGGTCGGCAAGTGGTTCGACGCGCGTCAGGCGAACCTGCAAGGGTTCTTCACCTGGCACCCCTGGTTGTATCTCTTCCTGATCCCGGCGATCTCGATGCGCCTGTGGGCGGAAGAGCGTCGTCAGGGAACGATCGAGCTCCTCTTCACGCTGCCGGTGACGATGGGCCAGGCGGTGATCGCGAAGTTCCTCGCCGCGTGGTGCTTCACCGGCATCGCGCTCGCCCTGACCTTCCCGATGTGGGTCTCGGTCAACTACCTCGGCAACCCGGACAACGGCGTGATCCTCGCGAGCTACGTCGGCAGCCTGCTGATGGCGGGCGCGTACCTCGCGATCGGCTCGTTCGTGTCGGCGTGGACGAAGAACCAGGTGATCGCGTTCGTGATCAGCGTCTCCGGTTGCTTCCTCTTCATCCTGATGGGCACCGACACGGTGCTCGACTTCTTCGCCGGTTGGCTGCCGCGCGCGGTGCTCGAAGCCGTCGCGTCGTTCAGCTTCCTGACGCACTTCCAATCGATCACGAAGGGCGTCATCGACTTCCGCGACCTCGTGTTCTTCGGGTCGTTGATCGGGTGCTTCTTGTTCATGAACGCGATCGCGATCGAGCTGAAGAAGGCGGATTGAGGAGGACCGAGCCATGAATCGCAACCTACTGACCCTGTCCGGCCTGGTGATCGCCGGCGTCATCCTGATCGCGCTCAACATCACGTCGACGTCGCTCTTGCGCTCGGCGCAGATCGACTTGACCGAGGACAAGCTCTACACGCTCTCCGACGGCACCAAGGCGGTGCTGTCGAAGCTCGACGAGCCCGTGACGCTGCGGCTCTACTTCTCGGAGAAGCTCGCGCAAGAGGATCCGCAGGTCGAAGGCCTGCGCGGCTACTACGAGCGCGTTCGCGAGCTCATCCAGCAGTACGTCGCGCGCTCCGGCGGCAAGCTGACGCTCGAGCTGCTCGACCCCGAGCCGTACAGCGAGCTCGAGGACCGCGCGGTTGCCGCGGGCATCAAGGGCCTGCCGCTGCCGGGCTCGAACGACAACGTCTACTTCGGCCTCGCCGCGACGGGCTCGACCGACTCGGAGCAGGTGATCCCCTTCTTCGATCCGTCGAAGGAGAACACGCTCGAGTACGACCTGACCAAGCTCGTCTACACGCTCGGCAATCCGCAGAAGCTGACGATCGGACTCTGCTCGTCGCTGCCGGTCGACGGCGGGATGCCGAATCCGTTCATGCAGCAGGACATGCCGGAGCCCTGGTACATCGTCGACGCGCTGCGCGAGGGCTTCGACGTCAAGAACGTGCCGACCAACTCGAAGCAGATCGACGCTGAGATCGACCTGTTGCTGGTGATCCATCCGAAGAACCTGCCGCCGGCGACGCAGTACGCGATCGACCAGTTCGTGCTGCGCGGCGGCCGCGCGATCGTGTTCGTCGATCCGTGGTGCGAGGTCGACCAGCCGATGGAAGACCCGTCGAACCCGATGGCGCGCTACACCGCGTCGCGCAGCTCGAACCTCGACACGCTGTTCGCCGCGTGGGGCGTCGAACTCGCGAAGGACAAGCTCGCGACCGACACCGACAACGCGCTGCGCGTCAACTTCCCGACCAGCTCGGGCAAGATGGACGTCGCGCCGTTCCTGGTTTGGCTCGGCCTGCGACCGGAGAGCTTCAACCACGACGAGGTGATGACCCGCGACCTGACGCAGCTTCAACTGCGCTCGGCCGGCATCCTGACGAAGAAGGCGGACGCGACGACCGAGTTCACGCCGCTGTTCGAGACCAGCGCGAACTCCTCGCAGGTCGCGGTCTCCGAGGTGCAGTTCCAACAGGACCCGAAGAAGCTGCTCGCCGCGTTCGTGTCGGGGAACCAGAAGCAGGTGCTCGCCGCCCGCATCACGGGCAAGGTCAAGAGCGCGTTCCCGAACGGCGCGCCGCCGGTCGAGAGCGCGGATCCGGAGGAACAACCCGAGGAACTCCCCGCCCACCTCGCCGAGTCGGCGGAACCGATCCACGTGATGGTCGTCACGGACGCCGACATGCTGTCCGACGGCACGTGGGTGCAGATCGCGCGCCTCGGCAACACGCGCATCCCGGTGCCGCGCGCCGACAACGGCAACTTCCTGTTCAACGCGATCGACTACATGCGCGGCTCGACCGACATGATCAGCTTGCGCAGCCGCGGCGGCATGCTGCGGCCGTTCGAGCGCGTCGAGGAGCTCCAGAAGGAAGCCGACAAGCGCTTCCGCGCAGAGGAGCAGCTCCTCCAAGCCGAGCTCGAAGCCGCCGACACGCGCTGGCAAGAGCTCCAATCGAAGCGCCAGGGCTCGAACTCGCTGTTCCTCACCGACGAGGAGCTCGCCGAGCTCGAGCGGATCGGCCAGCAGAAGCTCGAAACGCGCGGCAAGCTCCGCAAGGTGCAGCTCGACCTCCGCAAGGACGTCGACACGCTCGGGAGCTGGATGCAGTTCTTCAACATCTGGCTCTTGCCCCTGATGATCGTCGTGTTCGCGCTGACGTTGTGGATCGCCAAGTCCAAGCGGCCCGCGTCGGCCTGAGGTAACTCGCCATGAAGCAGCAGACCCTCGGAATCCTGGTCGTCGTCGCCGTCGCTGCGTCGACCGCCGCTTTCTTCGCCACGCGCTCGGAGCCGACCGCGACGGCGGAGGTGAAGAGCGGCGACAAGCTCTTCCCCGGCCTCGTCGATCGCGTCAACGACGTCGCGAAAGTCGAGATCAAAAACAAGGACGGCGGGTTCGTCGTCGTCAAGGAAGGCGACGCATGGGGCCTGGTCGACAAGGGCGGCTACCCGGTCAACTTCGACAAGGTGAAGGAGCTCGTCGTCACGATCGCGCAGATGGCGATCGTCGAGAAGAAGTCGGCGAAGCCCGAGAACCACGCCGCGCTCGACCTGACCGACGTCGACGTGAAGGACTCCGCGGCGACGCAGGTCAAGCTGTTCGACCGAGCGGGCACCGAGCTCGCCGCGATCCTGATCGGCAAGGCGCGCGTCACCAAGGGCTTCGGCGGCCAGTACGCGATGTACGCGCGCAAGCTCGGCGACCCGCAGGCCTGGGAAGTCACCGGCCGAATCTGGATCGACGGCACGGCGACGAATTGGCTCGCGGAGAACCGCCAAGTCGCGAAGCTCGAGAAGTCGCGCGTGCACATGGTCGAGACGCGCCACGCGGACGGCACGACGCTCTCGGTGTTCAAGAACGTGCCCGAGGACCAAGCGTTCGCGGTCAAGGACCTCCCGGAAGGCGCGGAGCTCAAGTGGACCGGCGTCGCCGACGCGACCGCGGCCGCGCTCGAGTACCTGTCGTTCGAGGACGTCGCGCCGCGCGCGTCGGTCGATCTCACCGGCCTGACGCCGACGCAGACGACGTTCACGACGTGGGATGGGCTCGTGCTCGACGTCAAGGTCTTCGAGCAAGGCACCGGCGACGACGCGAAGAGCTACATGACCGTCGAAGCGAGCTTCGACGAGTCCAAGCGCTTCAAGAAGCCCGCCGCGGTCGGCCCGCCGCCGCCGAGCGAGACGCCGACCGACCCCGCGGCCGCGCCGACGCCGACGCCCGCGGACGAATTCGTCGGTCAGTCGCCCGAGGACGTGAAGAAGGAAGTCGACGCGCTCAACGCAAAGCTCTCGAAGTGGACCTACACCGTGCCCGGCTACACCGCGGCGAACTTCAAGAAGACGGTGAAGGACATGCTCAAGGAGCCCGCCGCACCGGAAGGCACGCCGCCGAGCGACGGAGAGCTGCCGACGGAGTTCGGGGCGCCGCCCGCCGAGGGCGCGCACGACGAGCACGATGGTCACGACCACGGCGCGGAACCGACGACGCCCCCCACCGAACCGGAGAAGGACGACGGCGGGAACTGACGCGAATCGCACGCTCCGCATTCGGGGCCGCGGCGGACGACCGAACCGAGCCCGCGCCGTGGAGCCCTCCGCGGCGCGGGCTCTCGCTTTGCGCGCGAAGCGTCGGGGCTCCGCGAGGCGTGCACGGCTCGGCGCGCCGCTGCGCAGGCCCGTTGCGAGAGCCCATCGCGCGAGCGCTGCGCTTGCGCGAGCCAATGGCGGCGATCAGACCAACAGTTCCGACTCGCGCGCCGCCGGTGAGAGGAGCCGCCGCGCGACTTCCAGTCCCTCCGGCGTGCCCGCCAGCGCGAGCACGTCACCGACCGCGAGCTGCTCGCGACCGCGGGGCGCGATCACGCCACCGCCGTGGCGGGCGATCGCGACGACCGCGCAACCGGTCAGCCCGCGCAGCCCGAGCTGATCGAGCGTCCGCCCCGCGACCGGCGAGCCATCGTCGATCCGCAGCGACGCGAACGAACCCATCCCGGGCAGCAGCGCCTGCATTCCGTCGAGCGAAACGTCCTCGCGCGGATCGTCGTGCGACTTCAGCACCTCGACCAACACGTGCGCGCCGGCGCTGACGTGCCCTTGCAGGTCGGTCGCGCTGCGCCAGAACACGATCGCGAGCACGCCGAGCACCGCGACGACGGCGCCGAACGTCGGCAACGACGGCAGGAACGGATGCGTCAGCGCGAGCAACGTGACGCCGACCGCCGTGAAGACGAGCAACTGCACGCACGCGACCAGCGCTCTGCGCGGTGGCGCGGCGAGCTCGCGCCTCGCTTCGGACGCCGCGGGCACCGCGCGTTCGGCGATCGCCGCGCCGAGCCGCCGCGAGCAACGCAGGATGCCGAGCAGGAACGGCGTCGAGAGCGCGGCGGCGCCGCCGACGAACGCGAGCTGCGCCGTCGCCATCGCGAAGCCGGTGATGCGCGCGACCTCGACGCACACGTCGTCCTGGAAGATCGCTGCGGAGACCAGCAGGATTCCGAGCGCGGCCGTGTCGACCAGGATCCAGCCGACCAGCGTCCGCACCGAACCCCACGGCGAGCCGCTGTGCCGCGACCGCCCGAGATCGTCGAGCCACGTGCGATAGAACGTCTCGAACGTCTGCATGCGCCGCGGCACGCGTCGATCGATCCGCGAAGCGATCGAGCTCGACTTCGACACCAGCAGCGGCGCGATCGAGCTCGTCAGCAGCGCGACCATCACCACGATCGGCAACAGCTTGCTTCCGCCGAGTCCCGGAGCGGTCGCCGCGATCGACGCGATGATGAACGAGAACTCGCCGAGCGGCACCAGGGCGAGCGACGCGCGCACGGCGGTGTGGACGCCGCTGCCGGTCAGGAACGCGCCGACGCTGATGCCGCAGAACTTGCCGACGAACACGACGCCGGTGAACAGCAGCACCGCGGGCCACTCCTCGCGCGCGGCGCCGAGGTCGATCAGCATCCCGATCGAGACGAAGAACACCGCGGCGAACATGTCGCGCACGGGCTCGATCAGTCGCTCGAGGTGCTTCTCCTCGCCCGATTCCGCCGCCAACGCGCCTGCGAGGAACGCGCCGAGCGCCATCGAGTAGCCCGCCTGTCGCGCGAGGATCGCGAGCGCGAAACAGAGCCCGAGGCACGTGACCAGAGTCGTCTCCTTGCGACCGAGCGCGGTCACCGACCGCACGAAGCGCGGCACGAACGCGAGCCCGGCGACCACGCACACGCCGAGAAACGCCGCGAGCTCGACCGCGCCGACGAGCATGTCGCCGCTCGACAGCCCGACGCCGCCCGCGACCGCGGTCAGCACGGCGACGAGCACGATCGCCGCGAGGTCCTCGAACACCAGGATGCCCATCACGAGCTCGGAGAGGCGCTTGTCGACGCGCTTCTCCGCGAGCACCTTGGCGACCACCATCGTGCTCGAGATCGCGACGACGCCGCCGGCGAACATCCGCTCGCGCGGACTCCACCCGAGCGCTCCCGCGGCGAGGTAACCAAGCCAAACCAGCAAGCCGACCTCGATCAACACGATCAACCCGGCGGTCGGCGCGAGCTTGATCAGCTTGCGCAGCGAGAAGTCGAGCCCGATCGAGAACACGAGCAGCGTCACGCCGACCTCGGACAGCGACCGCACGGTCTCCATGTCCCCCACCAGCGGCGCGACCAACAACCCCGCGAGCAAGTAGCCGAGCACCACCGGCATGCGCAGCTTCTGGAAGAGCACGCTGACCAACGCCGCGACGCAGAGGACCAGGGCGAGGTCCTCGATCAGGCCGCTGGAGAGGGCGAGTTCGGCGAGCATGGACGGGGTCGAGCGCAGAGCGCGGGGTCGGCAGCTTTTTCGACCTCGTTCGATGCGATTCTGAAACGCGCGAGCGGGCTCCGAAGTGCTTCGAGAGCTCGCGGCGCCTCGCTCTGGCGTGGGTTCTCGGTGCCGTCGATCTCCGGCCGTGCCGGACTCTGCCCCTCACCGCTGTGCCACGACGGCCGGAAAGACGCGCCACTCGAGGAGCTCGCGGACGCACCACGGGTGCTTCTCGAGGCCGAGCTTCATCGCCGGGGTCTCCAGAGGCTTGGCGTTGATCCTCGCGCGGATGAAGTTGCGGTAGCAGAGCCAGATCGCGAGGTGGCCGTGCAGCCAACGCAGCTTCTTCGCCATCGCCC
>JADLBP010000050.1 GCA_020847695.1 Planctomycetota bacterium
CGTGGCGGGTCCGGTTCGAGGGCGAGCGGCCCGCGCTCGCCCCGATCGCCCTGCCGGACGGCGACCGCATCGTCGGGGTCGAGCATCTCCAGTCCGTGCACCGCGCGCGCATCGGCGCGTGGGAGCCATTCGGCTACAGCGACGTCCTCGCGGTCGTCGGCGAGCGCGCCACGTACGTCGCCGTCGGCGACGGGTTCGCCCGACGCAGCGGCGACGACGTCAGCGTCGCACCGTCCGAGTTCGACGCGCGGGTCGAGTACCGCGTACGACGCGTCGGCGGGGACCGCGTGTCGCCCGTGATCGCCGTGTTCGACGCGAAGAGCGAGCGCGAGCTCCTGCGCCACGAGTTCACGGCGACGACGCTGGTCGACACGGGCTTGGTCGGGGCGACGCGCATGCTCGGACTGGCGCGCTCGCCCGTCGCGACCACCGTCGGACTCGCGCTCGACCGCACGCGCGTTCGCACCGCGAGGGTCGAGCTCGCGCTTCAAGCCGCGCGGCCGATCTGGTTCGTGCACTTCGCGCTCGTGCTGTTGATGGCCTTCGACGTGCATCGCCGGCTCGCGGGCGCGCCGCGTGGCGTGCGCGTCTTCTGGCTCGGGGCGACGCTGCTCGTCGGCCTCGTGGCGTGGGCCACGTGTCGCGCGCTCGAGCCCGCGCGCCCGGAGCCCGCGCCGGCGACCGAGCCTCGCGCGACGCGCGCGACTCGCTTGGTCACCGCCTGAGCGACTACGGACGTCCGCCGCTCTTCTGCAGCTCCTCGCGCGGGCTGCGGATGCGCGGGAGCATGCTGATCACCCACACGAAGACGGCGAGCACCTCGACGCACGACGCGACGAAGACGAGCACGCTCCAGCCGCGCGCGAGCGAGTATTCGCGCACGATCTCGCCGGTCGATCGTCCGACGACGCCGACGACGAAGAGCCAGTACACGAGCTCGAAACGCCACGGCTTCCAACGCGGATCGCCTTCCGCCGCCTTCGGGAACATCCACAGCGCGACGCCGAGGATCAGCATCAGTAGGAAGCCGACCAGGATCATGTGCGCGTGCGCCGGGATGTACCCTTGGCGCATCGGTCCCCAGCCCATGTACTCGACCGCCGAGATGTGCAGGCCGGTCAGCAGACCGAGGATCAGGAACGCGAAGGACGTCTTGATGTAGCGACGGACCAACGGCGGCATGGGCTCGAGCTCCTCGGCGCCGTTCTCGGCGCGGGTTGGGGCGCCGAGCGTGGGGATTCCTACCCGCGGCTTCAATTCGCGGCCCGGTTTTCCTCCAATGGTCGCGTTGGAGAACGAGGGCATGCCTCCAGCGAACGTCCGGTCGCTGGTGATCGTCGGCGGTGGGCTCAATGGGCTCGCCACGCTGTTCCACGCCCTGAGATTGGGCGCGCAGCGGCCGTTGTTGATCGAGCGTTTCCAGATCGGCCACGATCGCGGCAGCTCGCACGGTCCGTCGCGCATCGCGCGCTCGACGTACCCGCACGCCGGCTACGTGCGTTTGATGCGCGCGACGTTCGCCGAGGAATGGCCGCGGCTCGAACGTGCCGCGGGCGAACCGCTGCTCTTCCGCAACGCGGGCCTGTTCTTCGGCCCCGAGAATGGACCGATCGCGAGCTACGCGAAAGCGGTCAAGGAGGCCGGCGCGGAAGTCGACGAGCTCGATCTCCAGCACGCGCGCACGCTGTTCCCGATGCTGCGCTTCGGCGACTGCCGCTTCGTGCTCCACGATCGCACCGCGGCGCTGATCGCGTCCGCGCGCGTCGTGCGCGCGCTCGAGCGCGTCGGCCGCGCTGGCGGCGCCGATTTCCAGGTCGGCACCCGGGTGCTCGGCATCGATCCGACGCGCGACCCGATCCGAATCGAGACCGATCGAGGCGAGGTGCTCGCCGAACGCGTCGTCGTCACCGCGGGACCGTGGGCGAGCGGCCTGGTGCCCGCGCTCGCTCCGCGGGTGTTCGCCGCGCGCCAGAACCTGGCGTACTTCGAGCTCGAGGGCGCGCGCGAGGAGTTCCGCGTCGGTCGGTTTCCGGTGTTCGCGCGACTCGGGCTCGGCGACAACGATTTCTATTACGGCCTGCCGGAGTTCGATCACCCAGGCGTCAAGATCGCCCGCCACGTCACACGCGGCCGCGACGACGATCCGGAGACTCCGCCGGGCACGTACGACGAGGACGCGATCGAGGATTTGCGCGCGTTCGCGATCCGAGAGCTCGTCCCCTCCGTCCGCGGACTCGCCGGCGCCGACACGTGCATGTACACGTGCACCGCGAACGAGGACTTCGTGCTCGCCCCTCACCCCGACAACCGCCGATTGATCCTCGGTTCGGGGTGCTCGGGACACGGTTTCAAGTTCGGGCCGATGCTCGGTCGGATCCTCGCCGAGCTCGCGCTCTGGGGCGACTGCCGCCTGCCGGAGTACCAGGCCTTGCGCGCGGAGTTCTCGCTCCGCGGCCGCGGCTGACCCGATTGCGGCTCCGCGCGGATCGCAGTAGCTTGAGCGTCGGAATGCCGAAGAAGGGGACCGCCATGAAGCTCCTGCGTCGCAGCCTGATCGTCCCGTTGCTGATCGCCGTCGGTGCGGCGGCGTGGGCTTCGCTCGCTCCGACCACGGAGCACACGTGCGTCGTCGTCGCCGAGGACGACGAGCCGCCGCCGGAATGCCCGCTGTGCGGTGGCGACCCGGCGTTGCACGCGAAGCGCCTCGCGAACATCGAGGTGCTGCGCTTCGAGCTCGCGTTCACGAGCTTGATGGAGCTGCGCTAGAACCAACGCGCGCGCAGCCACCGCGCGACGTTGACCAACGCGATCAGCGCCGGCACTTCGACCAGCGGCCCGATCACCGCCGCGAACGCGACATCGCTGCCGATGCCGAACGACGCGATCGCGACCGCGAGCGAGAGCTCGAAGTTGTTCGACGCCGCGGTGAACGAGAGGGTCGCCGTCCGCCCGTAGTCCGCCCCCGCGCGCCGGCTCATCCAGAACGACGCAAGGAACATCACGGCGAAGTAGACGAGCAGCGGCGCGGCGATGCGCAGGACGTCGAGCGGCAGCTCGAGGATCGCCCCGCCCTTCAGCGAGAACATCACCACGATCGTGAAGAGCAACGCGACGAGCGTCAGCGGCGAGATCCGCGGCACGAACTCGCGCTCGTACCACTCGCGACCGCGCGCGCCGACCAGCGCGCGACGGACGAGGAAGCCCGCGGCGAACGGCACGCCGAGGTAGATCGCGACCGATTGCGCGATCGAACCGATCGTCACGCCCTCGACCGCCATCCCGGGGAGCCCGAGCTGCGGCGGCAACCACGTCGCGAAGAACCACGCGTACACCGGGAAGAACAGCACCTGGAAGATCGAGTTGAACGCGACCAGGCCCGCGCAGTACTCGCGGTCTCCGTCGGCGAGGTCGTTCCACACGATCACCATCGCGATGCAGCGCGCGAGCCCGATCAGGATCAACCCGACCATGTAACCCGGGTAGTCGCGCAGGAAGACCAGCGCGAGCGCGAACATCAGCACCGGTCCGACGACCCAGTTCTGCACGAGCGACAGCGCGAGCACCTTGCGGTCGCGGAAGACGAGCCCGAGCTCCTCGTACCTCACCTTCGCGAGCGGCGGGAACATCATCAGGATCAGTCCGACCGCGATCGGGATCGAGGTCGAGCCGACGCTCCAACGATCGAGCGCGCCGGGCACGCTCGGCGCGAGGCGCCCGAGCAGGATGCCGACGCCCATCGCGGCGAAGATCCAAACCGTCAGGTAGCGGTCGAGGAACGCCAGACGGCTGCCGGTGTTCGCGCGCCCCATGTTCCGCTGCGCCTCAGCTCGCCCCACGGCCCCAACCCTCTCGCTGGAGCAGCGCCTCGACCCGCGCCTTCACTTCGTCGCGGATCCGCCGCGCGGCATCGATGCCTGCGCCTTTCGGGTCCGCGAGCGGCCAGTCGTCGCGTCGTAGACCGGGCACGTTCGGACACGCCTCGCCGCAGCCGAGGGTGATCAACCACGTCGCGCCGCGGGCGAGTTCCTCGGTCAACTTCTGCGGCTTCCTCGCGGAGAGATCGATGCCGAGCTCCCCCATCACGGCGACGACCTCGGGGTGCACGCGCTCGCCCGGCTGGGTACCCGCGGACAGCGCGCGGGCGCGCGACGGATCCGCGAGGCGCTCGAAGAACGCCGCCGCCATCTGCGAGCGGCCGGCGTTGTGGATGCAGGCGAAGATCACGGTCTGCATCGGTCAGCGAGGCTTGGTCGCGCGGATGAACCCGCTGAACACCGCGCCGTCGAGCGCGTCGACGCAGCCGCGGAACGCCGGACCGCGGATGCCGGCGTCGGCGACCATGCGCTTGGCCTCGTCGTGGCCGAACTCGCGCGTCGGCGTGATCGTCACGCCGACGAAGCCGGCGTTGACGAGCTTGCGCGCGTACTCGGTCTCGACCAACGCGCCGGCGATGCAGCCGGTGTAGAGCTCCATCGAGCGCTTCACTTCGCCGGTGAGCTCGCGGTGCAGCACGATGTCGGACACCGCGAAGCGCCCGCCGGGCCTCAGGACCCGGAAGGCCTCGCGCAGCACGCGGTCCTTGTCTCCGGAGAGGTTGATCACGCAGTTCGACACGATCACGTCGACGCTCGCGTCCGGCAGCGGGATCGACTCGATCTCGCCCTTCAGGAACTCGACGTTGTCGACGCCTGCCTTGCGTTGGTTCTCGCGCGCGACCGCGAGCATCTCGTCGGTCATGTCGAGCCCGTACGCCTTGCCGCCGGGCGCGACGCGCTTCGCGGAGAGCAACACGTCGATCCCGCCGCCCGAGCCGAGGTCGAGCACGACCTCGCCGGCGCGCAGCTCGGCGAGCGCGGTCGGATTGCCGCACCCGAACGACGCGGCGAGCGCGTCGGCCGGCACGTCGCCGGCCTGGGTCGCGTCGTAGAGATCGCTGGTGATCGGATCGCAGGAGCCCGTCGAGCCGCCCGCGGATCCGCAGCAGGAGCTGCCCTTGCCGGCGAGCTTGCCGCGCACCGCCGTGCCGTAACGTTCGCGCACCACTTGCTTCAGGTCTTGCTTGGCTTGGTCGTTCATGAATCGATTTCCTTCGATATTCAGGACACGAGAAGTTCAGTCCGCCAACAGCGCTCGGAGCTCGCCCAAACGTTCCACCACGGGCCGCTCGAGCGAGTAGTAATTCCAGGTGCCGCGCCGCTCGGCGCGCACCAGCCCGGCCTCGCGCAGGATCCGCAGGTGGTGCGAGATCGTCGGTTGCGAAAGGTCGAAATGGGCCTCGATCTCGCACGCGCAGAGCTGGCCGGCGCGTTCCGCGAGCATGCCGAGGATCTCGAGACGGGTCTCGTCCGCGAGCGCCTTGCAGAGCTGCACGTACGGCCGCGTGGCGCGCGAACGCACCTTCGCGGTCGGCGTGCAACACTCGTCGGCGGCGGGCTTGGCTTTCGGCATCGGGCGCGATCGTAGGCATTCATCGAGCATTATCAATCTACGAATTCTGGCCGAGAGCGCCTGGACCCGGCATCGGACGGCGGAAGGTGCGCCCGCCGGCTCGACCGCGTGCTCGACCGCGTGCTCGACCGCGTGCTCGACCGCGTGCTCGACCGCGTGCTCGACCGCGTGCTCGACCGCGTGCTCGACC
>JADLBP010000051.1 GCA_020847695.1 Planctomycetota bacterium
CGGCGAGATCGTCGGCCTGAACGCCAACGTCGCGTCGCTCTGGAAGAACGGCTCGGTGCAAGCGCTGCCGATGCCGGCCGGCGTCTCGGCGTTCACGCCCGCGGTCGACATCAACGACGCCGGCGACATCATCGCGACCGGCACCAAGCTCTTCCCCAACGACGTCGGCGTGCTCTGGCGCAACGGCACGCCGATCGAGCTCGGCATGCTGCCGGGCGGAGCGTCGAGCCGTGCGAGGCGCATCAACGCCGCCGGCGAGATCGTCGGCGAAGCGAAGGCCGCCGACGGGTTCTTCCACGCGGTCAAGTGGACGGTCACCAAGGCGCCGACGACGTACTGCACGCCGAAGCCGAACTCGCTCGGCTGCGTCCCGTCGATCTCGGCGACCGGCGTCGCGAGCGCCTCGGCAGCGAGCGGTTTCGTCGTCGCGAGCTCCAACGTCCTGAACAACAAGCCCGGCCTGCTCTTCTACGGCATCAACGGCGCCGCGGGCGCGCCGTTCCAAGGCGGCACGTTGTGCGTCGCCGCGCCGATCAAGCGCACGCCGCTGGTCGCGTCCGGCGGCACGCCGCCGCCGACGAGCAACTGCTCGGGCCACTTCTCGATCGACATGAACGCGTTCGCGTCGGGCGCGCTCGGCGGCACACCGCTGCCGGAGCTCTCGATCGCCGGCACCGTCGTCCACGCGCAGTGGTGGGGCCGCGATCCGGGCTTCGCCGCGCCGAACAACACGTCGCTGTCGAACGGGCTGACCTACACGATCGGCAACTGACGGAGGCCTAGAGCTGCAGCGCGAGCCGGCAGGGCGCGCGCGAGCCGCATCCGCTTCGAACCGCGCTCGTCGACGCTTCGTTTCGTGCGAACGTCGACGAGCGCGGTGGCTGTGGAGAGAGGTCGACGCGCGCGCTCCGTCGTCGCAGCGCGCCGAGTACGCACTCGGAGCGAGGAGATCGAGCTGGAGAGTCCGTGCGCGCGCGGCTACGAAGCAGGATCGTGTTGAGCCGCGAAGGAAAACAGATGCGCGACGTCTTGCTGATGGCCGGAGTCCTCGGGGTTTGGCTGCTGTTCCAGCTGGTGATCCTCCCGCGGCTCGGCGTGTCGACCTGAATGTCGCAGTCGTGCTCTCCGTCGGAGAGCCCCACCAAGCCCGCAGCGCCCGCGGACGACTCGCGCACGCAGCCGTAGCGCGGGAGCTCGCGCCGCGCCGCCGCGAGCAGGTGCTCGTGCGTCGACCGCACGGCCCAACGACGCCGCCGCGAGTCCGCGCACCCGTGATTCCACGCACCGGAGTCCGGCGCGACGCAACGCCGAGTCACGGAGCGACGCCCCGACCGAGCGTGCAAGCGACGGCTCGAGCGAGCACGTCGCGCCGCCGACGCGGACGACGAGACCGTCAGGAACGGCCGGAAGCGAACTTCGCGGAGCTCAGCGGCTCGCGCCGGAGAGCGCCGGGCGCTGCGCGGCGCGCGACTCGGGCTCGGGCGCCTTCGCCGTCGGTTCGATCGGCGCGAACCGGCCCTGGAAGAAGCGCAGCATCGGCGGCTCGTACACGAAGCGCAGGCCGTGGATCGTGTGGCGTCGCTCGTAGAGCCGGATGACGCCGTCGGCGACCGCGCGCATGTGATCGTTGGTGTAGACACGGCGCGGGATCGTCAACCGCACGAGCTCGAGCGCCGGCCGATAGTTCTTGCCGGTCTTCGCGTCGCGGCCCTTCGAGACGTTTCCGCGCTCCATCGCTCGCACGCCGGTCTCGACGTAGATCTGCGCGGCGAGCATCTGAGCCGGGTACTCGTCCTGGTCGACGTGCGGCAGGAAACGTTTGACGTCGATGAAGATCGCGTGGCTGCCCGGAGGCATCACGATCGGCACGCCGGCGTCCATCAGCCGTTGCGCGAGGTGCGCCGCCTGCTCGACGCGGGTGCGGATGTAGCGATCGTCGAGCATCTCGTGGACGCCTTTCGCCATCGCGGCGAGGTCCGCCGCGGGCATGCCGCCGTCGTGCACGCCGCCCTCGTAGACGCGCAGCAGGTCCTCGCAGCGCTGCGCCCACTCGGCGTTGTCCTTGAACGCGAGCACGCCGCCGATGTTGATCAGGAAGTCCTTCTTGCCGGAGACGGTCGCGCCGTCGCCGTAGAGCATCATCTCGCGCAGGATGTCCTTGACCTTGGTCTTCGCGTAGCGCGGATCGCGCTTCTGGATCATGTAGGCGTTCTCCGCCGCGCGCGTCGCGTCGAAGAAGACCGGGATCCTGCGCGCCGAGCAGTAGGCGTAGACGTCCTTCATGTTCTGCATCGACACCGGTTGGCCGCCGGCCATGTTGACGGTGTGCTCGAAGGAGATGTACGCGATCTTCTCGGGCCCGTGCTCGGCGACACAGCGCTCGAGCTTCGCCAGGTCGATGTCGCCCTTCCAGGGGTGGTTGCTCGCGGGGTCGTGCGCTTCGTCGACGATGATGTCGACGAACACGCCGCCGGCGAGCTCCTGGTGCAGCTTGGTCGTCGTGAAGTACATGTTGCCCGGCACGAGCTGCCCGGGCTTGATCATCGTCTGACTCAGGATGTGCTCGGCGGCGCGCCCTTGGTGCGTCGGCAGGATGTACTGGTAGCCGTAAACGTCGCGCAGCGCCGCGACGAAGTCGTGATACGCCTCGCTGGTGCCAGGCGTCGAGCGCGCGGCGGAGTACGCAGCCCACTGCTCGGTGCTCATCGCGGACGTGCCCGAATCGGTCAGGAGATCGATCGCAACCTGCGACGACGGCAGCAGGAACGTGTTGTAGCCCGCGTCGCGGATCAGCTTCTCGCGTTGATCGCGCGTGCTCTCCGCGATGCGCTCGATCGTGTGGATCGTGAACGGGAAGCAGTCGAACTCGTAGTTCTCGAGGTCGGCGAAGACCGAGCGGAAGCGCAGCGCGTCGTGCCACCGCGAACCGTGCTGCAGCTCGACCGGCGCGACGCGAGCGCGCTGCGAGTAGAGCTTGACGATCGCGTCGGCGACCTGCGCGAGCTGCCAATTGGTCATCGCGAGACGCGGGATCTGCACCGGCACCAGGTCGTCGCGACCGACCAGGCCGGTGACCAACGCGCGGACGCCGGACATCTGGTAGAGCGCCGCGGCGAGCGCGTGCTGAGCATGCTCCTTCACGTGCGGTAGGAACTGGCTCGCGACCAGGTACGCGCCGTCACAACCGGTTTCGAACGGCACGCCCGCCTTGCGCAACCGCTCGTTGAAGAGCTGGGTCTGGTGCATCACCCACTGCACCTCGGACTCGTCGCACATCTCGTCGAGACCGCGCGCGAGCACCTCCATCGTGCGGCCCGACATCCCGCCGTACGTGTGCAGGCCTTCGTACACGACGACTTCGTTCATGAAGCGCTCGTGGTCGGCCGGATTGTCGGTGGTCAACAGTCCGCCGGTGTTGCACTTCGGATCCTGCGCGCCGTCGAGCTGCATCACGTGCGACGTCTTGACGAGCTGACGCACGATCTCGGCGATCGGACGCGAATCCTGACCGGGCTCGTGGCGCTGGATGAACCACGCGTTCTCGATGATGCGCGAGGCGTCGAGCACCAGACGCACGCCTCGCTTCTCGGCCGCCGCACGCACCGCCGTCAGGTTGGCGAGACTGACCGGATGGCGGCCGTCGGCGAACAGGTGGATGCTGATCGCGCTGACGTGCTCGCTCTCGAGCTCGCGCTCGAGCGCGGTGAGGTCCGTGTTGCCGGTGAACAGCGGCTCGCGCGCATCGCGGACGTCGCGCACCTCGATGCCGCGCGGCGAAAGCACGTCGATCCGGCCGCGCGCGTTGCTGGCGAGCACGCTGCCGCGCGTCGAGAGCGTCGCGGCGAGCAGCTTGACGCTGCCGAGCACGTTGTGCGTCGGGCAGACGTACGTGTGGCCGAGGACGCGTTGGACGCTCTTGACCAGCGTCTCGAAGTTCCGCGCGCCGGCGTAGGCCTCGTCGCCGACGAGCTCGCCGGAGAGCTGCTCTTGGCTGTACGCGCTCGTGCCGAGCGACGCCATGTCGAACACGATCTGCGACGGCGTCAGGTTGAAGAGGTTGAAGTGCGCGTCCATCAGGAGGCGCTTGCGTTCGTCGAGCGACGGGAACGCGACCGGACGCACGGTCTTGATCTTGTGGGGCTCGTGGATCGGCGAGGACGTGTTCATCGTTGCGGACTCCGGACGACGTTCGTGCGTGTTCGACTCGCGCGCTTACCCACGCGGCTCCCGCTCCGGGAGCCGTTCGATCGGGCCGCGCGCGTCGAGCGCCAACCTATCAGCGCCGCGCTCCCGCGACGCCGTCGCGAGCCTGCGCCAAAGAGCGCAAAACCCGCCCGCAGACTGCGCAAGCGCTGGGCGCGCCTCTCGGCGTCGCAGCCGAACGATGCGCGCCCGGCCGGGGTGGCGCAACGTCGCGCGCCCTCCCTGTGACGCGGCGTCTCCGCACGTCAACCGCGAGCGCGCGGCTCCGCGTCGATGCGGTGCACCGGAGCGTAGCTCGGGTCCCACACCGACGCGCGCACCAGCGGCTCGATCTCGTCCGGCGGGATGCGCCGGCCGAGGTCGTGCTCGCTCGCGTAGCGCACGATCGCGCACGCGATCTCGAAGCTGACGCGTCGCAGCTCGCTCTGGCTCGGATAGATCGCGCCGACGGCGAGCCGCTCCGCGCTCACCGAGCGCGCGAGCGTCGCCGACGCGACGTAGAACATCTCCGTCGTGACCTCGCGTGCTTCCGCGATCGCCGCGCCGAGCCCGAGCCCGGGGAAGATGAAGACGTTGTTCGCCTGACCGATCACGTGGCGTCGTCCGTCTCGCACGGCGTCGTCGAACGGGCTGCCGGTCGCGACCAGCGCGCGCCCGCTCGACCATCGCAGCGCTTCCGCCGGCGTGCACTCGGTCTTGCTGGTCGGATTCGACAGCGGCAGCACCAGCGGCCGCTCGACGTGCTTCGCGAGCTCCTCGACGAGCTCCTGCGTGAACGTCCCGGCGACCGCGGTCGCACCGACCAGGATCGTCGGTTTCATCGCGCGCACCACGTCGACCGGCTTCAGCGTGCGCGCCGGATCGAGCCCGTACTCCGCCATCACGTCGAGCGGCATCGCGAGCTCGCGCTTGTGCGGTTCCTCGATCCGATGACCCTCGTGCAGGAAGCCGCGGCTGTCGAACGCGGCGAGCGCGCGCCGGATTTGAGCATCGCTCGCGCCGTCCTCGCGCATCGCGAGCGCGCTGAGCCGCGCGATCCCGGTGCACGCTTCGCCGGCGCCGAGGAAGAGCACGCGCTGATCCGCCATGCGCTGCTTGGTGATCCGCAACGCCGCGAGCATGCCCGCGACGGTGACGCTCGCCGTGCCCTGGATGTCGTCGTTGAACGACGGGATGCGACGGCGATAGCGCTCGAGCAACGTGAACGCGCGATCCTTGTGGAAGTCCTCCCACTGCAAGATCGCCTTGGGGAAGACCTCGCGCACCGCGCGCACGAACGCTTCGACGAAGTCGTCGTAGGCTTGGCCGCGCAAACGCCGCTTCGGGTAACCGAGGTAGAGCGGATCGGCGAGCAGCTCGGAGTTGTCGGTGCCGACGTCGAGGCTGATCGGCAGGCACTTCGACGGATGCAGGCCGGCGCCCGCGACGTAGAGCGCGAGCTTGCCGATCGGGATGCCCATGCCGCCGCAACCCTGGTCGCCGAGACCGAGGATGCGCTCGTTGTCGGTGACGACGATCAGACGCACGTCCTTGTACGGCGCGTTGCGCAACACCGACGGCAGGTCGTCGACGTCGTCGGGCGTGATCCAGAGCCCGCGCGCGGAGCGGTAGATGTGGCTGAACTTCTGGCACGCCTCGCCGACGGTCGGCGTGTAGACGATCGGCATCAGCTCGGCGACGTGATCGACCAGCACGCGATAGAAGAGCACCTCGTTGCGATCCTGGAGGCTCGCGAGCCCGATGTAGCGCTCGAGCGGCGTAGCCTTCGCGCGGATCTGGTCGATCGCGGCGGACGCTTGCTCGGCGAGCGTGGTCACGCGATACGGCACCAGACCGTGCACGCGCAGCTCGGAGCGCTGCGACCGATCGAACGACGTGCCTTGGTTGGTCGCCGGGTTGTCGAGCAGCCAGACGCCGCTCTTCTTCGTTTCGATGGACTTGGGCGCGGACAGATCGTCGAGTGGGCTCATCAACATGCAAGGAGCGTAGGTCGCGAGCTCGGGCTCCACCAGGAGCCGGGTGTCGGAGGCTCGCTCTCCCGCGGCAGCTCCGCACGAACTCCTCGCGCGCCTCGCACGCTGCGTCCGCCGCCTACGACTTGGTACGACGTCTCCGCGTCGCGCGAACCCAAGTGAGGGACGAGCCGAGGCCGCGAACCGATCCCGCCATGCGCGCGTCACCGCGCGGCGGACTTCGCTCGGACCGCGAGTCCCGACGGGTTGACTCGGCGGCGCGCGCCGATTCGGTCGCCGTGGGCCGCACGCTCGAGCAGGCGCGGGTGACACACCCGCGTGAGCGCTCGGGGCGGAGCTCGGTCGCTCGCCGCGTCCGCTCGACGCGCGCGCTCAGCTCCAGGGCCGAGCTTCGATGCGCAACGTCCCGGTCAGGCCCGGGCGCGTCTTCTGCGCGATCGGGATGTCGAAGGCGATGCCGCGCAGCTCCTTCGCCTTGGCGTCCGCCGTCGCATCACCGCCGCCGACGCCGCCGATCGCGCGCGTCTCGGCGTCGAGCCCCGGCTTGCCGGGATTGTCGTCTTGGAAGCCGTACTTGATGCGCCAACCGCCGAGCGCCTTCTCGTCGGGGAACGCTTCGACCAAGATCAGCTGGCGCAGGATGTAGCCGCCCTCGTAGTGGCGCTTGAGGAACAGGATGCCGTCGACTTCGTAGTCGGGCACGAGCACCTTGAGATCGAACGCGAAGCTGACCGAGCCCGAGGACTTCACGCTCTTGCTCGGATCGAGGAACACCGAGAACAAGTGCGGGCTCATGCTGCGATCGGGCGCACGCTTGCCGGCCTTCTTGGGGAAGAGATCGTCGTACGTGCGGAAGATCGCCGAGTTCTCGCGCACTTCGCGGCGCGTCATCTGCCACTGGCAACCGCGCACGCTCGCCGCGACCTCGAACTGGTAGCTGCCGCGAACCTGCTTGCCGGCCTCGAACTCCTTCATCACCTCGACCGGCAGCGTGATGTCGTCGACGTCGAGCACTCCGTCGACGCGCAGCGCGCCGAACAGGAAGCGCGTCAGGTTCTGGTAGCCCTCCTCGGAGTTCACGATGCCGTAGTGGCCCGAGTGGCTGCGGTGCACGAACGCGCGCGGCGACGACGTGTCCTTGCCGTCGGGCCCCGGTCCGTGCGTCGTCGCGTTCTCCAAGCGCACGAGCCCGTCGCTCGCGTCGCCCGCGCCCCACGACGACAGCCCGCCGAGCGTCGTGTAGTCGCGCGGATTGGTGCCGACCAGGTTGAAGACGCGCTCGGGCGGGAAGTTCTTCACCACGGAGACATCGTCGCTCTTCGGCAGGCCGAGATATCCGGCCATCCGCTCGCGATTGAAGTTGTTGACGTCGCCGAACGAGAGCCACGCGGGGACGTTGCGCACGATCCGCATGTCGATGCCGTTGTGCGGCGTCGCGTACGTGAAGAGCTTGTCGACCGCGGCACGCGCTTCCGGCTTGCCGAGCTTGGGGTTCTGCAGGAACGCGCGACAGACCAAGCCGCCCATCGAGTGCGCGACCAGGTAGACGCGGAAGTCGGCCGGCTTGACGCCGTTCTGCGGATCGGCGCAGATCTTGTCGCGCAGGCGCAGGATCAGCTCGCCGAGCCCCTTCGCGAAATGCTCGATCGGCGGCGTGTCGCCGGTGCCGAAGTCCTTGCTCGCTTCGTCGTAGTAGCGGTAGATGATCACGCTGCGGTACGGCACGGAGCAATCCGCTCGGTCGGACGCGACGAGGTCCTCGCCGTCGACGAAGACGTCGTTGTAGCCGTGGTCGCTCATCAGCCGGACCAACGGCGACTCGAAGTAGAAGCGCTTGACGTCCCCGCTCCACGCCATGCGCGCCTTGGTGCTCCCGAGGTTGAAGCCCATGTACGGGTCGGCGACGGTCTCCTCGATCTCGCCTTGGGTCGCGGCGAAACCGCGCACGTAGATGATCGGGTGGAAGGGATGCAGCGAGCTGTTGGGCATGGAAGACTCGAGAGTTGGGTGCGCTCCAGGACGC
>JADLBP010000052.1 GCA_020847695.1 Planctomycetota bacterium
CCGCGCTCGCCGACGACGAGACCGGTGAGCTGCGCGCTGCCGCCGAAGACCGAGAGCGTGAGCTCGTCGTACTCGGCGGTCAGGTCGTAGCTCGCCGCGACGCGCGAGAGCGCGAACGGCGCGACCAGCGACACCAACGCGCGCAACGCGACCAGCACGAGCAGCGTCTTCACGACGATGCGCACCGGCCGGCGCGCCCAGAGCTTGGCGAGGAAGCTCATCGGGTCGCCTCCGCGGCTTCGAGCGCCGCGCGCCGCGCCTGCGCCTCGCCGAACGGGTCGTACCCGGCCGGCGCGAGTCCGCGCGCCGCGAGCCAATCGAAGCCGCGCACGCGCACCGCGAGCGTCGAATCCTCGAGCGCGATGCGATTCGAGTCGAGCGCGGCTCGCTCGAGGTCGGCGACGGTCTTCGCGCCGGCGAGCAGGTCCTCGATCGCGCCGCTCGAACGGCCCGCCTCACCCGCGCGGCGCACCAGCGCGCCCGAGAGCTCCGGCGCGAGCGGCGTTTCCGAGCCGAGCTTCGCCAGGAACGCATAGGCGCCGCGTTCGAGCACGAAACCGAGCGTCGAGCCGTCGACGACGACGCGCGCGAGCTCGTCGCCGGTGCTCGGCAGGCTCTTCACGTACGCATCGAGCGCCGTCTCGTCCGCCGCGAGCGCCAGGTCGCCCGCGAGCGCCGCGCCGGTCGCTTGCGCGAGGAAGAGCAGCGACGAGCGGCGATTCGCCGCCGCGCCGAGCGAACCGAGCGCGCTCGCGAGCTCTTGGCGGCGCGTTTCCACGTCGTCGACCCGTTGCGCGCGCTGCTGCGTGTCGGCGAGCGCGTCCCGGCAGTCCGCGAGCGTGCGTTCGACCGCCGCGGCGTCGTTCGACGGACCGAGCGCCTCGACGAAAACGACCAATGCGCTGCCTTCCCCGTCGACGAACGGCGACGGAAGCACCCACGCGAGCGGACCGTTCGCGGCGTCGAGCGCGTCGGCGAGCACGATCACCTCGTCTAGCACGCGCGCGGGCTCGGGCGCGCGCTCCGCGGCTTCCTCGGACGCCTCGCGCGGATCCGCGAGCGGCGGCGGCGCGAGGTCGAGCAACGCGAGCGCGACGGTCGCGGTGAAGTCCGCCGCGCGCGCGGCCTCGCAGCGCAACGACTTGCGCAGCGGCCCGTCGGTCGGCGTCGGCACCGGTTGCTCGGCGGTCAGCGTCAGCGCGCCGAGCGTGCCCGCGGGCAGCGCGCCTTCGAGCCGCGCGAGCTCGCGCGTGCGACCGAACTCGCGCGCGGCGAGACGCTCGGCGAGTCGCCGCGCTCCGTCGCCGCGAGCGAGGCGCGCCGCGAGCGTCAGCCGACCGGTCGCCGCGATCGGCTCGCCGCCGCGCAACGTCGCGAACAGCCGCGCCGCCGCCGCCGCGGAGGGGAGTTCGCCGCGCGGATCGAGCTCGACGTACTCGACGCGGATCCGGTAGCCGAGCGCGTGCTCGGGGCTCGCATCGAGCTCCGCCAGCGCCGCCTCCGGAGCCACGCCGCCGAGGATCGACCCCAGTTGGTGGCCGCGCGCGATCACGACCGTCGGGCCGACCAACTGCGGTTCGCCCCGTGGCGCAGACGCGCAGGCGCCAAGGACGGAGAGCACGAACCCGACTGCCAAGGCGAGAGTACGCATCGTCGGGTGCCAGGATACGTCGCTCGATGGCCCAGGCGAAGCTGCGCACATCGACCGCGCCGGACCGCGCGCGCTCGGCGCTAAGATCTCCTCATCATGAAGACCTCCGCTCGTGTGCTCGTGCCTCTCGCCGATGGCTTCGAGGAGATCGAGGCCATCACGATCATCGACACGCTGCGCCGCGCCGGGCTCGCGGTCACCACCGCGGGCTTGAGCTCGACTTCGGTCGACGGCGCGCACGGCATCACCGTTCGCGCGGATGCGACCCTCGACAAGGTCGATCCGACGACGTTCGACATGCTCGTCCTGCCGGGCGGAATGCCGGGGACGTCCAACCTCGCCGAGGACGAGCGCGTGCTCGCCGCCGTCCGACGCGTGCACGCGATGGGCAAGCACCTCGCCGCGATCTGCGCGGCCCCGACCGTGCTCGCCAAGGCCGGCGTGATCTCCAGGACGCCGGTGACGTGCTATCCGGGCTTCGAAGCGAAGCTCGGCGATGCCGTCGTCCGTCCGGGGCAGCGCGTCGTCAAGTCGGGCAAGCTGCTGACCAGCCGCGGGCCGGGCACGGCGCTCGAGTTCTCGCTCGCGATCGTCGAGGAGCTTTGCGGCGCTGAAAAGGCGAAAGAGCTCGGCACCGCGATGATCGCGCACGCCTGACGCGCCGATGGGGGTCTTCGAGGAGCTGGTGCGCCTGCGGGCGCTCGGCGAGCCGTGCGCGCTCGCGACGATCGTGAAAACCCGCGGTTCGACGCCGGGCAAGACGACGATGAGGATGTTGGTGCGCCGCGACGGCTCGTTCCTCGGCACCGTCGGCGGCGGGTGTCTCGAATCCGAAGTGCTCGAAGCCGCGCTGCAGTGCATGCGCGACGAGCTGCCGCGCACGCTCAGCTTCTCGCTGAACGAGCGCGACTATCCCGGCAGCGGCCTGCTTTGCGGCGGCCAAGTGGAGGTCTTCGTGGAGGCGATCGTCGAGCCGCGGCTCTTCCTGTTCGGTGGCGGCCACGTGTCCGGCGCGATCGCGAAGCTCGCGCGGATGGTCGGCTTCCACGTCACCGTCGGCGACGATCGCGACGAGTTCGCGAGCCTTGCGCGCCATCCCGACGCGCACGAGGCGAAGGTCGGGCCGTTCGACGAGCTCGCGCGCGCGCTCGCGCCGGCCGAAGACCACTTCCTGGTGATCGTCACGCGCGGTCACGACCAGGATGGCGAGGTGTTGGAGGCGCTGTGGCGCGCGGGCTGTCGGCCGCGCTACCTCGCGATGATCGGCAGCCGGGCGAAGCGCGCGCAGCTCTTCGCCGACCTGCGGCAACGCGGGGTCGACGCCGGCTTCCTCGAGCGCGTTCGCTCTCCGATGGGCTTGCCGATCGGCGCGCGCACCCACGAGGAGATCGCGGTCAGCGTCGTCGCCGAGCTGATCCAGGTTCGGCGCGGCGGAGGCGGCGAAGCGACCGCCGAGCGCGCCGGGTAGCGCTTTCGGGCGTCCGAAAACGGCACCGGAGCGGCGTTCGGGGAACTCGCGCCGCCGTGCGCGGGCTCCGACCGCCACCGAGGCGTCGCGACCGCGCGTGCACGCGCGACTTTCGGCGGACGCGGCGACGGCGCGGCAACCTCCCGATGTCCACCCGGGCCGCCGCGCGCAATGCAGGCTGCGCGCGAGTGTCTCCTCAGGCCCGCCGACCGCTCCGGGCGTTCCGGAGCGCGGCGCGACACCCAGCGAGGAGCCCTGCCGTGCAGATCGCCGTCCTTCCGTCCCGTTGGCTCGGCCTCAACGAGCTTCGTCCGACCCTGCGCGCCTTCCTGCGGAGGCATTGTCGCGACGGCGGCGAGGTCGAGGACGTCCTGCAAGAGACCTTGCTGCGCGCCGCGCGCTACCGCGGCACGCTCGCCGACCCGCGCAACCTGCGCGGTTGGACGCAGCGCATCGCGGTCAACGTGCTGCGCGATCGCATGCGCCGCGCGCGTCGCCAGAAGCGCTTCGAGAGTGGCGAGGAGTTCTTGGAGCTCGCCGAGGGCCGCGAATCGATCCCCGGCGAGTGCGCGGAAGACGTGCAACTGCGCGTCGGCTCGATGGTCGTCGATCGTCAGGTCGCGCTCGCGCAGCTCGCCGACGTCTTCGACGAGCTCAAGCCCGCCGACCGCGCGGTGCTGCGCTCGTACTACACCGGCGAGCAGAGTTGCGCGCGGACCGCGGGCGAGTGCGCGATCCCCGCGGGGTTGGTCAAGGTCCGGTTGTTCCGTGCGCGGCAACGGCTGCTGCGCGCGCTGCGGCGCAGGCTCGCCACGCTGCCGGACTCGGAACGTGAATGGTGCGAGGCGATCGGCGACGAGCTCGCCGGCGTCGCCTGAACGAACGCGAACTCAGGGAGGAGCTCGACATGTGGGGCGACATCGACGTGGCGATCGGGGAAGGTGGGCGTGCGTTCCGGAGCGGGTCGGCGCGTGCGCTGTGCGCACTGGCGTTGTCCGCCGGGGTCCTCGCGGCGCGCGCCGAGGATCCGGTGCAGGCGCCGGCGCAGCGGACTGTCCCCGCGACGCCGCGGCCCGAGACGCCGAAACCAGAGGCCCCGAAGCCCGACGCGAGCAAGCCTGACGTGCCGCGGCTCGACTCCCCGTCGGCCGAGCTCGAGCGCGCGAGCGCGTGGAAGACCCGGGCGGGCGGACTGCGTGGCGCGGCGCGCGTGCGGGCGTTGGAGGCGGCGCTCGCCGCGTACCGCGCGGCCGGCGAGCACTGGCCCGGCGAGGCCGCGGTCGTCGCCGAAGCCGCGTTTCGGTCCGGCGAACTGCTGCGCCGGCTCGAGCGCGAACCCGAGGCGTGCCTCGAGTTCGCGCTCGCGAAGCGCGTCGGCGTGCGGTGCGCGTTCGGCGCGCGCGCGGGCCTCGAGCTCGCGCACGCCGCGCGGCGGGCGGGCGACCTCGAGGCTGCGCGCCACGAGTTCGAGTCGGTCGCCCGAGACGAGCGCGCCGAGTCGCGCTACCGCGACGACGGCGCGCTCTGGGCGGCGCGGATGGACGCGGAGCTCGGTCGCGTCGACGTCGCGCGCCGGGCGTTCGAGCGCTTGGCGATCGGCGCGGAGAGCGCGCTCGACCGCATCGACGCGTACGACGAATGGTGCGCGACCTATGTCGACGCCGGCGATCTCGAAGCGGCGGCGGGGGTGTTGGCGCGCTGTCGAGACGCGCTGCGCGACGTCGTCGAGGAGGAGACTCCGCTCGGCGAACGAGCTCGCAACGCGCTCGCGCGCATGAGCTCGCTGCGCCGTCTCGAGCAGGCCGTGCGCGCGCGTCACCAGGGGGTGACACTCGAGAAACACGGCTCGAAGTGAGCGCGGTTCGTGCTCGCTCGTCCCTCGAAATCACCGGGTGATTCGCGGTGCGAGCGGTCGCGACACGCGCTCGTGCACCGAATGGCGGCGCGAAAAAAATCGACGCGACCGCTTGCGGGTGCTTCCCATGCGCTGGTCGCGTCGCTATCTCTAGGCACGTGAACGGCGGGTGATCTCTTTGCGAGCCGACGTGTTGTCGCTCGCGGATCGCCTGCTACTTCAGGTTCACGACATCATGGGCGGTCTTCACCGCAAGGTGAGACCGCCTTGTCGTTTCCGGAGCCGCTCGCTCCGACTCGCCGTGCGGTCGCACGCGCGTCGCTCGCGCAATCGCTCCGGGCGCGAACCCTCGAGTTCGCGCCCGAAAGTGCGGTTCAGCAGCCGATGCCGTAGTAGGTGAAGCCGAGCTTCTCGAGCGTCTTGCGCGGGTAGATGTTGCGCCCGTCGAAGATCACCGGGTGCTTCATCAACGTCTTGATCTGCTCGAAATCCGGGCGACGGAACTCGTTCCACTCGGTGACCAAGAGCAGCGCGTCGGCGCCGGTGAGCACGTCCATCGGGCGCTTCGAGTACTCGATCCGGTCGCCGAGGTGGCGCTTCTTGCACTCCTCGATCGCTTCCGGATCGCAAGCCGCGACCTTGGCGCCGGCGGCGAGCAAGGCCTCGATGACCACCACCGCGGGAGCCTCGCGCATGTCATCGGTGTTCGGCTTGAAGGCCAAGCCCCACACCGCGAACTTGCGGCCCTTGAGGTCGCCCTGGAAGTGCTTCTTCACGAGGTCGAAGAGCACGCTCTTCTGCCGCTCGTTGACCGCTTCGACCGCCTTCAGGATCTTGAAGTCGTAGTCGTGCTCCTCGGACGTCTTGATCACCGCCTTGACGTCCTTCGGGAAGCACGAGCCGCCGTAGCCGACGCCCGCGAAGAGGAACCGCGAGCCGATCCGGTCGTCGGACCCGATGCCCTTGCGCACCATGTCGACGTTGGCGCCGACGCGGCTGCAGATGTTCGCGATCTCGTTCATGAACGAGATGCGGGTCGCGAGCATCGCGTTCGCGGCGTACTTGGTCAGCTCGGCCGACTCGATGTCCATCATCAGGATCGGCTTGCCGGTGCGGACGAAGGGGCCGTAGAGCTCCTCCATCACCTCGGACGCGCGCTGCGAGCCCGCGCCGATGACCACGCGGTCCGGCTTCATGAAGTCGTCGATCGCGGCGCCTTCCTTCAGGAACTCGGGGTTCGAGACGACGTCGAAGGGGTGCTTGGTGGCGTCCTTCATCGCGGCCATCACCTTGCGGGCGGTCCCGACCGGCACCGTCGACTTGTCGACGACCACCATGTAGCCGTTCATGTTCTTCGCGACCTCGCGGGCGGCGGCGAGCACGTACCGCAGGTCCGCGCTGCCGTCCTCGCCCGGGGGCGTGCCGACCGCGATGAACGCGACCTGGGCGTTCGGGATCGCCTCGGCGTAGTTGGTGGTGAACGTCAGGCGGCCGTCGGCGACGTTGCGCTTCAGGAGCTCTTCGAGACCCGGCTCGTAGATCGGCACGATCCCGGCCTTGAGCTTCCTGATCTTCTCCTCGTCGATGTCGAGGCAAACGACGTTGTTTCCGCTCTCGGCGAAGCAGGTTCCGGCGACCAGGCCGACATAGCCCGTTCCGATGACAGCGATGCGCATTGGGGAATCCTGAGGTGTGAGGGGCAGCTCCGCGCGCCGGATGGGGGGGACCGAAGCGCGCCGGAGGGGTCCTTTTTCGGCAGAAGCAGGGCCCGGATGGAGGGAGCGAGCCCAGAAGGATACCGTTGGAGCGTTCCGCCCAACACCCGGGCGATTAACTCAGCGGCTAGAGTGCCTCCCTTACAAGGAGGAAGTCGGGGGTTCGAATCCCTCATCGCCCACCAGCCTTCCGCCCGCCCCCGGGCCGGTCGGTAAGGACTCCAATAGGAAGACGCGATGTCCGCCCGCGGTCCGGGCGACCGCCAGGTGCCCGCGGCGGCGACCGCGGCCCGCGAAGCGGCGGGCGAGCACCTCCCCGGTATCGGGATGGCCGCGCTTGCGCACCTGGACGGGGCCGATGTCGTGGCGCGCGAGCATCTCGCGGACCCGGCGCTCGTCCGCGGACGCGGAGTCGACGATCCGCCATGCGTCGAACCACGGCGACGGCTCGGGCCGTCGACCGGCGAGGTAGGCGATGTCGGGGCCGACCGGGCGCAGGTCGAGCTCCTCGGCGAGCTCTTCGATCAAGCCCGCTCGCACCAGCGCGACGTCGGGCTCGACGAGCACCTCTTGCGCGGCGACCTCGGCGTCCGACCACGGCTCGATCTCGGGCACGGCGCTGCCGATGCGATCGCTGCGGCGGATGCGGACCGGCGTGTGCGCAGCGAACGTCAGTCGCCGCGCTTCGCGACGGCCGACGTCGTCGGCGGCCCACTCGCCGGTCCAGAGCGTCAGCTCCATCAGCTCGCCGTCGAGGCTCGACCAACTCGCGCGCCACGGTAGGTCGCCGAGCACCGCGAGCTCGCGACCGCCGAGCTCGAACGCCGGCGGGAGCTTGAGGCACGCACCGCGCGCCGACCGAGCGAGCGCGATCGCGTCCGCGAAGGTCGGCGACATGCGCTCCGCCGCGCGCGTGCGCTCGCCGTGCGCGCGACGATCGGGGTCGAGCAATCGATACGGCACCCGCGAGCACGGCCGGAGGGCGTCGGCGCGCGAAACGAGCGCATTCCGCCGCGGATCCGCGAGGTTGCGGGCCGCGCAACGCACCGTCATCTCGTCCAAATCGGACGCGAGCACGCGAGCACCGGCGCGCGAAAGCGCGAGCGCATCGGCGCCGAGTCCGCAGGTCAGGTCGTGGAGCTCGCACGCGCCCGCGAGCTCGAGCACCTGCTTCGCCCGATCGTGCGCGACCGGCAGCGGAGTCGCTTGTTCGAGCCCTTTTCGCGTCAAGAAGGCGCGATCGGGCTCGTCGAACTTACGCGTCGCGCGTCGGCGCAGGTCGTAAAGACTCGCCGCAACGGTCGCCAGGGGCCCCGAAAGCGCTCGGCGGAGACGCTCGACGCGCTTCAACGGATCCAGCGGGGCGAGCTCGTGCGCGAGCTCCGAAAGCGTTCGCTCGACGCGCGGATCGAAGAGCAAGCGCGCGTCGTTGGGCTCGTTTTGGGTCATCTTCGCGCGGATTGGCGACAGGCTCGTGCTTGCGGAGGATGCGGAGGGCACTAGGCTTTGGAAAGACGGCGCTTCCGGAAACGGACGCCGGCGGTCGTGCGCGAACGCGAGGGGACGCTACGCAAGCGACGGACTCGAGCCACCGGGCTCGAACTCACTGGACCTGGAGGAGAGCTGTGAGCCGCATTCTGTTGATCGACGACGAAGCCGCCGCCAGGCTCGTCCTGCAGAACCGTCTCAAGGATCTCGGGCACGAAGTCGTCCTCGCCGAGAACGGAGCCAAAGGCCTTCTCGAGGCTCGCGAGGGTGGTTTCGACGTGATCCTGGTCGAGGCCGGACTCGGAGCCGGGATCTCCGGTGTCGAAGTTTGCCGGCGCATCAAACAAGTCCCTCAGAGTGCACTGACGCCGTTGGTGATGGTCGCGCGCTCCGGCGCGACGCGCGAGGACGTGCACCAGGCGTACGAGGCCGGTTGCGAGTACGTTCTGCAGAAGGCCGAGATGGTCGGCTTCGAGGACGTGCTGCGCACCGCGCTGCGCGCGAAGGCGCAGTCCGACGAATTCGCGCGGCAATTGCGCGCCGTCGAAGCGGAAATGCGGCGCAAGATCGAAGAGCGCCAGCACGAGAACGATCGCGAAGTCGCTCGCGGCGATTCGGGCGAGCACGCGCTGGTCGGACGCGACCTCGCCGCCGGCAAGCCGGACGGCGTGATGTTGGTCGACGCCGAGGGCATCGTGCGCTGCGCCGATCGCGGCGCGCGCGAGCTGCTCGGAGCGAGCATCGAGGGCAAGAACCTCGGTCGGCTCGCGCCCAACACGCGCCTCGAGGCGTTCGTTCGCGACGCGCACACCGAGAGCCGCGAGGGCTATCGCTTCGACGTGCGCCCGACCGGCGCGCGGACCGGGCGAGCGCTGATCGCTTCGGTCGTGCCGCTGGTCGCGAACCCGGGCGAGCGCGATCCGGGGATGCGCGTCGTGATCCTGCTCGACGCGGGCAAGCGCCGGGTCGCCACCGAGCTCCTGCGCGTGCAGGAGTACTCGATCCCGCGCCGGGAGGTCGGCGTGCTCATGGAGGCCGCGCGCCGGGCTTTCGGGGCGGTCGGCGTGATCGGCAATAGCGCTGCGATGCGGGCCGCCCGCGGCGCGGTCAACGAATTCGCACATTCGAGCGAGCCGGTGCTCCTGCTCGGCCAAACCGGGGTCGGCAAGCAGCATCTGGCGCGCTCGCTGCACTTCTCGGGCTCGCTGACCGGGCCGTTCCTGCCGCTGTCGTGCGCCGCGCTGTCGGCGTCGAACCTCGACAGCGAGCTCTTCGGCCACGTCCGCGGCGCGACGCCGGAGGCGGTGACCGATCGCCCCGGAATGATCCAGCAGTCCGCTCACGGCACGATCTACCTCTCCGAGGTCGATCATCTGCCGCTCGAGCTGCAGAAGAAGCTGCTGCGGGCCCTGCGCGACGGCGAAGTGGTCCGCGTCGGCTCCGAGCGCGTCGAGCGCTGCGACACGCGGTTCGTCTTCTCGGCCGAGGTCGATCTCGGTCGGCTCGCGAGCCAAGGGCTGTTCCTCGCCGAGCTGCTCGAGCTCTTCGGCCGCCGCACGATCGTGCTGCCGTCGCTGCGCGAGCGGCGCGAGGACATCCCGGCGCTCGCCCAGCACTTCCTCGAACGTTTCGCGGCGTCGCGCAACGACATGGAGGTCTCCGACGAGGCGCTGGCGGTGCTCGAGGCGCACGAGTGGCCGGGCAACGTCCGCGAGCTCGAGACCGTGATCGAGCGCGCGGTCGCCGCGACGCAGAACGCGTTGATCGATGTCGCGCACCTGCCGGCGGCGCTGCGCGAGCTGCATGGTCGCATGGGCGACCACGTGATGGATCCCGCGCCGCGTCCGGACCACGTCGAAATCGGCGGTGGGGTCCACCTGCCGAGTTCGTCGACCCAACCGCCGGCTTCGACGCCGTCGCCGTTCGGTCAACCGTCGCGTCCACGCCAGCCCTGGGACATCGACGAGAGCGAGGAGCTCAGCCTCGACCTCTACGAGAAGAAGTGCCTGATCCGCGCCTTGCACGAGACCGGCAACGACAAGCTCGCCGCCGCTCGCCTGCTCAAGGTCGGCAAGAGCACGCTCTACCGCAAGCTGAAGCGCTTCGGCATCACCTGAGCGCGCGTTCGCGTCGCGTCGGCAAGTTCTTCCGTCCGGCGGCCCGGGCGGGGGCTCGCCGCGCGTCGCGCCGCTCGCGTCGTCAGGTCGGGATAGGTTTGGGGTGCGACGGGCGACGCGGCCTCCTTCCGAGGCCCGACCGAGCGTCGCGACACGCATGCTCCAAACGACGGTTCGCTCCGCGACGCTCCTCCTCGCGCCCGCTCTGGCCTCGACCGCTTTCGCCCAAAACGCTTTCCGGCCGCTGCCGATCCCGGCGGACAGCACCCAGTGGGGCATCGACCTCTCGGCCGAGCCGCGGCGCTCGTCCGCGGTGACCTTCGAGACGCTCGACCGGCTCGCCGCCGAGCCCGACGAACGTGCGTTCCTCGACGCTCGCGCCCGCGCCGCATTCTCCGCCGGCGGCAACCTCGAAGGCGGCGGCGACGTGTCGATGCAGGACGGCGGTTGGGCGGTGACGTTCGGGCGCGAGCTCGGCGACGATCGCCTGGCGGCGTTCTCGATCGAGACCAACGGCCGGTTCTACGACCTCGGCGGCAACACCACGTTGGTGCCGGGCAGCTCGAAGCCGTTCAACGACGTCTACGAAGCCCGCTTCAGCGGCGTGATGCGCTCGCGCGACGACGGCCTGCTCGGCTGGTTCGGCGGCATGAGCGTCGCGCTCGGCGGCGAGGACGAGGCGGACCCCGCGGAGTCGCTGACGGTAGGCGGCATGGGCGGCTTCCGCTGGTCGCAGAGCCCCAAGCTCGCGGTCGAGTTCGGCGTCGCGGCGCTGTCGCGCCTCGAAGACGACGCGTGGGTGTGGCCGTTCCTCGGCTTCGAGTGGCAAGCGACCGAGCGCCTCTCGTTCGAAGCGCGCGGCACCAGCCTGCAAGCGACGCTCGACCTCGACGAACGCTGGCGCACGTTCGCACGCGCCGAGTACCTGCTCCAGCAGTTCCGGTTGAACGACGACAATCCGCTGCCGAGCGGCGTGCTGCGCGACGAGACGATCCGCGCCGGCGTCGGGCTCGAACGCCGCGGCGAGTCGGTGTCGCTCGAGGTGTTCGGCGGCTTCGATCTGTGGCGCGAGCTCTCGACCCTCGCCGACGGCGGCGCCGACGTCGCGGAGGCCGAGGTCGACTCGGCGCCGTTCGTCGCGCTGACGCTGCGCGTTCGCCTCTGAACGGCCGTTCCCGCCGCCGGGGCGCGCGCGCGCGCCCGTCGCGAGCACTGGCGCGCCGCCTTCAAGGCCCGGCGAGGCCCGGCCGATGACGTCGGCGATGAAAACACTTCCGAGCCTCCGTTTCGCGCTGCTCGCCTCCGTCCTCGCAGCGGCCTGCTACTCGACGCCGCCGTTGCCCGAGAACACCGCCGAGGTCGCGACGTTCTCGCGCGAGCTCGTCTGGGACGACCTGACGCTCGGTCCGAACGACTTGGTGCGGGTCGGCGTGTACGGCCACCCGGAGCTCGGCACGCCGCTCGGGCCCGCGCAGAGCGGCGCGCGCGTCGACA
Organism: Planctomycetota bacterium; assembly: GCA_020847695.1. Classification (GTDB taxonomy): domain Bacteria; phylum Planctomycetota; class UBA1135; order UBA1135; genus JACRIN01. The sequence continues at coordinate 11,789 of JADLBP010000052.1, forward strand.
ACGAGGGCTTCGTCAGCCTCCCGCTGGTCGGCGCGGTCAAGATCGGCGGCAAGAGCGTGCAGGAAGCGAACGTCACGATCCGCGACGCGGTCGCGCAGTACGTGCAGGACCCGCGCGTCGACTTCTCGGTGGTCGAGTACGCCGCACGGCGCGTCTACATCTACGGCGAGGTCAATCGACCGGGCGCGTACGTGCTCGACCGGCCGCTCAACGTCTATCAGGCGCTCGCGCTCGGCGGCGGCTTCACGTCGCACGCGCGCCGCGATCAGATCGTGATCCTGCGAGGCAAGCCCGAAGCGCTCGAGGTCAAGGCGATCGACGGCGAAGCGCCGAACCTCGACGGATTGATCGCGTTGCGGCCGGACGACTTCCTGTTCGTGCGCCGCAGCGGCGCCGGCAAGTTCAGCGACGAAGTGCTGCCGATCCTCAGCGGGATCTCGTCCTCGCTCGGTTCCGCGGCGACGCTGTTGGTGTTGAACGATCAGCTGAAGTGAGCGGAGCGGGGCTCGCGCGCGAGCGCGGGCCTCACGCCCTCGCCCACGCGCGGACCGCCTTGACGCTCGCGAACTCGTCGAGCTCCGGCGAGTACGCGGTCAGCCGGCCGCCGTACACGCACCCGGTGTCGAGCCCGAGCGCGACCAGCCGTCCGCGCGCGATGCGGCGACGCGGCAGCTCGGACGGCGTGTGGCCGAAGAGCACGAGGTCGGGGCCGTCGTAGACCTCGTACCACCACGGTCGCGACGGCTCGTCGAGCCGGCGCAGGCTGGTGAGCTCTTCGATCGTGTGCCGCTCGAGCTCGAGCCCCGCGAGCACGCCGGCGTGCACGCACGTCCATTCGCGTCCGTCGCGCGTCGGCCCGGCGCCTTCGATCGCGCCACGGCGCAGGAAGAAGCCGGAGTGCCGTTGCAGGAAGTCGACGACGGTCGCGCGCGCGTCGGGCTCGACCTCGCACGGCTGATCGCCGTCGCCGAGCAGCGCTTCCTCGTCGAACGCGCGCGGCAACGGAGCTCGCGGCGGGCGATCGGTCGCGTCGACGCGTTCGGGCGCGAGGCCGAGGCGCTGCAGCACGACGTGCTCGTGATTGCCGAGCACGAAGCGCACGCGATGGCGCTCGAGGAGCTCGATCGTCCCCAGCGGATCCGGGCC
>JADLBP010000389.1 GCA_020847695.1 Planctomycetota bacterium
CGTTGAGCGCCAGCAGATTGGTCTGTGCGGCGATGCTGTTGATGAGGCTCGATATATCGCCGATCCGTTGGCTGGTTTCGGTCAGCTTTTCGACCACTTGTTCCGCCATCGAGGCGGCGGAGGACACTTCGGCGGCGGCCTTGGTGGAGTGGACGGTTTGCGCCGAGATTTCGCTGACGGAAGTCGCAAGCTCGGTCACTGCGGTCGCGACCGCGCTCACATCGGAGGCGGCGCTGTTCAAGTCTTGACTGGAATGCGAGATGCGGCCGTGGGTGTCTCCCGCATTGCGCTGCATGGTGCGCGTCGCGTCGCCGACGGTGAAGGACAGCGTATTGATCCCCTCCACGATCGACCCGACGGAGGCGCGAATGCGTTCGCTCAGGCGCTCCATCTCCGCCCGGCGCTCGGCCGCGGCGCGCTGCTGGGAAGCGCGTTGTTCCGCCTCCAGGGCGTCCATCTTCTCGAGGCTTTCTTTGAAGGCGACCGCGGCCCGCGCCGCTTCGCCGACTTCATCGCCGCGCTTGGTGAAACCGATCTCGACCGCCTTATTCCCCCCGGCGAGTTGCAAAAGGACTTCGGCGATCCGACGGATCGGCCGCGCGATGTTGCGCGCCGCCACCACGGCGATGGCCCCCGAGAAGAGAAATATCAGCGCAGCGACGCCCAGCAAACGCTGCGCGGCTTGCCACACCTGGGCGCGAAGATCGTCGACATAAACCCCGGTGCCGATGACCCATCCCCACGGCTCGAAGCCGGCGACATAGGACACTTTCGGCTGCGGCTTGTCCGCGCCGGGTTTTGGCCACTCATAATCGACATAGCCGTTGCCGCTGGCGCGCACCGTCTGCACGAAATCGACGAACAGCCGTTTCCCATTGGGATCCTTGTTGTCGGAAAGGTCGCGTCCGTTCAGTTCCGACCGCATCGGATGCATCACCATTCTGGGATGCATGTCGTTGATCCAGAAGTAATCGTCGTCGCCGTAGCGCAGCGCCGCGACCCTGGCGGCGGCGCGCGCCTTGGCGTCATCGGGCTTCACGCCCTCTTTGGCGATCCTGGCGTGCTCTTCTTTGACGATGCCGATGGCGATTTCGGTCAAATGGCGCAGTTCGATGCGCTTCTGCTCCTTAAGCCCGCGCTGCACCTGATCCACGGCGACGGCTGCAAGGCCGACCAGACCGACGAAGCTGAGCGCGAGAAGACAATAGATTTTGCTGCCGATGGACAGTCGAAAGCGGGACATGCGAGCACCTCTGGAAGGGCCGCCATTGATAAGCTTTGATTTATTAATTTCGTATTATTTTTTCTAATCAGCCATCCGGCGGGTCTTCGCTCGACGTCGCCAGATCAGGGCTGGTCGAGCGGGCAGGGCGATGGTTTTTCCCGAACGCCGCTCTATGATCGGGCGCGAAGCGCACGCCGCCGGCCTGGAGCAGGACATGTCCGTCGATCTCCCCTCTGGTTTGCTCACCACGCTCGCAGAGCTTGAGCGGATCTATCCGGCCCCCTCCGGCCCGCCGGTGGTCAAGGAGATCGATCACGTCAACGCGCACTACCGCGCCTTCATCGAGGCGTCGCCTTTCGTGGTGCTCTCGACCTGCGGACCTGAGGGACTCGACTGTTCGCCGCGCGGCGATGCGCCGGGTTTCGTTCGGTTGAGAGACGAACGCACGCTGCTCATACCCGACCGCCTTGGCAACAATCGCATCGACAGCCTCCGCAACGTGGTTCGCGATCCGCGCATCTCGCTCCTGTTTCTCATTCCGGGCGTGGCCGAGACGCTGCGCGTGATCGGCCGCGCCGCGATCAGCGCC
>JADLBP010000053.1 GCA_020847695.1 Planctomycetota bacterium
GCCGCGCACGCGGACCCGAACGTCGGCTACAAGGCGCTCGTCTGCGTGTACCTCTACGGCGGCAACGACTCGTTCAACCTGATCGTGCCGACCAGCAGCGGCGAGTACGCGACGTACGCGGCCTCGCGCCAAAACCTGGCGGTCGCACAGAACCTGTTGTTGCCGATCACTCCGGCGACTTCGACGGGAGTGACTTGGGGGCTCCACCCCAGCGTGCCCGAGCTCGTCACGCTCTTCGGCGCCCAGAAGCTCGCGATCGTCGGCAACGTCGGTTCGCTGGTCGCGCCGATCACGAAGGCGGAGTACGAGTCCGGCGCGGTCGAGAGCCCGCCGCAGCTCTTCTCGCACTCCGACCAGGGCGATCAGTGGATGTTCGGCGCCGCGCTCGCCGAAGTGCAGAAGATCGGCTGGTGCGGACGCGTCGGCGAGAACCTCGCTGCGTGGAACCCGGGGTCGGTGATGTCGATGAACATCTCGCTCGACGGTTCCAACACCATGCAGATGGGGCCGACGCAAGCGCCGTACAACCTCGGCGTCAGCGGACCGACGCAACTGTCGGGCTTCTGGGGCACGCAGGGTGCGTTGCGCAGGCAGGCGTTCGACGCGTTGCGGACGAAGCAGCAGGCGAACAAGCTCGAGCAAGGGTACGCCGACGTCTTGAACGACTCGGTCGCGATCGAAGCGATGATCTCGGCCGCGCTCGATGCGGGGCCGACGCTCGCGACGACGTTCCCGACGAGCTGGCTCGGCCAGCAACTCGCGATGGTCGCGCGGATGATCTCGGTGCAGTCCGCGATCGGCCAGATGCGCCAGATCTACTTCGTCGGCAAGGGTGGCTTCGACACGCACGGCAATCAGAACACGGATCAGCCGGTGCTCTACGCCGACGTCGCGCAGTGTCTCGGCGCGTTCCAGGCGGCGATGGCCGAGCTCGGAGCCGAGCCCAACGTCACGCTCTTCACCGCCTCGGAGTTCGGCCGCACGCTCTCGTCGAACGCGCAGGGCACCGATCACGGCTGGGGCTCGCACCACCTCGTGCTCGGCGGCGCCGTCGCGGGCGGCGACCTCTACGGCACGATGCCGGATCTGACGCTCGACGGTCCGGACGACCTCGGCGGCGGTCGCCTGATCCCGACGACTTCCGTGGAGCAGTACGCCGCGACGCTCGCGCAGTGGTTCGGCGTCCTGCCCGGCGATCTCCCCACGATCTTCCCGAACATCGGCAACTTCACGTCGCCGACGCTTGGTTTCGTTTGAGCATCACTTGGGCGGCTCGACCGGGAGCAAGAACCGGTCGAGCCCGCCCGCCATCACACGGTCGAGTCGGCCGGTGTGCTCGCCGCTCTTGCGGTCGCGCACCCACGTCGACGGGCCAAGCTGGTAGCGACGCACGATCGTCAAGCGTCGATCGCGCGGATTGGACGCGCGCGCCAGCAGGAACGGAGTGAGCGCCGAGACCGCTTCGTCGCGCGAGAGGTCGCTCCACGCGTGCAACGCGACGCGCGACGGTCGGTGCACCAGCCGGAGGTCGAGCGAAGGCTTCGCGATCTGGCGGCCGAGCGCGCCGTTCAACGTCCGCGCTTCGCACGCCACGTCGCTCGATGCTGCGTCGTCGCCCGCGGGCCAGACTTCGACCAGCACGTTCTCGCGCGCCGCGTCGTCGCCCTTGCCGCGTTCGCCGCGCGCGAGCTGGTGCACGCCGCTCTCGCTCGCGAGCAGTCCGTATGCGCCGGCGCCGTGGACGGCGACGTAGAGCGAGTCCTCTCCGCGCTCCGGATCGTTGACCTCGCCGACGACCAGCGCGTCGTAGCCGCGTCGCGCCGCCCACGCGAGGTACATGCGCGCGAGTCGGTCGACGGATCCGAGCGGCGTGCCGCGCGACTTCAGGCGCGTCAGCGAGAGCAGCGCGTCGGCCCACGCATGCGCGTCCGAGGTGCGCACGAGGAAGCCGAGCGCGCGAAGCGTGTCCTCGAGCTCTTCCAAGCGCGCTTCGAGCTTGGTCGCCTGGCGCGGATCCTCGGTGCGCAACAGCGCCTCGCCGAAGCCGCGCGCGGCTTGCTCCAGCGCATCGCGCCGTTCGAGCAAGCCGTCGATGCGGTGGAGCTCGTCCAGCGTCGCGAGAGCGCTCTCGCGCACCTCCCAGAAGCCCGGTGAGCCCGTCGCGTTGACGAGCTCGCTGCGGCGGGCGATCAGTCGCTCGACGTCGAGCTTGACCGCCTCGAGCGCCGCGAGCAACTGTGAGCCGCGCGCGCGCAGGCGCTCGAGGCTCGCGGGTGTCGGTCGCGGAGACAGCACGTCTTGCGTCGGCTCGGGAGCGACGATCTCCACTTCGACCGCTTCGTCGCGCACCGACAGGCGCAGGATCGAGTGCGTCGGCGCGGAGCCCGAGGCGATCGCGCGCGCGACCGGGAGCAGCACCAGACGCTCGACCGTGCGCTTCAACGGCCGCGCGCCGAACGCGGGCGAATACCCGCGTCGCACCAGCAGGCCGATCAGGTTCGGATCGACGTCGAGGACGAGGTCGCGTCGCTCGATGCCGCCGCGCTCGAGCACGCGCTCGAGCTCGCGCCGCGCGATCTTCTCGGCGGTCTCCGGCGCGAGCGGATCGAATCGCACGATGCGATCGAGGCGGTTCAGGAACTCGGGGCGGAAGAAGTCGCGCAACGCCCGCTCGACGTCCTCGCCGACCGGCGCGCGCGCCGGAGCGCTCGCGAAGCCGACCCGCGGCTCGGTCGCGATCGCCGAGCCGATGTTCGACGTCAGGATGACGACGGTGCGACGGAAGTCGACGGTCACGCCGGAACCGTCGGTCAGGCGCCCGGCGTCGAAGAGCTGCAGGCAGAGGTCGAACACGTTGAGATGCGACTTCTCGATCTCGTCGAGCAGGAGCACCGCGAACGGCTGCTCGCGCACCGCGCGGGTCAACAAGCCCGAGCGGCCGCGCGCGCCGATCAAGCGCTCGTAGGAGTCCGGGCTCGAGTACTCGCTCATGTCGAAGCGCAGCAAGCGTCCGGCGTCGCCGAAGAGGTACTCGGCGAGAGCGCGCGCGAGCTCCGTCTTGCCGACGCCGGTCGGGCCGACGAAGAGGAACACTCCCATCGGCTTCGACGGGTCGGTCAAGCCGGCCTTGATCAACGTGACGAGGTCGACGACTGTGTCGAGCGCCTCTCGCTGGCCCATCACGCGCCGCTCGAAGAAGCCGCGCACGTCGGCGAGGTCGAGCGCGGTCTCGTCGTCGACCAGGTCCATCGGCACGCCGGTCGAGCGCGAGATCGTCGCGAGCACGTCGCGCGTCGTGAGCTCGTCCTTCTCGGTCGCGAGCACGTCGCGCAGCAGTCGGATGCTGCGCCCCGGCTGCGCCGCCGTCGCGAGGAACATCTCGCTGTACTCGTAGATCCGTTCGAGCAGCGCGGGTGCGACCGCCGCGCGGCGCTCCTCCGCGACGCGCCGCAAGACCGCGAGGGCTTCGCTCGGTCGAGCGGGCTGCACGTCGATCGGAAGGAAGAGTCGGCGCAGCGGGCCGATCGCGCCGAGCCCTGCCGCGAACTGCGTCGGCGTCGACTCGCCGAGCAGCGCGATCGAGCCGTTCTCGATGTGCGGGGCGAGCATGCTGGCGACGTTGTCGTCGGACGACTCGCTACGGCCGATGCTGGAGAGCTCCTGGAGGTTCGGCACGTACAGCACGACGCGTCGCGGGCTCTTCGCGGCCTCGATCAGCGCGTGCAACTTGGTCTGCCACTCGCCCAGGTACTTCGTGCCGGTCAGGAACTCCGCGGGAGCGACCTGCAACACGCGCCACGCACCGTCGGGATCGTGCGCCAGGCGATGCACGAGCTCGTGCACGATCGCGGTCTTGCCGACGCCCGATTCGCCGAGCAGCACCGCCGCGCGCGCGCGTCGTCCGCGTACCAGCGCGAGGAGCGTCTCGACGTGACGCTCGACGCCGAACGCGTGCGGGAGCTCGCCGGAGAGCGCGTCCGCGGTCAGGTCTCGGCCGTGCGCGCGCAGCGTCGCCACGTCGATCTGTCGCTCGTTGCATTTCGCGAGCGTCTCGTGGAGCTTCGGGTAGTTGCGAGTGCCGAGGCGTTCGACGCGACGTTGGTGCTCGAGCAGTCGCTCGGGAGCGACCCAGCGCTGGAGCTCCGCGTGACGGGCTCCGCGCGCGCACCACTGCTCGAGCTCCTTCGCGCAGGCACGGACCACCTGCTCGTCCTCGTCCTCGAGCACCGACAGCCACGCGAGCACCGCGACGGACGAGTCCGAGAGCTCTCGCAGCGTCGCGGCGAGGTGGCAGCGAACGAACGTCGAGTCGTCGTCGCGCAGCAACCGTGCGAGTTCGGCGTGCAGCGTCGCGATGCGCGTCGCCGCGCGCAGCACGCTCCAGCGCACGGCGCCTTCGCGGTCGCCCAGCAGCCGGCGGACGAGCTCGACGTCGACGCCGCCGTCCAGCGCCGAGAGGCTCGCGCCAAGGCGTTGCCTGACCTCGGCGTCGCGGTCGCGGGCGAGGCGGTTGCGCAGCTCGATGAGCTCCGGCTCCGAAGCGCCCGCGACCACGATCGCGACCGCCGCGCGCACGTTCTCCGACGGGTGGGCTCCGAGCTGGACCAGCCCTTCGGTGGACCGGTTCGGCGAAGTGCGCAGACATTCCGCGAGCGACTCGATCGCTCCTTCTTCGCCCTCCGCCGCCGAGCGAACGAGCCGTTCGAGCTGTTGGTCCATGGCGCGCAGGATAGCGTCACCATTCCGGTCACCCGTCGTCGCTCGCTCGCGGCCGGTCGGCGCTATACTCCGCGCCCTTTCCTTCCCAACGGAGACGTCTCCCCATGCGCGAGAACATCATCTTCACCGACCTGGCCAAGGAGCTCCAAGCCAAGGCTCGCGAGATCGCCGACAAGCACGTCCGGCCGGGCGCGAAGAAGTACGACGATCTCCAGGAGTACAACTGGGAGGCGGCGCGCGCGGTCGCGGAGGCGGGGCTCTTCCGCACGTTCATCCCGAAGGAGTACGGCGGACACGGCGCGGGCATCCTCGCGCTCGCGATGGTCACCGAAGAGCTCGCGAAGGCCGATTCGGGCTTCGGCGTCGCGTTCGCGGTCAACGCGCTCGGCTCGTTCCCGATCATCCTCGGCGGCACCGAGGAGCAGAAGCAGCGCTGGCTCCCGTCGGTCGCGCGCGGCGAGAAGCTCGTCGCGTTCTGTCTCTCGGAGAAGTTCGCCGGTTCCGACGCGAGCGGCCTCGCAGTGACGGCGGAAGAAGACGGCGATCACTACGTCATCCGCGGCGAGAAGAAGTGGACGACCAACGGCGGTGTCGCCGACATCTACTCGGTGTTCTGCGTGACCGATCCGACCTCGAAGTCGCGGCGCATCAGCGCGATTGTCGTCGAGAAAGGCACCCCCGGGTTCACCGTCAAGAAGGTCGAGGACAAGATGGGCATCCGCTGCGTGCCCGTCGTCGAAACGCACTTCGACAACGTCCGCGTGCCCAAGGCGAACCTGATCGGCGGCAAGCCGGGCATGGGATTCAAGCACGCGATGATGACGCTCGACCTCGCGCGTCCCGGCGTCGCCGCCCAGGCGGTCGGTGCGGCGCAGGGGGCACTCGATCTCGCGCTCGTCTACGCGAACCGCCGTCAGCAGTTCGGGGCGCCGATCTCGAGCTTCCAGATGGTGCAGAAGATGCTCGCCGACATGGCGATGAAGACCGAGGCGGCGCGCTGGCTCGTCTACGCGTGCGCCGGCGCTGTCGACCAGGGTGCCGCGGAGAAGGTCTCGAAGTACGCCGCGATGGCCAAGTGCTTCGCCACCGACGTCGCGATGGAAGTCGCGACCGAGGCCGTCCAGGTCTTCGGCGGGTACGGCTTCATGGAGGATTACCCGATCGCGAAGTTCTTCCGCGACGCGAAGATCCTCCAGATCTACGAGGGCACCAACCAGGTCCAGCGCATGGTGATCGCGCGGCACCTGATCCGCGAGGCCAACGAGCTCGAGCACCTCGCCGCCTACATCCCGAACGAGGTGCAGAACACCTACCGGGACGGCGCGCTGATCACGCACTCGCGCAAGTCCGAGCCCGCGCAGCGCTAGGTCCGGCCGACCTGCCGGTCCCCGAGCGTTCGGCGCCGCGCGGCGCCGAGGCCGCGCGTTCGTGCTCCCGCGCCCATCGGTCTGCTCGGCGCCGCACGGCGGTTTGTCGACTTTGCCTGCCGTTCGGGCAGGACCGGGAGGCCGCTCAGCCGTCAAAGCGGCGTTTTCAAGATCCTTACTTCGCGTATGGAACTGCGGCGAAGGCGAGTCACGCACTCGAAAGCCTCCAGCAAGCTGGAGATTACTGCCGTCACCGTAAGGCCTTGGGGCGGTTCCATGGATCGAGGGGCGCCGCGCGCTCCCGGCGAAGCCAGCCCGGGCACTCGGCTTGCACCCGGCAGCGGTAACCGTCTCTTCACATCGGATCGCACGACTCGTGCGAACCAGGGGGTGCCAAGACCGTTCTTGAGCATGTCCAAGGGAGGAACCAACGTGGCAGGCAAACTGATCAGTCACCTCGAACTCGACGAACGCCTCGATGATCTCGCCAAGGATCTCGGGAGCTTCGACGAGAACCTGCTCGCGCTCGCGCGAGAGCTTTCCTCCGGCGACGTGCGCCTGGAAGTCACCGATCCGAGCACGTGGCGGCGCACTCCGCGGGAAGCCAACCCGACAGCGCGCGTGCCGCTGCGCCGTCAGTTCCGGACCGAAGTCGACTCCATCGAGATCATGGGGCGCGAAGAAGAGGCGCGGTTGGCGCGTCGGATCGAACTCGCCCGCAAGCTCCTGGATGTCGAGCTCGAGGGTTCGGGCCTCAAGCGCGAAGACCTGATCGAGGGCGTCGGTCGCGGCGCGTTCACGGTCGCGTCGACGCAACCGTTCGGTTGCCAGCTGCCGAAGAACGTCTGCCGCCGTTGGATGGAGCTGCACGCGCTGCGCACCGAGATGGTCGAGCGCAACCTCTACCTCGTGCTGATCAACGTCGAGCGTTACTCGCACACGACGGCGAACCAGAGCGACCTGATCCAAGAGGGCTGCGGTTCCTTGTTCCGAGCGGTCGATGGCTTCGATTGGAAGCGCGGGCTGCTGTTCCGTACGTACGCGGTGCACTGGCTGAACCAGGCGTTCCGCGCGCACCTCTACAACTTCAGCCACACGGTGCGCGTGCCCGTCTATCTCCAGAAGGCCTTGAAGCACGTCAACGACGCCAAGGTCCGCCTGGGCGATCCCAACGCGAGCGTCGAATCGCTGGCCGAGGCGACCGGACTCGGGACGAACCTGGTCGCGGCTTCGATGTCCGCGGCTCGCTCGATCCGATCGATGGACGCGTCGTTCGACGATGCCGAGGAAGGCAGCCGTCTCAAGGACCTGCTCGAGGTCCCGCACGACCAGGGCCCGTACTCGCCGGCGATCGAAGACCAACAGCTCGACCAGTCACTGACGGCGGCGATGTCGAGCCTCAGCGACCGCGAGCGTCTGGTGATCCAGAAGCGCTTCGGTCTGGGCGAAGGCGGCCGCGAGCACACGCTTGCCGAGGTCGCGGGAGAGCTCGGGGTCAGCCTCGAGCGCATCCGTCAGATCCAGGTGCGCGCGCTCAACAAGCTGCGCACGCCGCGACTTCGCAAGGCGATCGATCCGTTCCTGAACTGATCGAAGACGAGAACCCTGAAATGGAACCGGCGCGCGGTCTCGACCGCGCGCCGGTTCCGTTCCAGGCCTTTGGTCGCGCTCAGGAGCGCAGCCAGTTCACGAGTTCCATCAGCTTCGGCGGCTGACCAGTGCGCAACACGCCGATGCGGAAGATGCGACCGGAGAGCCAAAGGGTGAACGCGACCGTCAACGCGAGCAGGACCGACGTACCGACGATCTCGAACATCGGCGGCGACGCGGCCGCTCGGTTCATCATCACGAACGGCGTGTAGATCGGGATCCACGAGAGCACGGTCGCCAACGTGCCGTTCGGGTCCTTCGGGATGAACATCATGGTCATCAGCGGCACGATCATGATCAGCACGACGGGCTGCATCATGTTCTGAGCTTCCTTCAGCGTGTTGCACACGCTGCCGAGTGCCAGGAAGATCGCCCCGTAGAGCAGGTAGCCGAGCAGGAAGTAGACGACGAAGGCCGGCAACAGCCCCGACGTCTTGAGTACCTCGAGCAGGCTGGTGGCGACCTTGGCTTCCGGACCGGAGTTGATGGCGAGGATCGCGACCAAGAAGCCGAGCCACGCGCCGAGCATCGTCATGCCGACCGCGGCGATGCCGACGAGCTTGCCGACCATCAACTCCCACGAGGTGACCGAGGACAGCAGCACCTCGATCAGGCGGTTCGACTTCTCTTCGATCGTGTTGTTCAGCAGCATCTGGGAGATCGAGAAGATCGAGATCCAGAGCAGGTACACGAATCCCGCGGGTGCCCACTGGCGGATCTGGTCCGCGATGCTGACTTCCTCGGCTCCGGCTGCTTTCTTGGGGTCGAACCGAGCCAGCGGGACCTTGGTCTGCTGCACCGCCTCGACGGTCTTGCCGTCGAGCCCTCTCGCGACGTACTCGACGCGGCGTTGCTCTTCGTTGATCGCACGCTCGAGCTCCTCCCGCAGGTCGCTGTCGGCCAGGTTGGTGCTCCAGAACTGCGCGCCGTCGCGGTCGACGCGCTTCTTGCGCTTCTCGCCGGGGCGTTCGACGAGCTCGTCGACGTCCTTGGGGATGATCAGCGACGCGAAGAGCTCGGCCTCCGCGCCGTCGACGGTGATCTTGCGCTCACCGCGCAGGAACGGCCGCAGTGCGTCCGCGATCGCTCCGGGTGCGGCGGAGGTGTCGACGCCTTCGGGTGCGGCGACCCGACGGAACGGGCTCCGCGGGGCCTCGAACGGCGGAGCGTTGGGCTTGAGACCTCCCGAGATCAGGCTGAGCGCGATCGTCGCCTTCGCCTCGGCTTCGCTCATCTGCTCGAAGTCGACCTTCGCCGTCTGCCCCGCCTTCACCTGATCCAGTTGTTCCGCGGTCGGCGCCTGCGGGGCCGCGGAGTACTTGGACATGTAGCTCTGGAGCTCGCGCGCGATCGCCTTCTCCTGGAGCCGCGCGAGCGCGGTCTCGATCGCCGAGTCGAACTTGCCCGATTGATCGACGACGACGAAGTTGCGCGTCGGTTTGACGCGTTCGAGCCAACTCTCGGCCTTGATGCCGATGGTGATCAGGATCGGGAAGATCAGGATCCCGATCCAGAAGCCCTTGGTCCGGACGTTTTCGCCGTATTCGCGACCGGCGACGAGCCAAGCGTTCCTCACGACAGCACCTCTTCCGCGTCTTCGGCGCCGACGAGCTTCAAGAACACGTCGCGCAAGTTGGGTTCGCTGCGATCGAACGAGCGCAGGCTGATTCCGTTTTGGAAGCACGCGGCGAGCACGCGGTCGGCATCCGCGCCCTCGGCGAGCGTGACCTCGAACTTGTCGTCCTTGCCGAGCGCACGCAGTCCGGTGACGCCGGCGACGTGCCGCAAGGCCTCGGGATTGACCTGGGTCTGGATGATCAACCGGCGCGGGATCATCCTGCGTGCTTCCGTGACGGTGCCGTCGAACAGCTTGCGGCCGCGCGCGATCAGCACCAAGCGATCACAGAGCCGTTCGGCGTGCTCCATGATGTGCGTCGAGAAGATGATCGTCGTCCCGTCGCGCTGAAGGTCGCGGATCACGTCCTCGAGCACCTGCTGGTTGACCGGGTCGAGCCCGGAGAACGGCTCGTCGAAGATGACGAACTCCGGCCGGTGGGCGATCGACGCGAGCACCTGGACCTTCTGGCCCATGCCCTTCGACAGCGCCTCGCACTTGCGGTCCTTGAACTCGCCGAGGCCGTACTTGTCGAGCAGCTCGCCGGCGCGGACGCGCGCGTCGCGACCCTTCATGCCCTTGAGCGACGCGAAGTACGCGATGATGTCGCGCCCGGTCATCTTCTTGTAGAGCCCCTTCTCCTCGGGCAGGTACCCGATGCGATCGCGCACTTCGAGCGCGGAGGGACGGCCGAGGATCGAGATCGAGCCGGAGGTCGGCGCGTAGATCGCGAGCGTCATGCGCAGGGTGGTCGTCTTCCCGGCGCCGTTCGGGCCGAGGAAGCCGTAGACGCTGCCGCGCGGCACGGTCAGCGACATCTCGTGGACGGCCGTGAAGTCGCCGAAGGTCTTCTTCAGGCGATCGAGGACCAAGACGGGTTCGCTCATGGTGGGGGAGGAACGCGCGACGCGTCCGAGCGAACGCGCCGAGCGAGAAGTCGTTCGGCGCGGGCGGACGGTCGGCGGAGGACGGGGGATGGTACGGAGCGAGCGAGCGGGCTCCAAACCGGCCGGTGCGCGAGCAGAAGCAGCTCACGGTGCCGATCGCGCGCGCCGTGACGCGCCGCGCGACGAATTGGGGACCCGCCGTGCATCGCCAGGCAAGCCGCGGACCGCGACGGCGCGTTTCCCGGTGCGCGCGGACGTCTTTACGATGGCGCGCACGATGACCGACTCGATCCGCGAGACGCTGAGGGCGCTGCCCCACTTCCAAGCGCTCGACACCGAGCTCTTCGAGCGCGTCGTCGCGTGCGCGGAGCTCCGGTCCTTCGAGCGCTCGGAGACGATCTTCTTACACGGCGACAGGGCCCGCGCGTTCTTCGTGGTCCGCTGCGGCTCGGTGCGCGTCTACCGAGCGACGCCGGACGGGCGCGAGCAGGTCGTCCACCATTTGCGAGCGGGTCAGAGCTTCGCGGAGCCCGCGGTGCTCTCGATCGGTCGCTACCCGGTCAACGCGGTGGCGTTGGAGTCGCCGACCGAGCTGGTCGCGGTCGACGCGAGGTTCCTGGAACTCCTGAAGGGCGAGCCGCGGCTCTCGATCGCGATCGTCAGCTCGCTCTCGATGCGCCTGCTCGGCCTGGTCGAGCGCATCGAGGAGCTCTCGATCGCGAGCGCTCCCGCGCGCCTCGCCCATTACTTGATGAAGCTGCCGGCCCAGGGCACGCACGAGCACCTGGTCGTCCAGCTCCCGCTCGCGAAGAAGGACCTCGCCGCGCACCTCGCGATCGCCCCCGAGACCCTGTCCAGGTTGTTGCGCCGGTGGCAGGACCGCGGGTTGATCCGGTCGAAGGGGCGGACGCTCGACCTGCTCGACACCCGGATCCTGCTCGCGATCGCCGACCGAGACGAATGAGCGGCGCGGTGGCGAGCCGGGCGGCGGACGGTCTGGATTCCGCGGCCGCTTGACCGTGGTCAAGGGCGGATCCCCGCCGTCGGTCGATGCTCGGGACGTGCGCTCACGAGGAAACGAGCGCCGCCACGAAACGAGCACCATGAAGCCCACCGACATCCTCTCGGCCGAGCACCGCGTCATCGAAGTCGTCCTGGACGCGCTCGAGCACCTGATCGTCGACACGCGTCGCACCGGCGTGCTCGAGCTCGAGTCGGCGAAGTCCGCACTGAAGTTCATCCGCACCTTCGCCGATCGCTGCCACCACGGGAAGGAAGAGGATCTGCTCTTCACGAAGATCTACGAGCGCGGCATGCCGCGAGGAGTCGGGCCGGTCGCGGTGATGCTCGACGAGCACGAGCTCGGTCGGCGCTACGTGCGCGACATGCTCGCCGCCGTCGACGCGTTCGAGCGCGGCGATCACGCCGCGGCGAGGCCTTTCGCGGACCACGCCGCCGACTACGTCGAGCTGCTGCGCGACCACATCGCGAAGGAGGACGGCGTGCTGTTCCCGATGGCGGAGGCGATGTTGCGCGACGAGGACCGCGCGCAGCTCGTCGCGGCCTTCCAGCGCTTCGAGATCACCGACCTGGACGCGGGCACGCGCCAGGAGATGGAGAGCCTCGCCGCGCGGCTGGCGGAGCGCTACGGAGTGACTCCAGCGGACCAGCGAACCGCTCCGACCGCCGGTGGGTGCTGTCACGGCGCGCACGGAAGCTGTCACTGAGCGGCGACGCATGGCGTACGTCTTCGGCCGCTGACGTGCGTACTCGATGCCGCGCGTGACGAATCGCGGGTAGCGTTGGAAGTGCGCGAGTCGATTGCTCGCTCGCGCTCCGTTCCGTCGACCGCCCCCGAACCCCGATCGGCAGCTGGTCATGCGCGTCGTCTTCCTTCAGAAGTTCCTGCCCCAGGAGATGCTCGGCATCGCGTGGCTCTCCCGAACCCTGAAGGACGCCGGCCACGAAGTTCAGGTGCAGTTCCTTCCGGATCCCGAGTGGGAGTCGCGGCTGAGAGCATCGAAGCCCGGCCTCGTCGCGTTCTCCGTGACGACCGGCGATCACCGCTTCTACTTGAAGGTCGCGGAGCGCGCGAAGGAGCTCACCGGCGCGCCGACGATCTGGGGCGGGCCGCACGCGACGTTCGTGCCCGACGTGGTGCTCGAGGACGCCGTCGACTTCATCTGCCGCGGTGAGGGCGAGCGCGCGCTGCCCGAGCTCGCGACACGGCTCGAGCGCGGCGACGACCCGTACACGATCGCGAACCTCTCGTATGCACGCGACGGAGTGCGCTTCGACAACGCGCTGCAGCCGCTCGCCGCGAGCCTCGACGCGCTGGGACTACCCGATCGCGAGCCGATCTACACCGCCGGGCGGATCTACCGCGACTGCGATCGCAAGATCTTCCTGACTCAGCGCGGTTGCCTCTACAACTGCTCGTTCTGCTTCCACCACGCGTGGCGCGACAAGCTCTACCACGCCAAGCCGAAGGAGTACCTGCGCAAGCGTTCGGTCGAGCACGTGATCCAGGAGATCGACGACGTTCGCTCGCGATACCCGCTGAAGTTCATCCACTTCCTCGACGACATCTTCAACGTCGACGAGCCGTGGCTCGACGAGTTCTGCGCGGTCTATCCGAAGGCCGTCGGATTGCCGTTCGACGTGATCCTGCGCACGAACCTGACCAAGCCGGAACACGTGAAGCAGTTGAGGCGCGCCGGCTGCATCTCCGCGCGCCTGGCGTTCGAAGCCGCCAGCGACCACGTTCGCAACACGATCTATCGCAAGGGGACTTCGCTGGCGGATCTCGAGAACTCGTCGCGGTACATCAAGGAACAGGGCATTCGCCTGACGACGCTCAATCTGCTCGGCGCCCCCGGCGCGACGATGGAGGACGAGCTCGCGACGCTGCAGCTCAACGTCGATTGCAAGGTCGACCACCCGCTGTGCAGCCTGCTGCAGCCGTACCCGGAGACCGACATCAACGACATCACGCGCGACATGGGCTTCGCCGTCGATGCGTTCGACGCGTTCCCCGAGAAGTTCAACCGCACGACGTCGATCGCGTTCGAACGTCGCCACGAGATCGAGAACCTCCACAAGCTCTTCCCGATCATCGTGCGTTTCCCGTCGCTGATGCCGCTCGTGCGGCCGGCGATCAAGGCGCGGATGCTGTCGAAGCTCTATCTCGCGCTGTACCTCCTCTGGACGGAGTACCTGGTCTGCGAGCAGAACCAGACGGTCGCGCAGGCGACCAAGACGGCGACGCTGGGCACGTTCCCGCCGATCGACCTGCTGCGGCGCGTGTCGTCGAAGACGACGCTCAAGGTGCGCGAAGCGGTCTTCGGCCGGCGTTTCTCGAAGCAACGCCTCGCGCTGCAGATGGAAGAGGACACGATCGCGCACGCCGGCGGTTGAGCTAACCTCGCGAGCATGGAGCTCGCGCGTTCGTTCGTCCTGCTGCTCGTCGTCGTCGCGGCCGCCGCGTGCCGCGCGCAACCGGTCGCGGAGCACGCCGCGCCCGAGCGCTGGCTCGTCCTCGGCGACAGCATCGCGTGGGACGGGCGTTGGGTCGCGCACCTGCAGACGTGGCTGATCTCGCGGCGCGGCGAGGACGCGCCGGAGCTGATCGATTGCGCGTTGCCGAGCGAGACGCTCTCCGGTCTCTCCGAGCCCGAGCACCTCCAACACGGCTTCGCGCGTCCGTGCGTGCTCGAGCGACTCGAACGCGTGCTCGACGGCGTGCGTCCCGACTTCGTGCTCGTGTGCTACGGCATGAACGACGCGATCTACCAGCCGTTCGACGAGCGACGCTTCGCGGCGTTCCGTTCGGGCGTGGAAGCGGTGATGGGGGAGATCGAGCAGCGCTCGCTCGCGTGCGTCTGGCTGACTCCGCCGCCGTTCGACGAGGCGCGCACCGACGTCGCCGCGGGCGCGCGGTACGACGACGTGTTGGCGAGGTACTCCGCGTGGCTCGTCGCGCAGCGCGGGCGTGGGTGGTCGGTGATCGACACGCACACAGCGCTCTCGCGTCGCGCGGCGGTCGAGCGAGCGCGAGATTCGTCGTTCACTCTCTCTCCCGACGGCGTCCACCTCGACGATTGCGGACATCGCTGGTTCTGCGGCGAGCTCGTCGCCGCGCTGCGCAGTCCGCGGCAACCGGCGCAGGCCGAGACGATCCCGGCGCACGCGGAAGCGCCGGCGGCGGTCGAACTCGCGCTCGAACGACTCGCGGCGGCGCAGCCCGCGGCGCTCGAGCTGGTCCGACTGCTGCGCGATGCGTGGCTCGGCGAAACGGGCCACACGCGGCCGGGCCTGCCGGTCGGGCTTCCGCTCGCACGGACGCGCGAGCGAGCGCTTGCCCTGCGCGGAGCGATTCACTCGCTCGCGAGCGAGCTGCGCTGACCCACCCCAGAGTTTCTGACGAGGGTGTCAGGTCGACCGAGCACTTCGGCCGATGGCGATCGTCCCACTCCGGTCGTTTCACCCCAACCGTTCCCGCCCCATGCCCCGACCCACCCCCACCGGCGTCGAGCGCTTCCTCGACGACGACGAGCTGATCGTCAGCAAGACCGACGTCCAGGGCCGCATCACCTACGCGAACTCGGTGTTCCTGCGGATCGCGGGCTACACCGAGCGCGAGGTGCTCGGCGCGCCGCACAGCATCGTCCGCCACCCGGACATGCCGCGGTGCGTGTTCAAGCTGCTCTGGGACACGATCCAGGACGGCCGCGAGATCTTCGCGTACGTGAAGAACCTGGCGAAGAACGGCGACCACTACTGGGTGTTCGCGCACGTCACGCCGAGCTTCGACGCGAGCGGCAAGATCGTCGGCTACCACTCGAATCGTCGCGCGCCCGAGCGCACCGCGCTCGCGAAGATCGAGCCGGTGTACGAAGCGCTGCTGCGCGTCGAAGCCCAGTCCGGCAATCATCGAGAGGCGATCGAGCGCTCGACGGCGGTGTTGGTGAAGCAGCTCGAGTCGCTCGGGCTGGCTTACGAAGAGTTCGTGTTCACGCTCTGACCGAGGCTCGACCATGACGACCACTCCGACGCAGCTGCTCGCCCCCGATCCGAACGGCACCGAGCTCCAACGCTTGCGCGAGGAAGTCGCGCTCTACCGCACCTGGATCGCGCGCACGACCGCGGTGTGCGACGCGGCGGCGCGAGGCGAGCTCGAGGAGCGTTTGCTCGAGCTCCCCGATCAACCCGAGCTCGCGGCGATGTGCACGCGCGTCAACGACGCGCTCGACGTGATCGACGCGTTCGTCCGCGAGGCGCGGGTCGCGCTCGATTGCGCGAGCAAGGAGAAGTTCTACCGCCGCCTGGTCCTGCGCGGACTCCAAGGCAGCTACCAGCAGGCCGCGCGAACGATCAACTCGGCGAACGAGGACATGGCGCGCAAGACGGCCGACCTCAAGCAGGCGACGCTCAAGCGGACCGCGCTCGCCGGCGAGTTCGAAACGTTCATCGGCGACGTCGTGGCGTCGGTCGGCACGTCGGTCGTGCGGTTGAAGGACACATCGTGCGAGGTGGCGGAGACCGTCGCTCGCACGACCGCGCAGACGACCGCGGTCGACGAGTCCGCGCGCCAGATGGCCGGCGACGTCGAGGCGATCGCGGCGGCGACCGAGCAGCTGACCGCGACCACCGCGGAGATCACGCGCAAGGTCGGCGAGTCGAGCGAGATCGCTTCGTCGGCGGTCGCGGAGGCGGGAGCGACCCGCGAGCGCGTCGCGAACCTCTCCGAGAGCTCCAAACGGATCGGCGGCGTGCTGCGACTGATCCACGACGTCGCGCGGCAGACCAATCTGCTCGCGCTCAACGCCAACATCGAGGCCGCGCGCGCCGGCGAGGCGGGGCGCGGCTTCGCCGTGGTCGCGCAGGAGGTCAAGAAGCTCGCGCAGGAGACCGCCGGAGCGACCGAGGAGATCACCGAGCAAGTCGAGGCGATCCAGCTCTGCACCAACGACGTCGCGGGCGCGATCGATCGCATCGGCGGCACGATCGACCACATGAACTCGATCTCGAGCGCGATCGCCGAGCAGATGAACCAGCAGAAGCAGGCGACCAACGAGATCAGCGTCAGTCTGCACCGCACGGTCGAGCGCACTCGCGAGGTGTCGGCGAGCATCGCCGACGTCTCCGACGCCGCGAAGGCGATCCAGAACAGCCTCTCGAACCTCGTCGAAGCGTCGGCGGAGCTCGAGCAGCAGTCCAAGGCGCTCGACGAGCAGGGCCGCGGCTTCGTGGCGACGGTGCGAGCGGGCTGAGCGGCCGAACGGACTCGTTCGAGGCTCGCGGGCGAGCGCTCGCGAGCTGCGGGATCGGAGCCAGCTCGCGGAGAGCACGCCGCCGACTCGCTCGCGGCGCGCGATCGGGACGCTCGTGGGTGCATCCGCGCGGTTCGCCTCTAGAATCCGCGCCCCCTCGCCCGATCGAGAGCCCCCATGCCTAAGCCCAAGGTCATCGCCGTCCTCCCCGCCTACAACCTCGAGAAATCGATCGCGGGCATCGTCGCGCGCACGCAACCGTTCGTCGACGTCGTGCTCGTCACCGCCGACGGCGCGAAGGACAAGACCGCGGAGGCGGCGCGCGCCGCGGGAGCTCACGTCCCCGAGCCCGAGATGGTGCGCGGCAAGGGCTACGCGGTGATCAAGGGCATCGAGGAGACGAAGAAGCTCGGCGCCGACATCGTGATCCTGATGGACTCCGACGGACAGCACTTGCCCGAGGAGATCCCGATCATGCTGAAGCCGTTGCTCGACGGCGAAGCGGAGATGGTCGTCGGCTCGCGGATGCTCGGCACACTGCGCACGTCGACGATCAACAAGTTCGGCAACTTCGGCCTGAAGATCATCTCGTTCCTGGTCACGTGGAAGTGGATGACCGACACCGAGTCCGGCTTCCGCGCGTTCAAGGCGCAGAATCTCTGGGAGCTGCGGCTGGTCTCGCGCGGCTACGAGATCGAGAGCGAGCTCTTGTTGCGCGCGCTCAACAAGAACTGGCGCATCAAAGAGGTGCCGATCAACGTGCCGTTCGCCGTGCCCGGCGTGACGGTGTGGGACGGCTTCAAGGTCGGCTGGTTCAAGCTGAAGGCCGGCGTGCTGCTGAAGCTCGGCAAGGAACCCGTCTGAGCGAGCGCGCGTCGGCGGCCTAGGGCTCGCGGGCTGCTTCGCTCGCGCGAGCTTCGAAGCGTGGAGCCGCAGCGGCGCTCGCGGCGCCGAGCGCGTCGCTTCAACTCGTCTGCTGTACCGGTTCGCGGCAGCGCGCGAGCGCGGCGACGAGCTCGGTTCGCACGAGTGGCTTGGTCAGGTAGTCGTTCATCCCGGCTTCGAAGCAACGTGTGCGGTCGCCGGCGAGCGCGTTCGCGGTCAGCGCGATCACGCGCACCGCGTTCGCGGGCTCGGGGAGCGCGCGGATGCGCCCGGTCGCCTCGTACCCGTCCATCACCGGCATCTGGCAGTCCATCAGGACCGCGTCGAACGCGTGCTCGCGGACGAGCTCGACCGCGATCGCGCCGTTCTCGGCGGTGGTCACGACGCAAGCGAGCCGCGCGAGCGTCGCGTGCATCACCATCCGATTGACCGCGTTGTCCTCGACCAACAGGACGCGCAGACC
>JADLBP010000054.1 GCA_020847695.1 Planctomycetota bacterium
GTCCGGCGACCGGCGACGAGCTCTCGGGCGGCATCGGCGTCTTCCAACAGGGCGCGAAGGTCCGCTTCTCCGACCTGCGCATCCTGCAGGAGTAGGCGCGGCGTCAGCGTTTGCCGGGCAGCAGCGGCTTCGGCGGGAACGTCGGCGCGGCGCGCCACGGATCGACGGGAAGTCGCGGCGAACTCGTTCCTTCGCGATCCAGCCGCTCGAGCAGGTCGTCGGGCACGTCGATCGTCGCGCGCTGGACGGAGCTCGTGGGCGCGATCGACAGCGACGTGTGCCGCGGATCGACCCAGCGCTGCCGCTCGCCGTCGCAGCGGTCCGCTACATCTCGGTCTGGATGATCCGCAGCAGGATCTCCTGGACGAGCTGCGGGTTCGCCGAACCCTTCGACGCCTTCATCACCGGGCCCATCAGCGCCGCGACCGCCTTGGTCTTGCCCGCCTTCACGTCGGCGATCACCTTGTCCTTGCCGACCAGCGCCTCGCGGCACCACTTCTCGAGCTGGCCTTCGTCGCTGACTTGCTCGAGACCTTGCTCCTTGACGATCTGCCGAGCCGACTTGCCGGTCTCGAACATCGCGCGCAGCACCGTGCGGCCGACGTTGTTGTGGATCGTGCGGTCGGTGACCAGCTGGACGAGCTCCGCCAGGTCGTGCGGGCGGAACGGGAGCTCGTCGACCGTCTTCGCCGCGATCGTCGGGTCGGAGAGGTTCGCGAGCACGCCGTTGGTGATCCAGTTGGCGGTCTCCTTCGCGTTGCCCGAGAGCTTGACCACCATCTCGAAGAAGTCGGCGAGCGCGCGCGAGCCCGTCAGCACGCCCGCGTCGTACGCGGAGAGCCCGAAGTCGCGTTGATACCGCGCGCGCCGCGCGTCGGCGAGCTCGGGCAGCATCGTGCGCTGGAGCTCGACGAACGCCGGCTCGACGTGGAACGGCACCAGGTCGGGCTCGGGGAAATAGCGGTAGTCGTGCGCGTCTTCCTTCGAGCGCATCGTGCGCGTCGTCTGCGTCGTCGCGTCGTACAGGCGCGTCTCCTGCACCGGGAACTTCGACTTGTCGCCCGACTCGTACGCTTCGATCTGACGCTCGATCTCGTGCTCGATCGCGTCCTTGACGTTCTTGAACGAGTTGAGGTTCTTGAGCTCGACCTTGGTGCGCCACGGCTCGCCCTCGGGCCGCACCGAGACGTTGACATCGCAGCGCAGCGAGCCCTTCTCCATGTCGCAGTCGCTCGCGCCCGCGTACTGCAGGATCTCCTTGAGCGACGTCAGGTACTCGTACGCTTCATCCGACGTCTGCATGTCCGCTTCGGTCACCGACTCGATCAACGGCACGCCCGCGCGGTTCAGGTCGACCAGCGTCGTGTCGCCGCGATCGTGGATCGCCTTGCCGGCGTCCTCCTCGAGGTGGATCCGCGTCAGTCGCACGCGCTTGCCGGACGGGAGCGTCAGTCCGCCGCCGGTGCAGAACGGTTGGTCGAACTGCGAGATCTGATAGCCCTTCGGCAGGTCGCAGTAGAAGTAGTTCTTGCGGTCGAACTTGGTGCGCGGCGCGACATTCGCGCCGAGCGCGACCGCGACGCGGACCGCGAGCGCGAGCGCTTCGCGGTTGAGCACCGGCAGCGCGCCGGGTTGCGCCGTGCACACCGGGCAGACCCGCGTGTTCGGGCTCGCGCCGAACTCGTAGCGGCACGAGCAGAAGAGCTTGGTCTCGGTCTTCAGTTGGCAGTGCACCTCGAGTCCGATCACGGGGACCCAGCGCACGCCGGTCTTCTTGGAGACGACGCCGACGCCTTGCGGGGTCGGGCCGGAGGTCGGAATGGCGGTCTGGCTCATCGCGCGGCTCCTTCGAGGGCGGACAGGTCGAGCGCGTAGAGCTCGCTCTGGTGCTTCGTCGCGGTCTCGAACACCCGCGCGGCGCGCAACACGCGCGCGTCGGCGAGCGACGGACCGATGATCTGCAGGCCGACCGGCAGCGCCTTGCCGCCCTGCGACACCTTGCCGCACGGCACGCTGACCGCGGGCAGACCCGCGAGGCTCGTCGGCACGGTCATCACGTCCGACAGGTACATCGCGACCGGGTCGTCGGACTTCTCGCCGAGCTCGAACGCCGCGGTCGGGCTGGTCGGGCACACGATCAGGTCGACGCGCTCGAACGCCGCGTCGAAATCGTTGCGGATCAAGCGCCGCACCTTGAGCGCGCGCACGTACCACGCGTCGTAGTAGCCGCTCGAGAGCACGTACGTGCCGAGCAGGATCCGGCGCTTCACCTCGGGGCCGAAGCCCGCTTCGCGCGTCGCCGCGATCATCCCTTGCAGCGAGCCGTCGCCCGGTTTGCGCACGCCGTAGCGGATGCCGTCGTAGCGCGCGAGGTTCGACGACGCTTCCGCGGTCGCGACCACGTAGTAGGTCGGGATCGCGTACTCGGTGTGGGGGAGCTCGATCGGCACGGTCGTCGCACCGAGCGCGACGAGCTGCTGGATCGCCGCCTCGACGCGCGCGCGCACGTCGGCGTCGAGCCCGCCCGCGAAGTACTCCTTCGGCACGCCGAGGCGCAGGCCGCGCACGGAGTCGGAGCGATCGGGATCGATCGGCGGATGCGGCAGGCACGTCGAATCGTGCTCGTCCGCGCCGGAGATCACGCTCATCACGAGCTCCATGTCGCGACACGAGCGCGTGAACGGGCTGACCTGGTCGAGCGACGACCCGAAAGCGACCAGGCCGTAGCGCGTCACGCGGCCGTACGTCGGCTTGAAGCCGACGATCCCGCACAGCGCCGCCGGTTGGCGCACGGAGCCGCCGGTGTCCGAGCCGAGCGAGAACGTCACCATGCGCGCGGCGACCGCGGCGCAACTGCCGCTCGACGAGCCGCCGGGCGTCCGCGCCGGATCCCACGGGTTCTTCGCGACCGCGTACGCCGAGTTCTCGCCGGACGAGCCCATCGCGAACTCGTCCATGTGCGTCGTGCCGACGACGATCGCGCCCTCGTCGAGCAGCCGTTGAACGAACGGCGCGGTGTACGGCGGCCGGTAGCCCGCCAGGATCTTCGAGCCGCAGTGCGCTTCGACGCCTTCGAGGCACATGTTCGACTTCAGCGCGAACGGCACGCCGCAGAGCGCGCCGGCGGGCTCGCCGCGGGCGAGCGCGAAGTCGAGCTCCTTCGCTCGCTCGCGCGCGGACTCCGCGAGCACCGAGCTGAACGCGCACAGCCGCGGATCGAGCGCCGCGATCCGCGCGAGCGCGGCTTCGACCACCGCGGCGGCGGTCGTGCGCTTCGAGACGACGGCGTCGCGCAGCGCGGTCGCGTCGAGCTTGGCGTAGTCGGCGAAACCGCTCACGCGTCGCCTCCGATCGTCTTCGGGACGATGAAGTACTCGCCGTCGTGCTTCGGACCGTTCGAGAGAGCGCGCTCGCGCTCGAGCGACGGCTTCGCGCGGTCGTCGCGCAGCACGTCGGAGAGCGCGGTCGCGCCGGTCATCGGCTCGACGCCGGAGACGTCGAGCTTCGAGAGCTTCTGGAACGCCTCCAGGATCCGCCCGAACTGCTCGCCGAACTTGGCGATCTCCGCCTCGCCGAGCTCGAGCCGCGCGAGCGTGGCGGTCTTCTTCACGATGTCGACTTCCGTCTGCGTCATGCGCAGAGTCTACGGCCTCGCGCGTGCGCGACCAACGCGCGACCGGAGCGCGACGCAGGTCGCACGCGCGACCGGAGCGGCGGCGCGCGGCGCAGGTCGCAGGCTCGAGACCCGCCGCCGATCGACCCGACCGCGGCTCGACCTCGGCGCGTCGACGGAAGCCGGGCGGCAAATCGGCGGCGCGCCATCGATCGCCGGGGCCCTCGCGTCCGCGGCCTACGGCGCGACGACGTACTCGAGCGCGTCGCTGAGCTGCGTGTTGTTCGGCGGCGAGAAGCCCGGGTCGCGGCCCCAGGTCTGCACGTCGATCGTCGTGCCAGGCACCGAGAGCGCGGGCGACGGATTGCCGCCCGCGAGGCCGGCGGCGAACGCGTTGAAGTCGAGCTGGAAGACGCCCGAGCAATCGCTTGCCGGCACCGCGCTTCCGCCGGTCGACGCGAGCGGCGTGCGCTTCAGCGGCGCCGCGACGCACAGCGTGCCGCCGCTGAACGGCACGCTCGCGCGCCCGTTCGAGCCGTAGAGCAGGAGCGCGCTCTTCTGGTTGCGCAGTCCGATGCACGTGACCTGGAAGCTCGCGCCGTTGGCGACGCTCGGGCTGCCGTGGCCGTCGATCCGCGGCACGCAGCCGTTCGAAGTCGTCTTCGCGGTGCAGTAGGTGGCGAGCGGCGGCGTGCTCGTGCGGCGCAGCAGGAACGCGCGCGACGCGCCGTTGAACGTCCCGCGGCCGGCGATGTCGCCCGCGTCGTTGATCGCGTTCGCGACGTCGAGCGTCCAACCCGAGCCGCCGGCGACCAGCGTGTTCAAGTCCTTCCACGCGCCGTTCTCCCACAGCACCGCGAGCTGCACGCCCGTGACCGTCGACGCGTAGCCGACGACCATGCCGTGCGCGTTGACGTCGAGCGCGGAGACGTCGGGATGCGGCGCGAGCGGAGGGAGCGTGTTGACGCCGGCGGGCAAGCCGTAGTGCGCGCTCGGCAACCAGAGCCACGCGCGCAACGCAAAGCTCGCCGTGAGCTCGGTGCCGACGACCTCGCCGAGGTCGTTGAGCGCCGCGGCCTCCGCGAACACGCTCGCGCCCGGCGTGAGGTCGTTGAGACCCGCAGCCAGGCCGTACTTCGCGCTCGGCAACCAGAGGAACGCGTGCGTCGTGCCGCCGCTCGCGTCGGAGCGTCCGACGACTTCGCCGTGCGCGTTGAGGTCCACGCCGAAGCTCGACGCGCCGCCGAGCGTGCCGAGCGAATGCATGCCGCTCGCGAGTCCGAGGTCGGCGACCGGCAACCAGAGGAACGCGGTCTGATCGCCCGGATTGCCGCCGAACGACGTGCCAGCGAGCTGCCCGAGCGCGTTGATGCCTTCGCCGCGGCTCGCGACCTGCGTGCCGCCGAGCGTGCCGAGCGCGTTCATCCCCGCCGGCAGTCCGTACGCCGGCGCCGGCAGCCACAGATACGCGCGCTGCGAGAACGGGCTCGACGCGGTGAACGCGCCGCCGGTGGTCTGCCCGAGCGCGTTGATGCCTTGCGCGTCCGCGAAGGTCCCGCCGAGAGTGCCGAGGTCGGTCGCGCCCGCCGGCAAGCCGTACTGCGGGAGCTTCGTCCAGAGGAACGCGTGCTTCTCGCCGGTGAAGGCGGTGTCGTGGCTGCCGACGACGTCGCTGCGCTCGTTCAGCGCGAACGCTTCGGAGTCGGCGACACCGGCGATGCCGAGGTCGACGAGCTCGTATTGCTGCGCGGAAGCGAGCGACGCGAGCGCGAACGGAACGACGCCGAGCGGGAGGGAGAGCTTCATCGGGAGCGTGCGATCGTGGGAGATGGAGCGGACACCGGCGCCGCGCGGCGCCGTCGCATCAGGATAGTCCCACGCGGCGACTCGCGCGGCGGCTCGCGAGCGACTCGCAATCGCGACGGGCCTCGCCACGAGAGCGCCGCCCCGCCCGCGAGCGCAGGCTCGCGAACGGGGCGGCGGGAAAGGCGCGAGCGGAGGCTCGGGCTCAGAGGTTGCGGATCGTCACGGTGCGACGGCCGGTCAGGTAGATCAGCCCGGGGAACGTCGGCCGCGACACGCCGGCTTGCGTGAAGAACGTGAAGCCGACCAGCGCCGGCACGTTCGGGACGAGCTGCACGTCGACGTCGCCGTTGATCGCGACCGGCGCGCCGAGCGGCGCGATCGCGCCCGGCACGTTCGGCGCGAGCGGCACCGGCGAGATCGCCGTGCCGGGGTCGACCAGGAACGTGCCGACCAGCGGCGCGGTCGCGGGGGCGAGGCTCGGCACCCAGTAGTCGTTGAAGAGCGTGCCGCCGCCGAACTCGTGGAAGAACTGCAGCGAGAACGGCCGGCCCGGACGCGCGGGGAGACCGAGCGCGAGCTGACGCAGCAAGTTCAACACGACGTCGCCGGTCGACGACACGTAGTCGGGATCGCCGTCGAAATCGACGTCCGCGACCGCCGGCGGATTCGCGAGCGGAGCGGGCAGACCGATCAGCGCGCCGAACGCGCCCGTGCCGTTGTTCAGGAAGCACGCTCCGGCGCCGCCGGTGTTGCCGAGCACGTCGAGATCGCCGTCGCCGTCGAGGTCGGCGAGCGCGGGCGAGAACAGCCAGTTCTGCGGCAGCACCGCCAGCGTCGAGGCGTACGAGAACGTGCCGGTCGCGAGCTGGAGGTACACGTTCGCTCCCGAGACGATGTCCGGTCGGCCGTCGGCGTTCAGATCGCCGACCGCGAGCCCGATCGCGCCGGTCTGCACGCCGATCGGCACCGACGTCGAGATCGCCGTCGGCGCGGCGAACACCGGCGCCGCCGTCGTCCCGACGTTGAGCGCGACGTAGATGGTCCCCGTGCCGAGGATCGTGCCGAATGCGACGTCGTCGTCACCGTCCGCGTCGAGGTCGTCGACCGCGAGCGCGAGGATCACCGGCGGTACCGGCAACGGCGTCGTCGGAGGCGGCAACACGACGCCCGGCGACCCGACGTTGGTGAAGAACACGACGTTGGAGCCCGTCACCACCGCGAAGTCGATGCCGGTCGGCGACTTGACCGCGCGCGAGATCGCCCCGTTGGTCGTGGGGGGCATCGTCAGCGCGAACGACGTGCCCGGCGTCACCATCGGAGACACGTTGACGGTCGGCACGCCGGCGACCGACGTGATCGTGTCCGCGAAGCCGGTTCCGGTGAGGTCGCCGACCAGCAGCGGCACGTTCGGGGTCGTCACGTTGGTCGGCGCGCTCGTCCATGCGAAGCGTCCGTCGCCGTCGTTGGCCGCGACCAGGCCCGCCATGGAGAAGATGTCGAGGTCGAGGTCCGCATCGCCGTCGCCGAACGCGTACATCCCGGGTTGACCGGCGCCGATGAACGGCGCGGGCTCCGAAGTCCCGCCGATCGACACCGGACCGTTCGGCGTGGCGAACACGAGGCGCGTGAACGCAGGACCGCCGGCATTCACGTGGATGTCGGCGTAGTCCTCGTCCCCGTCGACGTCGAAGTCGCCGACGACGCCGCGGCCGCCGAAGCTCAGCAGGGTCGGGCTGATCGCCGACACGCCGCCAACCGTGTTCATCGCGAACGATCCGGTTCCGACGCTCGGGTGCGAAACGTAGAACGCCCGCGACGTGCCGAGCATCCCGGGCACCGGATTCGGCGTGTTGGGCGCGAGCGTCGGCACCGAGCCGACTTGGAAGACGGTCGGCGTCGTCGGGATCGCGGCGCCGAGCGCCGGCGTCGCGTTGCCCGGGAACGCGACGTCGAGCACGAACTCGGCGGGCGCCGTCGCTCCCGCCGCCGCGAAGTTCGCGAAGAAGATCGCGTCGGGGAGCGTGTTGCCGTCGAGATCGCCGAGCGCGAAGGTCTCCGCGAGCGGGTTGGCCGGCAAGAGGCTGCCGATCAACGACGGTGCGCCGAAGACCCCCGCTCCGACGTTGAGCAGCAACTGACGCTGCGAACCTCCGACCAGCGGCTCCGCGGTCACCAAATCGAGCAGTCCGTCGAGGTTGCAGTCGGCCGTGGCGAGTTGGAGCGCGCCGCTGTTCCATTGCGGCACCGTCGCGGGGAACGCGACCGCGGAGTCGTCGACGAAGCCGCCGCCGGGGAGTCCGCGATACAGCAACAACGGCTGCAGCGGTTGCACCGACAGCACGAGATCGGGGTTGCCGTCGTTGTCGAAGTCGCCGGCGACGATCGCGGTCACCGTGCTGCCGGGCGGCAACAGCGGGAACGGAACCGTCGGCGCGAGCCCCGGCAAGAAGCCGCCGTTGCCGTCGTTCAAGCTCACCAACGGTGTGGCGCCGTTGCCATACCCGACGAGATCGACACCACCGGAGTTGTCGACGTCGATCGCGACGAAGTTGGGGAACGGCGAAGGGAGGCCGTTGACCATCGGGAACGTGCTGACCGCGGGGATCGAGCTCGGAGCGCTCGTCGCCGTGAACGAGCCGTTGCCGTCGTTCAGCAAGACTCCCGGTGCGCCGGAGGTCATCAGGTCGACGCCGTTCACTCCGTCGAAGTCGACGGCCGCGAACGGTCGCGCCTGGCCGGGCAGCGCCGGCGGCACGAGCTCTTCGGGAAAGCCGAAGCGCTGCGCGTGGGAGAGCGTCGCGAGCAACGTCGCGGCCGAGGCCGCGAATGTCGCGCGTCGCACCAGCGCGCCGCGCGCGCGTCGGAGTTCGTGGAAGGACGGGAAGCAGAGGGAACGTCTCATCGGGAAACCTCGATCGAAAAGAGGAACTCGAGCGCCGGCTCCGTCGCGAAGTGCGAGCGGCACGGAGCTCGCGTGCTTCCGCGCCGCTTGGGCCGACACGCGAACGCGCGCGTGGTGCGTCGCGCGAGCGCGCGGCGCGGGCTGGGAGCGGAACGCGGTGCCCGGACGTCGCCCGCGCGGCGCGCGAAGCGAGCTCCTGTCCGGGTTCGACCGTTGGTCTCGCGGCACGCCGCGCGCGACTCGCGCAACGCGCGAAAGTGCGAGGCTCCGCGCGGCTCCGTGCGACGCGTGACACCCGCCGCTCGCCGCTCGCAGAGCGCGGAGCGCCGTGCTCCGAGCACCATGACCGCGCGTCGGCTGGCGCGCGCCTCCGCCGGCGCGCCGCGGCTTGTCGGCGGCGGCCGCGAAGCCTACCGTGAGCGCCGATGCTCTCGCTGGTCACGCGCGCGGCCTTGCTCGGCGATCTCGACGGCGCCGACACGTGGGGAACCCCCGACGGACGCGTGCTCGGCACCTCGCTCGCGATCCTCGGTCTCTTCCTGGTTGCGAACGCGATCCTGTTGCGCAGCTCGCGCAGCCTGATCGAAGAGCGCTTCGGCGGACGACGGATGAAGCTGCGTTCGATCCGCGAGCTCGTCTTCCAGCGCGTGCAGATGACGCTCGGCTTCGGATTCCTGATCGTCGGTTTCGGCGCGGAGCTCTACGGCGCGATCAATCCGCCGCCGCCGGACGCTCCGCCGACTTCCGTCAGCCTCTGGATCGGCCTGGTCGTCTTCCTCGGCGTCGTCAGCGAGCTCGGCGCGTGGTGGTTCTCGCTGCATTCGTTCCGCCGCCAACTGCGGCGTTGGTTCCGCGAGAATCCGCCGGAGTTCGAGACCGACATGGCGCTCGCGCGCGAGGTCGGCGAGGTCTTCGGCGTCGAATCGAGCGGTGAGGACACCGTCGAGAGCTTCTGCGCTCGCGTGCGCGAGGAGCTCGAGCTCCCCGCGAAGCCCGCGTTCGTGCGCGCCGCACCGCGCGAGTACGACCGCTCGGGCGACGAGGGCGAAGAGCCGCTGGTGCGCTGAATCCGCGCGTCGCGCGCGATTCCGGCGCTGCGCATGCAACCGTCCGCGAGCGCGGCGGTCCAAGTTCCGCGTGAGCAGCGCGGTGCGATCGGCGTGGTGGGCCCGAACTTGGGCCCGAACTTGGGCCTGGACTCGGGCCCGGACCGGGGCGTGGTCGGCGGAGGGCCTCGACGCGCTCTACCCGCCGAGTTGCTGGGTCTGCGGCGCGTGGGCGATCGACGCGTTCGCGTGCGACGAGCACCGCCTGACGCGCTCCAACCGTTCGCCGCCGACCGGCCTCGCGGGGCCACCGCGCTTCGAGCGCGCTCGGTGCGCGCGCTGCGCGCTGCGCTTGCCGCGCGGCGTGCCCGCGGGCGAGCGTTGCGTCGAGTGCCGGCGTGTGCCGCCCGCGTTCGTGCACACGTTCGTCTGTGGCGACTGGGGGCCCGGGCCGCTGCGCGAATGGGTCCTCGCGTTCAAGCACGGCGGCCGGCGCGAGCTCGCGCGGCCGCTCGCGGGCGCGCTCCGCGCGGTGCTCGGCGAGCGCGCCGCGGAGTTCGACGTCGTCGTGCCGGTGCCGCTGCACCCGTTGCGGCGACTCTCGCGCGGCTACGACCAGGCGCAGCGGCTCGCGAGCGAGTTCGCCGAGCTCGCCGACCTGCGCGTCGCGCGCTGCCTGGTCCGAATCCGCCGCACGCCGCCGCAAGGCGCTCCGGGGGCGGTCTCTCGTGCCGCGAACGTGCGCGCCGCGTTCCGCCTGCGCCGCTTCGCCGCGCGCTCGGTCAGCGGGCGTCGCGTGCTGTTGGTCGACGACGTCGTCACGTCCGGCGCGACCGTCCGCGAGTGCGCCGCGGTGCTCGCGCGTGCGGGCGCCGCCGAGGTCGCGGTGGCTGCTCTCGCGCGCGCCGGCGATCGGGCACACGCGTTCGACGGCAGCGACTTGGATCCGCCGCCCGAGTAGGCGCGCGTCGCTCGCTCCGCGTCCGTCGCATGCACGACGGGCTCGCCGCGAGTAGCATGCGCGCCTCGACGACACGATGAGCGCGCTCTGGATCGAACCTTTCGGCGGCATCGCCGGCGACATGCTGCTCGGGGCCTTCCTGGACCTCGAGGACGTGCGCTTCACGATCGACGACGTGCGGCGGCTCGCGCGCGAGCTCGTCGGCGGCGAGGGCTCGGTCGAGGTCGAAAAGGTGTGGCGCGGCTCGCTGTCCGGACGCTGCGTCACCGTGCGCACGCACGAGACCGAGCACCCGCCGCATCGCGGACTCGCGGACTGCCTCGCGCTGATCGAGCGCTCCTCGCTCGCGCGCGGCTCGAAGGCGCGCGCGGCCGCGGTGTTCCGTCGCATCGCCGAAGCCGAGGCGCGTGTGCACGGCGCCAAGGTCGAGGAGATCCACTTCCACGAGGTCGGCGCGGTCGACGCGTTGATCGATGTCTGCGCGAACGTGCTCGCGTTGGAGCGTCTCGGGATCGAGTCGGTGTTCGCGTCGCCGCCGCTGCTCGGATCGGGCACGGTGCGTTGCCTGCACGGCGAGATGCCGGTGCCGGCGCCGGGCACCGCCGAGATCCTGCGCGGCCACGCGAGCGAGCTCGGCGGCGGGCCCGGCGAGCGCACGACGCCGACCGGCGCGGCGCTGCTGGTTGAGTTCGCGTCGCCTTTTCGTGCGCCGCACGATTTCACGGCGCTCGAGATCGGTTACGGCGCCGGCCACAAGGACTTCGCGTCGGGGCCGCCGAACATCCTCAGGGTGACGCTCGGGCGCGCGCGCGCCGATCGCGCTGCGACCGAGGTGTGGCAGCTCGAGGTCAACCTCGACGATCAGAGCGCCGAGGAGATCGGGTTCCTGGTCGAGCAGCTGCGCGCGGTGGGCGCGCTCGAGGTCTGGACGAGCTCGATCCACATGAAGAAGGACCGCCCGGGGACGCTGGTGAGCGCGCTCGCCCGCGCGGAGCTGCGCCAGCCGCTCGAAGAGGCGCTGTTCGCGCACTCGACGACGCTCGGTTGTCGCTGGCGCGCGGTCCAGCGCACCGAGCTCGCCCGCGAGGAGCTCGAGGTGACGCTCGACGGCCACCGCGTGCGCGTCAAGCGCCGGGTGCGCGAGGACGTCGAGGCGATCGACCTGTCACCGGAGTACGACGACCTCGCCGCGTTGGCGCGCGCGAGCGGGCGCAACCTGCGCGAGCTCGAGCGCGAGGTGGTCCTGGCCGCGCTGCGCCTGCTCGGCGTTCAGCTGTAGAGGTTTTCCTCGCGCACGCCCTCTTCGTGCACGGGATCGGTCAGGCGGCGCGCGATGCGGTTCGCGGGGTCGAGCAGCACGACCACCGGCGGGTGCGGCGTGTGGGTGACCTCGAAGGTCATGATGATCACCTCGTCGCCCTTCTTGACCAGGTGCGCGGCGGCGCCGTTGATGCAGATGACGCCGGAGCCGCGTTCGCCCGGGATCGCGTAGGTCTCGAGCCGCGCGCCGTTGGTGTTGTCGACGATCAGCACCTTCTCGAACTCCTGGATGTCGGCCGCGTCCATCAGGTCGCGATCGATGGTGACCGAGCCGACGTAGGCGAGGTTGGCCTCGGTGACGGTCGCCTTGTGGAGCTTCGAGCGCAGAAAGATGCGCATGTTGGGCGGTGGGAGCGGTGTTTCTCGGGACGCCCGCGGGGCGTCCGGGGCCTGGCAAGGATAGCCGCTCCCCGACGCGAGCCCAACCCCGCCGGGCGACGGGCGGCGTTTCGGCGCGCGCGTCAGCCGCGGGGGAAGCTCGCGAGGCCCGCGGAAACCCGCGCGAGCGCCTCCGAGAGGTCCGCGGGCGGCAGGCCGGCGCCCAAGCGAAGGTGGCCCGGGCGTCCGAAAAACTCGCCCGGGACGACGTCGACGCCGTGGTTCGCGACCAGGTGCCGGGCGAAGGCGCGGGTGTCGTCGATGCCGACCAGGCGGGGGAAGCTCGTCAGCCCGAGTTCCGGCGCGAAGCCGACGACGCCGGGCGTCTCGGCGAGCCAGCGGCGCAGCACCGGCTTCTGCTCGCGCTCCATCGCCCGGATCGGCTCGCGCAAACGCTCCAAGAGGTCGAACGCGCGCGCGGCGAGCCGCAGCGAGACCGTCGGCGGGTCGACGTAGTTCAGGTACTGCATGTCGACGAAGCGCTTCCGGTCGGCGACCAAGCCTTCACCGAGCGCGACCCAGCCGACGCGCAGGCCGCCGAGGCCGTAGGCCTTGGTCAGGCTGCCGATCGAGACCGTGTTCGGCGCGAGACGGCAGGCGTGCGCGCGCTTCGCCGGGTCGAGCTCGTACTCCATGTACACCTCGCACGAGACGAGCACGCCGCCCGCGCTCTCGGCGAGCCGCGCGAGCTCGACGAGCTCGGCGGCGCTCGACCGCGCGCCGGTCGGGTTGTTCGGGTTGGTGATGAAGACGTGGCCGCGGCGCGCGCCGGCGAGCGCGCGCTGCACCGCGGCGGGGTCGATGCTCCAGCGGTCCTCCGGCCTGCGCTCGAGCAGGGAGACGTCGCAGCCGAAGAACGAAGGAAGCGCCCGCAGGGGCTCGTAGGAGGGGGTTTCGGACACCACGCGCGTGCCCGGGCGAAAGAGCGCCATCGCCGCGAGCAGCATCGCCGCCGACGCGCCGAGGGTGACGAACACCCGCGAACGGTCGACGCCGAGGTGCCGCGCGAGCTTCTCCTCGACCTCCGGCAGCGCGTCCTTGCCGGCCCACGCGAAGTCGATCGGCAGCGTCGAGCCGAACAGCGCCGGGTCCGCCGCGGGCATGCCGGACTGCGTCAGGCTGAGCGGCGAACGGAACGCTTCCGTGCGCGCGAACTCCATGTAGGGGAACAGCGGTTGGTAGTCGGTCGCCACGGTGCTGGGTCGTCGGTTGGGACGGGAATTCGCGCGCGGACGCGCTGTGGAACGAGTGCGGATCTACCGCTAGGATTCGGCGCGTTCTAGCACGTTCCGCGTGGACGGGCGAGGACGGGAGCTCGGGGTCGTCGGGGTTCGCGCGCGCACGCGAGACGACGGTTCCGACGAGACGCACGACTCGCGCGCGACGCAGTGGCGCACAGGAAGACTTCGATGAAGAGCGTTCTTTCGCGGCAGTGGAGCTTGGCCCGGAGCTTGTCTCCCCGATTCTTGTCGTTCGCCCTCGCGGCGTCGGCGTTGCTCGCCGCGCAGGCGCGCGCGCAGGACGCTCTGGCTCCCGCGGCGAACTCGACGCAAGACGCGAACTCGCCGGACTCGAAACAGGACGCGAAGCAAGACGACGTGCAAGCGCGCGTGCGCTACCTGGTCGCCGGCGCGAACGGCGCGAAGGCGCGCAACCTGCCCGACGCCGGAGCGCAGACCGTGCTCGACCTCGCGGCGGGCTCCGTGGTCGCCGTTTATCGCGAACGCGCCGGTTGGTCCGAGGTCGAAGCTCCCGGCGGATTCCAGGTCTGGGTGTTCGGCGAGTACGTCAAGCCGACCAGCGAAGTCGGCGTGCTCGAAGTCGCGGCCTCCGGCGTCAACCAACGTCCGACCGCGTCTTCCGGCGCCGAGGCGTATCCGCTCAAGCCGACGCTGACCCGCGGCGCGCGCGTGCGCTTCGTCAAGCGTCAGGACGAAACCAAGCCGCTCGCCGAAGACTGGATCCAGGTCTACTCCGCGCCGGGCACGCGCGCGTGGGTCGCCAATGGCGAGCTGACCGCGCTCGCGTCCGGACAGGACGGCGCCAAGCTGTGGGCGAAGGCGATCGTCGAAGCGACGCAACGTCCCGCAGTCGCGGTGCCGGGCGCGTCGCTCGCGCTCGCCGCGGCCAAGTCCGGCGCGAAGACCGACGGCAAGGACGCCGCGAATCCGGCCGACTCGAAGTCCGACGACAAGACGGTCAAGGCGGCGCCCGACAAGGCGCGTGAGATGATCCGCACCGCCGACAAGAAGCTCGACGGCGAGCGCGCGCGGCTGAAGACCGGCGAGAGCCCGGACTTCGCGAGCGTGCGCAAGCTCTACGAAGAAGCGGTGCTTTACGCCGGCGCCGACAAGGACCTCGGCGACACGCTGAAGAACCGCCTCGCGGAAGTCGACACGCTCGCGGACGCGTACGCGCTGCGCCAGGAGATGGAGAGCAAGCTCGCCGAGACCGAGGCCGCGAAGCGCGACCGCGATCGCAAGGTCAAGGAAGCCGCCGCGGTCAAGGACGTCTTCGCCGGTCGCTTCGACGCGCGCGGGTGGGTCGAGAAGGTGACGTTCGCCGGCCAGTCGACCAGCTACCGCGTCCGCTACGGCGGAGAAGTGGTCGCGGAGATCGTCTGCAATTCCGGCCGCTACGACCTCGACGTGTTCTTGAACCACGACGTCGGCGTCAACGGGCTCGAGCTGCGCCGTGCGCAGCCGGGCGCCACCGGCATCGCCACCCAACCGCGCGTGATCGACGCGCGTCGGATCGAGGTCATCTCGGGCCGCGCGTCGCGCTGAGCCCGAGCTCTCGACGAGCGCGATGGCGCTCTGGTCCGCCCTGCGCGACTTCTTCCGCCGGCTCCTCGCCCTGGGGCCGGCGGCGCCGCTTTGCGACACGTGCAAGTGGGACTACGGCAACGTCTGCAAGCGGCCAGAGCGGCCGAACGCGCGCCGTTGCCCCGACTACAC
>JADLBP010000055.1 GCA_020847695.1 Planctomycetota bacterium
GCCTTCGACGAACCACGTCGCCTTGGCGCTGCCCTTGCTCTCCATCGGTTTGCCGGTCGCGCCCGGCATGCCCATGCGCATCGTCGCGTCCCACTCGCCGAGCGCTTCCTTCAGGCGCTCGTGCGGCTGTCCGGCCTTGAACGTCGCCATCCAACGCGCCATGCCGGCGTTCATGTCGTCGGGCTCTGGGTAGGCGAAGCGCTTCGGCTTCTCCTGCATGGCGAAGATCGAAACGCTGGTGAGCGCGAGGGTGGCGAGGACGAGGCTCAATTGCATGGATCACTCCGAGCGGACGTGGGGGACTGGGGACGGGGACGGAAGCTCGTCGCGGAGCGCAAGCGCCGCGGCGTGGAGGGTGAAGCAGCTCGTGCGCGTGCCGGCCGCCTGGGCGGCGAGCACGTCTCGCGCGAACGCACGCTGCGCGAGCTGCGCGTCGTCGACCGTTGGCAGCAGCGTGACGCAGCCGACCGCGAACAGCGCGCTCGCGAACGCCGCGTGCTGGTGACGCGTGAGGCGCGGCGTGCGCTCGAGCGCGCGCAAGCGTTCGACGATCCGCGCGCCGCCGAGGAAGCCGAGCGCGCCGAGCGCCCGCGCTTCGACGCGCCGCAGCGCCGCCCGCGCGAGCGTGGCGCGGTAGAGGTCGGCGTGCTCGCCGAGCTCGGCGGCGACGCGCGCGTCGCAGGCGAGCTCGCGAGCGAGCGCGAGCCGCCGCGCGCCGAACCACGCGAGCGGATGGAACCAGAACAGCGCGCAGAGGCACTCGACGGCCAGCGCGCGCAGCGGGTCGCGGCGGGCGACGTGCGCGAGCTCGTGCCGTAGCGCGTGCTCGCGCTCGCGCGGCGCGTGCCGCAGGCGTTCGGGCAGGTAAATCGTCGGGCGCAGCAAACCGTGGAGCACCGGAGACGCGAGCTCGCGCGCGAGGCGCAGGCGTGGCGCCGCGCCGCGTGATGCAGCGCGCGTCGCGCCGCCAGAATCGGTGCGCGGCGCGCACCGAGCCCCGCGCAAACGCGCGAGCTCGCGCACCAGCGCCGCGGGCGCCGGCCGGGAGCGCGTGGCGAGCGAGCGCGCGCCGCGCCGTTCGCCGAGCACGAGGCGCGCGATGCAGACCAGCGCGCCGGCGAGCCAGAGCGCCGCGAGCATCGGTGTCGCGTCGAGCGAGCGCGCCGGTTCGAGCGAATCGAGCTCGACCAACTCGCGCGCGCCGACCGCGAGCGGCGAGGGGATCCTCGGCGCCGCGAGGCACGCGAAGAAGAGCCACCACAGAGCCGCGCGGTACGCGGGCGCCAAGCGCCGCGCGAACGCGCGCTCCAGCGCCGCGGCGGCCAGCCCGAGCCAGGTCGCATGCCACGCGGCGGGCGCGAGCCACTGCCACCACGCCGCCGCGAACTCGTTCCACGCGCTCACGGCTTGGCCTTCTTCTCGAGCTTGG
The DNA here is from genome assembly GCA_020847695.1 of Planctomycetota bacterium. Classification (GTDB taxonomy): domain Bacteria; phylum Planctomycetota; class UBA1135; order UBA1135; genus JACRIN01. The sequence goes on from JADLBP010000055.1 coordinate 1,430, forward strand.
CGAGCAGCGCTTCGAGCTCGGCGCGCTCCTTCGCGGAGAGCGCGTCGTCGTCGGTCATGTGCGCGAAGAGACCGCCGAGCTTGCCGTCGAACGCGCGCGCGACCAGCGCTTGGACGGCGGAAGAGCGCGCCGCTTCCTGCGACACCGTCGGTGTGTAGAACGCTTGGTTCGAGCGCATCTTCGAACGCAGGACGCCCTTCTCGACCAGACGGTCGAGCATCGTCTTGACGGTCGTGTACGCCCAGCCGGTCGCGGCGGCGACCGCGCCGTGGACCTCGCGCGCGGACGCCGGCGAGGACCGCCAGAGTGCTTGCATCAGCTTCCATTCCGCTTCGCTGAGCTGCATGGGATGCCGACGCTACTACAAGTGTCGAAGGGCGCAAGCCCCCTCGACCGGATTTCCTCCGCGAGTTCCGTCCGCCGCGCGGTGTAACGACGCGCGCGCCGCGACGCTCCTCGCCTTGGCAGGCCGTCTACCCCGCGCGCCTTCTTTCGTCCCCCTGACCCGACTGGAACACCATGCGCACCCTTCTCCGCACTTCCTTCCTCGCCGTCGCCGTGCTCGGCGCGGCATCCGCGGCGCTCGCCGACGAGCTCTTCATCGGCAGCACGAGCACCCTGATCTACCAAGGCACGCCGTTCGGCCCGACGCAGAACCTGATCGGTGCGTGCGGCGGCGCCGCGCAGTCGATGGCGACCGACGGCAACGACATCTTCATCGGCGACGTCACCGGCCGCATCTACCACCGCGACCCGTCGGGCTTCCTGACGTACGCGTACGACGCGCCGAACGACGCGCAGGCGCTCGCGTTCCAGAACGGCGATCTGCTGGTCGGCGGCAGCGACGGATCGATCGCGCGTTTGAACAAGACCACCGGCCAGGTGCTCGCGACGCTGACCGTGCCCGCTCCGGTGACCGCGCTCGCGCTCGATGGCGCGACGCTCTACGCCGGAAGCTCGTTCGGCATCGTCCACAAGGGCGACGCGAACAGCGGCGGCTTCCAGTTCTGGGGCACGTGCGGCGGGCCGGTGTCGTCGATGGCGCTGAACTCGACCCACGTCTTCCTCGGCACCAACCAAGGCATCGTCTACAAGCTCGATCGCGTCACGCAGCAGATCGCCGCGCAGTTCACGCCGAACAGCGACTGCGAGGCGCTCGCGATGCACCTCGGAGATCTCCTGATCGGCGGCAGCGACGGCTCGATCAAGCGGATCGACATCGGCTCGGGCGCGATCAAGACGAGCTGGTTGCAGCCGGTCTCGGTCGACGCGCTCGCGGTCGCCGATGCGGGCGAGCCCGGCAGCGCGTACTGCTTCGGCGTCACCTGCCCGTGCGGCAACGTCGACACGGTCGGCGGCTGCGCGAACTCGACCGGCTTCGGCGCGCGCTTGACGGGCTCGGGCACGACCAGCGTCTCGAACGACGACCTCGTGATCACCGCGTTCTCGCTGCCGGCGAACCGCGCGGGCCGCTTCTACATGGGCGCGATCCAGAACAGCGTGCCGTTCGGCGCGGGCCTGCTCTGCACCGGCGCGCAGGGCTACCCGGTGTTCCGCTTCCCGGTCGGCAACTCGGGCCCGAACGGCTCGTTCGAGCTCGCGAACATCGTCGCGTACGCGAACTCGACGTTCCCGGCGGGCGGCCAGATCGCCGCGGGCTCGACCTGGAACTTCCAGGGCTGGACGCGCGACCCGAACGGTCCGTGCGGCGCGACGTTCAACACGACGAACGCGTACTCCGTGACGTTCGTGCCCTGATCGCGCGGCGGTCGCGGACTCGGGTCCGCATCCGCGTTGCAACGGCCCGCGTCGTGGAGAGCTCCACGGCGCGGGCTCGCTCGTCAGGCGCCGCGATCGCCTTCCATCACCATCGCGAGGCGAGCGAGCGCGCGCGACAACAGCGTCCGCGTCGCGCCTTCCGTGCGGCCGAGCTTCGCCGCGATCTCCGCGCCGGAGAGGCCGTGCACGCGCGACAGCACGATCGCCGCGCGGTAGTCGTCGGGCAGCTCGCGGAACGCGCGCTCGAGCCGCGCGAGCTCCTCGCGCGCGACCGCGGCCTGGCTCGGGCTCGCGAGCGAGTACACCTGCGCGAGCAAGCGCGCGTCGTCGGTCGACTCGCTCTCCGCCGCGTCCAACGGCACTTCGCGGTCGCTGGTGCGGCGCTCGCGCGCCCAGAAGCGCACCTTGTCGACGATCTTGTTCTCCGCGGTGCGCAGCAGCCAATCGCGGAAACTGGTTCCGCCGCGGTCCTCGAAACCATCGAGGTCGCCGAGCACCTCGCGGCAGATCGATTGCACGAGGTCCTGGCTGGTCTCCTTCGAGCGCAGCTTCTCGCCGAGGCGCGCCCGCACGTAGCCGCGCAGCGCGCTGAGGTGCTCCTCGAGCATGCGCACGCGCTCGTCGCCCGGCGTGCCCTCCGCGTCGTCGACCATGCTGCGAGTCTAGCCGCTCTCCACCCCTGTGCTAGCTTGGCGGGAGCGTGAGCGAACGAGAGTCGAGGGAGGAGTTCGTCGAGAGCGCGCTCGCGGAGTGCGTCGAGAGTTTCGCGTCCGAGGGCTACGCGTGCGTCGAGCGCGTCGCCGCGGGCGATCACGAGCTCGCGGCGCGGCTGCGCGAGCGGCTGAGCGCGCTCGCGCGCCTCGGTCTGCTCGCCGCCGAACGCAGCGGCCCGGCGCGGATCGGGAGGTATCGCGTGCTGTCGACGCTCGGCTCGGGCGGGATGGGCAGCGTCTACCTCGCCGAGGACGAGCTCCGCGCGCGCCGTGTCGCGATCAAGGTCGCGCACGTGCCGGTCGGCGGCGACGAGGATCGCGACAAGCGCTTGCGCGCACGTTTCGACCGCGAGATGCGCGCTGCGGCCGCGCTCGACCACCCGGGCTTCGTGCGCATCCTCGACGTCGGCGAGAGCGACGGCCGTCCGTGGTTCGCGATGGAGCACCTGGAAGGCACGACGCTCGCCGCGTTGCTCGACGAGCTGCGCGCGAGCGGTCGTGCGTTCGCCGAGGTCGATCCCGCCTTCGTGCGCACGCTGCTCGCGGCGAAAGTCGCGCCGGAGAGCTCGCTCGCGGACACGATCGAGTGGGGACGCACGTACGTCGAGACCGTGTGTCGTTGGACCGCTGCGATCGCGGATGCGCTCGGCCACGCGCACGCGCACGGCGTCGTCCACCGCGACGTCAAGCCGTCGAACGTGATGATCGGGCCCGACGCGGCGCCGAAGGTGTTCGATCTGGGCCTCGCGCGCGTCGACGACGATCCGGCGTTGACGCGCTCGGGCGAGTTCGCGGGCTCGCCGTACTACGTCGCGCCCGAACAGCTCTCCGGCAGTCCGAGCGAGATCGACGCGCGGTGCGACGTCTATTCGCTCGGCGTGACGCTCTTCGAGCTGCTCGCGTGGCGCCGGCCGTTCGAGGGCGCGAACACCGCGCAGGTCTTCCGCGCGATCCAGTCGAAGGAGCCGCCGCTGTTGTCGCGCCTGCAGCCGCTGGTGCCGCGCGACCTCGAGACGATCGTCTCGGTCGCGCTCGAGAAGGACCGCGCGCGCCGCTACCCGTCGATGCAGGAGTTCGCGGCGGACCTGCGGCGCTTCCTCGCGTTCCAACCGGTGCTAGCGCGGCCGTTGTCGCCGGCGCAGCGGATCGCGCGCTGGGTGCGGCGCAATCCGGCGCGCGCAGGCTTCGCCGGGCTCGCGGCGACGGTCGCGATCGGCCTGCCGCTCGGGCTCTTCCTCGCCAACCGCGCGATCCGCGGCGAGCAGGCGCGGACCGAGCGCGAAGCGACGGTCAAGGCCAAGGCGATCGACGAGCTGGTGCGCCAGTTCTCGCTCGCGGAGGACGAACGCTCCGCCGGCGAGACGATCACGGCGCGCGAGCTGCTCGATCGCGGCGCGGAGCGCTCGCTGACCGCATACGCGAACGAGCCGGAGCTCCAAGCCGCGCTGCTCGAGGCGACCGGCGCCGCGTACGCGAACCTCGGGCTCGCCGAGCGCGCGATCCCGCTGCTCGACCGCGCGCTCGCGCTGCGCGAGAGCCTCGGCGCCGACGATCCGGCGGAGCTCGCACGCTTGCTCGAACGGCTCGCGCTCGCTCACCTCGCGCGCGGCGAGTCCGCGACGGCACTGCTGCTCGCCGACCGCGGTCTCGCGGCGCTCGCGGCGTCCGGCGCGGCGGTGAGTCCGGCCGCGGCGCGGCTCGAGCTCGCGCTCGCGGACGCGAACGACCTCTGCGGCGACGTCGAGCGCGCCAAGGAACACTTCGAGCGGGCGATCGAGCTCGCGAGCGCCGTGCACGGCGCCGATTCCGACGCCGCGGGCGAAGCGCTCCGCCGTTCGGCTCGCGCGCGCGCCGCCCATGGCGAGCTCGCGGAGGCTCGGGCGCGGTTCGAGCGCGCTCTCGCGATCCAACGCGCAGCGTGGTCGCCGGCCGTGGCGGCGATCGCGAGCACCGAGCTCGAGCTCGCGCGCGTGCTGGAGCTCGCCGGCGAGCCCGACCTCGCCGCCGCGGGGCGCGAACGAGCCCGAGCGCTCGCCGGCGACGCGCCGCGCTTCGTCGGAGACGTTCGCCCCCCGTTCGAAGTCGAGGCCCCGACGCACGCCGAGTACCTCGCGACGTTCCAGGAGGGCATCACCGCTCTTCAGGCGCGGCGACTCCAACGCGCGGCCGAGTGCTTCGAGCGTTGTCTCGAGTTGCGGCCGCGGTACGCGTTGCTCGCGTACAACCTCGCATGCGCCCGTGCGCTCGGAGGCGAGCTCGATCCCGCGTTCGAGTGGCTCGCGCGAGCGATCGATTGGGGCTTCGGCAGCCGTGCCGACCGCGTGCGCACGATCGAGACCGACGCGGACCTCGGCGCGCTGCGGTCCGACGCGCGCTGGGCGCCGTTGGTCGACGCGGCGCGCGCATCGGAGGCCGCGACGCGCGCATTCGCGGCGAAGTCCGAGGTCTACGTGCCGCCGACGGCGGGGACTCGGCCGCTGCGACTGCTCGTCCTGCTGCACGATCGTGATTCGACGCCGGGCCGCGTGCTCGACGCGAGCTGGCGCGAACGCGCGGACGAACTCGGCTTCGCGATCGTCGCTCCGTGCGCGTCGCTCGCGGCTGCGGCCGCGCCGGAAACCGGCATGCACTGGCTGATCGAGCCGAGCGACCTGCAGCGGCGCCCCGATCTGTTCGAGGCGCGCGTCGCGGCCGCGGTGCAGGCGTTCTCGAGCGCCCACCCGATCGATCGCTCGCGAGTTTGGATCGCAGGTGTCGGCGAGGGCGCGTCGGTTGCGTTCGACCTCGCGACGCGCGCGCCCGGACTCTTTCGCCGCGTGCTCGTGCTCGATGGGCCGATCCACCCGGAGACGCCGCTCGAGCGCGCGCGCCGCGCCGCGTCGATGGGGCTCGAGGTGCAGGTCGTGCTGGGCGCGGGCACCGAGCGCTGGCGTCCGAGCGGCGAGCCCGCCGCGTTCGAAACCGGTCTCTCGGCGTTCTTCGCGCACTGCGGATTCGGCGATCGAGCGCGCGTCGACGTGGCGCCCGATTCCGCGGCGTTCGCCGCGGCGGCCGCCGGCGCGATCGTGGAGCTCGCGCGCTGAATCGGTCGCCGCGGGCGCTGCGGCGCGTGTTGCGCGTCGGCGAGGGTCGCGGCGAGCCGTGACGAGTTCGGCCCGCGGAAGCGGGAAACCGACGCGAGCGAGCTCGGTCTCGGATCGCGCCGCTTGACCTCGGCCCGGCGGACGCTGCAATCGGCAGGATGCTCGCGGCCTTCCCCATGCAGTCGCTGACGGGCGATCCGGCGCACGACCAGATGCTCTTGCGGCTCGCGGTCGCGTTGCTCGTCGGCGGCGCGATCGGGCTCGAGCGCAGCTACCACGGCCGGCCCGCGGGGTTCCGCACGCACGCGCTGGTCTGTCTGTCGACCGCGCTGTTGATGCTGATCACGGTGTTCGAGGACCAGTGGGTCCCGATGCGCGACGATCTGCGGATGATGCTCGATCCGACGCGAATGGCGCAGGGGATCATGACCGGCATCGGCTTCCTCGGCGCCGGCGCGATCCTCAAGGAAGGCGCGACCGTGCGCGGGTTGACCACCGCGGCGTCGATCTGGATGACCGCCGCGATCGGGATCCTGGTCGGCATCGGGTTCTACTTCCCGGCGATCGTCGCGGCGTTGCTGACGCTCGGAACGCTCTCGGTCTTCCGCTGGATCGAAGCGCGCTTGCCGATGCAGTTCTACGCGCACTTCGTGGTGCGCTTCGCGCGTGAGCAGGTGCTCCCGGAGAACGACCTGCGCGCGCTCGTCGCGATGCACGACTTCACGATCGCGCACCTCAACTACCGGCTCGATGCTCGCGAGGGCTTCTTCGAGTACCGGATGGTGATCCGCAGCCAGCGCGCGGAGAACGTGCGCACGCTGACCGAGACGCTGAAGCAGTTGCCGTCGGTGATGCAGTTCCGCATCTCGCCGACCGGCGACTGAACCGCCGACCGAACCGCGGCACGAACCGACGCGACTTCGGCGGCACGGTCTCGCCGTGACGCAGCGCGACTCGAGACGCCTCGGCGTCGATGCGGGAGCGACCGAAATGCAGCGAGCGCGGCTCGCCCGGGGGCGACACCGCGCTCGCGAGCGTGCGGTCGTCGTTCAGCGCGACGCGATCGGGACGTAGGCGCGCTTCGTCGCGCCGGTGTAGATCTGCCGCGGACGACCGATCTTGAAGTCGGGGTCGGCGTTGAGCTCGA
>JADLBP010000056.1 GCA_020847695.1 Planctomycetota bacterium
AGCCCGTCGACGAGAAGAAGAAAGTCAGCTGATGAACGCCAAGGGCCGCAACCGACCGCAGCCGAACGACACCGAGGTGTCGCATGGCTGAGCCGTCGCGCGCCGCCTACGGCGACATCGCGGTCGACCGCGACAAGCTGATCCTCGACCACGTGCCGCTCTTGAAGCACATCGCGGGGCGACTCGCGCTCGACTTGCCCGCGCGCATCGAGCGAGAGGACCTCGTCGGCTACGGCATGGTCGGCTTGATCCAAGCCGCCGATGCGTGGGAGCCCGGGCGCGGGCTGAAGTTCTCGACGTTCGCGTACCCGAAGATCCGCGGCGCGATCCTCGACGAGCTCCGCAAGCAGGACTTCCTGCCGCGCAGCCGACGCGAGAAGGTGCGCGAGCTCGAACGCGCGATCGCCGCCTTGGAACAGGAGAACGGACTCGCGCCCGCGCCGGAGGAGATCGCGGCGAAGCTCGGCGTCTCGCTCGACGAGGTCGATGAGATCCTGCTGTCGGCGAAGAGCGCGGGACAGACGTCGCTCGACGACGGGCCGTCCGAGGAGCTCGCGAGCATGCTCGCCGACCCGCGCTCGAAGGACCCGGTCGGCAGCGCGGAGTGGCAGGAGATGAAGATCCTGCTGACGCGCGCGATCGGCGGTCTGCCCGAGCCGGAGAAGACCGTGATCACGCTGTATTACGCCGAAGGTCTCCTGTTGAAGGAGATCGGCGAGATCCTCGACGTGCACGAATCGCGGGTCAGCCAGCTGCACTCGCGCGCGATCTTCCGCCTGAATCGGACGCTCACCGCGGAGTCCCGCGAAGCGTGAGGACCCATGGATCTCCCCATCCGTCAGGTCGAGATCGATCGCACGGCGCAGACCAGCGCCGTGCGACGCTCGCGCGAGGACCGGAACGGCGAGCCGTTCGAGATCGACGCCGACGCGCACCGTCGCCGCGAGCGAGAGCGCGAAGAGCCGGCGCCGGAGCGCACGCTCGATCCTGAAGACCAACGCATCGCGCCGCGCGCGAGCGACGAAGTCGGAGCCCACTTGGACGTCACCGCATGAACAGCTCGATCCGCTCGATCATCAAGCACCACTCGGTGCGCCTCGACTGCGACGAGGCGCAAGCCCATGCGCCGTTGCCGAAGGGCCGCGCGCCGCGCGCCGGCCAGAAGGCGGTCGAGCTGCTGCGCGTCGACAACAAGGTGCGCGCGATCGAGATCACGTGCTCGTGCGGCGAGAAGACCGTCGTCGAGCTCGACTACGCCGACGACAAGCCGGCGGCGAAGCCCGCGGAAGCGAAGACCGCCGAGGCGAAGCCCAACGACCCGAGGAAGGGAGCCTGACATGCGCTCGAAGACGTCGATCGTGCTCGCGACCCTGGCGCTCGTCGCCGCGTGCAAGACGCAGGCGAGCCAAACCGCGCCTCCGACCGCTCCGATCGTCCCGGCGGAGCCCGCGGTGCTCTACGGTCGCGACGGCAAGCCGGTCGGCGCCGCGCCGCGCGGTGCGGTCGCCGAGCAGGATCAAGCCGGCGGGCGCATGACGCTGCTCGAGCTCTACCAGAAGTCCTGCGAGGAGCGCGACGCGTTGCTCGCGGAGCTCGAGCTCGTTCGCGCGGACCTCGAACGCACGCAGACGGCGCTGCTGGACGCTCAGCAGCGCATCGCCGGGTACGAGACGTCGAGCACGAGCGAGCTGCAGTCGCTCGACGCGTTGCGCGCGGAGAACCTCGACCTCGCCGCGCGGCTCGCGACGGCGCACATCCGTCGGATGGAGGCCGAGAAGACGCTGCTCGAGCTGCGCATCGCGATGCTCGCCGAGGAACGAGCGAAGAGCGTCGCCGCGAGCGACTCGGGCGCCGGCGAGCACGCTCCGGAGCACAAGCAATGAGGCTCGCGTTCGCGTCGATCGTGCTGTTGACCGCGGCCTGCGCGATCCATCAGCCCAAGGTGCGACTGCCCGAGGAGCCGCCGCTCGCGGCGACGACGCGCGCCGGCGACTTCGCGACGTACCCGCTGCAGCGCGTCGGTCTGCTGCCGTTCGTCGGCGGCGATCTCGACGTGCAGCGCGCGGCCGAGCTCCAGCGCGTCTTCGCCCTCGAGCTCGGCGAACGCGCGCCTTTCGAGGTCGTCGCGCTCGACGCGCAGGATCTCGAAGCGGTCGACGTCAGCGATCCGCACCGACGCGGCTTCTATCGCACGACGACGATCATCGAGCTCGCGCGGCGCTATCGCCTCGACGGGCTGATGGTCGGCACGGTGACCGAGCTGCGTACGTACACGCCGCAGCGTCTCAGCCTGCAGCTCGAGCTCGTGTCCGCGGAGACCGGCCAGGCGATCTGGAACGCGACGCTCGCGCTCGATTCCGGTTCGGAGCGGGTCAAGCGCTCGATCGACGTCTGGTGCAACAACCACCGCGCGAGCACGTTGGCGCCGGAGAGCTCCGACCTGGTGCTGCTGTCGCCGGCTCGCTTCGCGCATTTCGCCGCGTACGAAGTCGCGCGCGTGCTCTGACGCGAGCGAGAGCCGCGCGCCGATCGACGCGCGAAACTCCGCGTACTCATTCGCTCGCCGAATTGCGCATCGTCGGCTCGCGGCGAGCAAACTCGTCTGCCCACCGTTACCCACAGAGGCCAAGTTGCCGCTGTGCACCATCGATCTACGCTGAACGAAGTTTCACGCAGCGATGGAGACGCGGATCCCGGAGCCTGCCTCGGCCCGTTCCGCATCCCCCTGCCGGGGTGCGGAGTTTCCGCGTCGCATGCGGTTCAGCCAGACGGGTCCCCGCTTCGCCGTCCTCTCGCCTCGCTTCATCGCGGACGGCCCGAAGGTCTGGGGCCACATCAGGAGAACGTCATGAACCTGAGATCGGTTCAAGCGAGTTCGATGTTCTTGCTGCTGCCGTTCGCCTTCACGGTGACGATGCAGTCGGACGCGAGTGCGCAGAGCACCGCGCTCGGCAAGCGTGTCGCCAGGGCGCACGCGACCGCAGCGGCGCAGGCAGGCACGACGAAGTCCGTCGGTCTGCAGGCGATCACGGTGCCGTGGGCGGGTGATCCCAACCTGCCGCACCAAGTGTTCAACGGAGGCAGCTTGATGCTGCAAGGCACGGCGACGGTGCCCGCGGGTTGCTCTCTGACGAGCGCTTCGTGGGATCCGGGCGACGGCTCCGGGCCCGTCGCGGTTTCGTTCGCGAATCCGCGCGCGCTCGAGCTCAAGCACACCTACGCCGGCACCAACGGTCAGCCCTTCATCGCGACGTTGACGGTCACCGACTCGTGCGGCAACGCCTCGAGCGACACGTTCCGCGTCGTCGTCGTCGACCCGAAGAACCTCGACGTCGAGATCAACATGGCGATCGACCACGGGCTCTGGTGGCTGCACAAGCGCCAGAACCTGACGACGGTCAGCGGCATCCCCGCGGGCTTCTGGGCGAACCAGAGCTACTCGGCGGACACGTCTTCCGCGCTCCAAGCGTTCCAGATCCACGGCCACCGCGAGATCGGCAACTTCGCGGAGGACCCGTACGCCGAGGACGTCGCGCGCGGTCTGGTGTACCTGTTCACGCAGCTCACACCGGTGACGATGTCGGTGCAGGCCGCCGGTGATCCGGACTCGAACGGCAACGGCATCGGTCTGAACACCGGGTACGAGAACTACTCGCCCTACGTGCTCGGCCAGGTGATCGACGCGGTCGTCGCGAGCGGCACGCCCAACGCGGTGACGGTGTCGGGCGACACGACGCACGTGCTCGGCAAGACGTACGCGCACATCGTCCAGGACATGATCGACACGATCGCATGGGGCCAAGCCGACACCGCGTCGTGGTATCGCGGCGGGTGGCGGTATGGCTGGAACGATCAGTCCGCTGACAACTCGGCGTGTCAGTGGAACTCGATCGGAACGATCGGCGCCGAGCGCGTGTTCGGATCGATCGTGCCCGCGTTCGTGAAGAGCGAGAACCTGAACTACTGGATCCCGAACTCCCAGGTGTTCGGCACCGGGACGTCGTCGGACGGTCGCTTCGGATACACCGACACGAACCCGATCGACGTCAACGGCATGAACACGACGCCGTCGGGTGTCGTGCAGCTGATCATGGACGGCGTGCCCAACGACTCGCCGCGTTTCGACGCGTCCGAGGCGTACATGCTCGCCAACTGGGACGCGCTGATCCTGAACAACCGCATCTACGGCATGTTCGCGGTCGCGAAGGCGATGCGCCTCGCGACGCCGACGCCGGTCGACCTCATGGCCGGTACGTTCGACTGGTACCGCAGCGACACCACCACCGGCGGAGCCATGGACGGCTTGGCTCGCAGGTTGATCTCGATCCAATACCCCGAGGGCTACTGGTACGGGTACTGGGTCTACTACGACCTCGCGACCGCGTGGGCGGTGATCATCCTCTCGAGCACGATCGTCGAGATCGGTCCGGTCGCCGTGTGCGATGCCGAGCCCGAGCAAACCGCCGCCGGCTTCCCGGTCGCGTTCGACGGCTCGCAGTCGTACCACCTCGACCCGGCGCAGAAGGTCGTCGCTTGGGACTGGGACTTCGACAACGACGGGCTGTACGACGCGAGCGGCGCGCAGGTGACTCACGCCTTCGCGGCGATCGGTGACTACACCGTCAAGCTCCGCGTCACCGACGACAAGGTCCCGCCGCTCAACGCGACCGCGACCTGCTCCGTCAAGGTCACGCCTCCGCCGTTCCCGCCGAACTCGGATCCGGGCGGACCGTACACGTTCTGCATCGGCAAGAACCCGCCGTTCGTGCTCGACGGCAGCAAGTCGGCCGACATCGACGGGACGATCGTCAGCTACGAGTGGGACTTCGACCCGCAACCGCTCGACCTCGACTTCAACGACGGCATCGGCGTGCAAGTCGACGTCACGACGTACTTCTCGAGCCTGGCTCCGGGCATCTACGACATCGCGCTGCGCGTCACCGACGACAACACCCTGCAGAACGTCGACTTCGGCAAGGTGATCGTGGTCGGCCCGACCGAGCCGTGCGACCTCGGCGGCAACAACCCGCCGGATTGCTCGGGCGCGATCGGCGTGAACGTCGAGCTCTGGCCGGCGGACCACAAGTGCGACCTGATCGACATCCAGGCGCTCTGCAACATCACCGATCCCGATGGCGACCCGGTGACGATCTACGTCGATGCGATCACGCAGGACGAGCCGCGTGACGCGAAGGGCAACCACGACGGCAAGACCAAGGTCGACGCCGAGTACAAGGGCGTCGGTCCGTTGGTCTGGATCCGTTCCGAGCGCTCGACGCTCGGCAACGGGCGCGTCTATCACATCCGCTTCACCGCGATGGACGACAAGGGCGCGTTCTGCCAAGGCGTCCTGATCGTCTCGGTGCCGCTCGTGCTCGGCACGCCGGCGATCGACGACGGTCAGTGCTGCGAATCCATTCCGCCGAAGCCGTGAGCCTAGGCATCGTGCGCTCCGGGCCCCGCGGTCCGGAGCGCTTCGTCTGCTCTCCTCGACCGAAGGCTTCCCGATGATCGCTGCGCGACGTTCCTCGTTGGTGTGGCTCTGCGTGCTCGCGGCTTGCGCGTGCCGCGCAGCGGCTCCGCGGCCGGATTCCGGCGCCGACGGAGCGTCGCGAGCGCACGGGCTCGGAGCGAACGGCGCAGTCGCTCGCGCTGCGGCGAGCCCGACCGAGCCCGCCGCGGCGTCCGATGACGACGCGACGGCTCCGGTGGTGCCGGGCGATGACGAGGTCAGCCGCCTGCTGGTCTCGCTCGGCGTGCGGATCGACCGAGCGCGCGGCGTGCTCGAGGTCGACGGCTGGGTCAACCAACGCGAAGGCGTCGTCGAGGTCTTCGCGTGCGCGCCACAGGGCAAGACGCACGAGTCCGTCGTCGTGCTCGACTGCGTGCCGAGCGGCTTGCAGGCGGGTTTGCTCGCGATCGGGCTCGTTCCGGGAGCGCCCGCCGAGCAACGAGCCGACGGCACCGAGGTCCCGCCGACCGGCGACGCCGTCGAGATCCGCGTGCGTTGGCTCGACGCCGACGGGGAAGAGCGCTCAGCGCGCGCCGAAGACTGGGTCTGGCTCGAAGGCGCCGGCCGCACGATGGCGCCGCGCGGTTGGATCTTCGCCGGCTCCTACGAGCAGCCGGCGTCCGACGGCTCGGGCGGCGTCGTGTTCGCGGCGGATCAGGTGAAGACGCTCGCGACGACGTATCGCGACACCTCGACGATCCTCGAGAATCCGGCGCGCGAGGCGTTCGACGACACGCTGTACGTCGCGAACCCGCGCGCGGTGCCGCCGGTCGGGACCAAGCTGGTCGCGACGTTCCGTCGCGCGGAGGTTCGGCCATGAACGTGCTCGCGCTCGCGCTCGCGTGTCTGCCGCTCGTGGCCCAAGAGCTCGTCGCTCCGAGCAACGGGCTCCCGCCGCCGCAGCGGATGCGACCAGAACCAGAGCGGATGCGACCAGAACCGGAGCAAGCGCCGCTCGAGTCGGCGCAGCCGCGACCGCAGTCGGAGCTCGCGCGCCTCGAGCTCGCGCTCGAGCGCGCCGGCGCGTGGCTCGCTGCGCGCGAGCGCGAGGACGGTGCGTTCGCGCCGGTCGCGCGCCCCGAGGTGTGCTCGGTCGCGGCGACCGCGCTCGCGTTGTGGAGCCTGGAGGAGCCCGAGCCCGTGCTGATCGAGCTCGACGCGAGCCGCCGCGCCGCCGACTTCCTCGCGCGCCGCCGTCAGCCCGACGGTGGGCTCTACGATCCGTCGCGCGGCCTCGCGGTGTACACGTCCGGCGTCGCGTCGCGCGCGCTGCGCGTCCACGCGGCGCGCACCGACGACGGTGACGTTCGCCGGCTCGCGCAGGACGTCGAGCTCTACGCCCGCGGCCGGCGCACGCCCGAGTCCGCGGTCGATGGCGACTCCGCCGGGCGCGTCACCGCCGGTCCGGAGGCCGCGCGAGCCGCTCGGGCGCTGCTCGAATCGCGCCGCGGCGAGCTCGACCCAGCCGAACGACGCGCGCTCGACTTCCTCTCGCGCTGCGAGGCGAAGGACGGTCGCGCGCCGGCGCGCTTGCGTCCGCCGGGCGCGCTGGAAGCCGTCGACGGCTTCACGTACGAGGACCTGCTGCCCTACGTCTACCTCGAGGTCGCGCCGCAGGAGCAGCTCGCTCAGCGCGCGCTCTCCGCGTTGCGCGCGTCGTTCACGGTCGAGCGCAATCCGGACCTGACGCGCCGCTACGGGCCGGCGGGCTTCCCGGGCAACCAAGGGCTCTACTACTACTTCCTGATCGCGGCCAAGACGCTCGACGTGCACGGGCTCGCGACGCTGGAGGTCGCCGGCTCCGGCCGTCGCGAAGCCGCGCGCGAGCTCGCGGCGCGCTTGGAGCGTCTCCAGTCGGACGACGGCTCGTGGCGCAATCCGGACGGACGCTGGTGGGAGGACGAGCCCGTGCTGACGACGTCCTACGCGGTGTTGGCGCTCAAGCACTGTCGCCGCTTGCTCGTCCCGCGAGCGCAGTGACCGACGAAGTCACGCGACGAAAACGAAGAGCCCGGAGCGGAGGCTCCGAGCTCTTCGAGCGAGCAACCTTGGTTCGTCGCGCGGATCAGGCGTCGCCCTGGAGCAGACGCTCGGCGGCGCGCGCGAGACGCTCCTCGTCGTGGAGCTTTCCAGCGTCGTGCAAGTCCTTGAGCGACTGCAGGCGAGCGGTGCGCTCCGCGTCGGTCGGGCGAGCGTCGAAGGAGATGCGGATCTCGTCCTTCAGGTTCCGAGCGTTCTTGATGCGCTCGGCTTGCTTGCGCTCGTCGATGTCGCGGGCGTTCTCGATCCGGTCTTGTCGATTGATGCGCGCATTCTGGATGCGCTCGCGAACGGCTTGCTCGCGGGCATTCTGGATGCGCTGCTCCTTCGACTCCTGCTCGCGAGCGTTGTCGACGCGCTTGTCGAGCGCTTCGGCGTGTTCCTCGCGGGCGTTCTTGATGCGCTTGGCCTTTGCCGCTTCCTCGGCGGCCGCGTCGACCTTGTTCTCCGCGACGGCCTCTTCGACACCGGACTTCAGCGCTTCCCGCGTCGGACGGGTGATGTCCACACGGCGGTCCTGCGGGTTTTGTCCTACGGGTTGGCTACGGATTTCCATGACGTGCTCCTTCCACTGAGGGGGAGGAGGTCTCCTTTGCTGCGGTTATCGGCATCGACCGGGGGGGCTTGAGCGGTTTTTCCGGACGAAGTCGACTTGGACGGGATTTCCATCGGCGGTGTGGACCTCGCGTTCAGGTCCACGAGGGTTCTCGGACGGATCGCGAGCGCGTTGAGCCCGGTCTGGAGGAACCTTCCGAGGGTGATCGCAACATCCGGACGAACAAAGACTTACGTGCGAAGCAGCTTGTGGGATCCCGGGGCGCCGGGGATCATCCGGCGATGGCTCCCACGCCCCGTCCCCCCGTCCGCCCCGGCGCGCCGAGCGGCGGGCGCCGGTTCGCCCTGGCCTGCCTCGGTGTCGCGCTCGCGGTCGCGCCGCTGGTCGCGCGCGCGTCCGGTGCCCCAGGTCAACCGAATGCTCCGGGGGCTGCGGGTGTCTCGGGCGCTCCGGGCGCCGACCGCGGCGGCAACCGGCTCGCGTACCGGATCCAGGCGCGCCTCGAGGATCCGGAGAAGCGCCTCTCCGGCTCGCTCGACGTGCGCTTCGAGAACCGCACCGACACCGCGGCGCGCGACGCGTGGTTCCATCTCTACCTCAACGCGTTCTCGAACACCCGCTCGACGCACTTGATCGAGTCGAAGGGCTCGCTGCGCGGCAACTCGATCGAGGACGAGTGGGGTTGGCAGCGGATCACCAGCGTCCGCGTCGGCGAGCGCGAGTTGCTCGCGACCCTGCGCTTCCGCCAACCCGACGACCAGAACGTCGACGACCGCAGCGTCTTCAGCGTCGAGCTGCCGGAGGCGGTCGAGCCCGGCGGCTCGGTCGAGCTGCACGTCGAGTGGGAGTCGCAGTTGCCGCGCGTGCGCCGCCGCACCGGCTACAAGGACGACTTCATCCTCGCCGCGCAGTGGTTCCCGAAGCTCGGCGTGTTCGAGGGCGAGCACGGCTGGAACTGCCACCAGTTCCACGCGGTCACCGAGTTCTATTCCGACTACGGCACGTACGACGTCGTGCTCGACCTGCCGGAGGAGTACGCGGGCAAGGTGTTCGGCTCGGGCGTCGTCGAAGCGTCGGAGACCAAGGACGGTCGCGTGCTGACGACGATCGCGGCGCCGTCGCGCGCCGATCGCGAGCGCGTCGATCACACCGGCAACCGCGCGGTCGTCCACGACTTCACCTGGACCGCCGATCCGCGCTACGTCGTCCATCGCGAGACGTTCCGCGTCGGCGAGTGGCTCGCGCGCTTCCCCGAAGAGGTCGACCGCGTGCGCGAGGCGCTCCAGAAGGAGCCCGACACCGGGATGCGCGACGTCGAGGTCACCGTGCTGATCCATCCGGAGCGCGCGGAGCAAGCGCATCGCCACTTCGAGGCGACTTCGGCGGCGCTGTTCTTCTACGGGCTCTGGTGGGGCGGCTATCCGTACGAGCACGTGACTTGCGTCGATCCCGCGCACGGCGCCGGCGCGGGCGGGATGGAGTATCCGACGCTGTTCACCGCGGGCACGCAGCTCTTCACGACGCCGGACATGCACTCGCCGGAGAGCGTGACGATCCACGAGTGCGGCCACCAGTTCTGGTACGGGCTCGTCGGCAACAACGAGTTCGAGTCCGCGTGGCTCGACGAGGGCTTCAACACGTTCACGACGTCGGAGACGTTGGTGCGCGCGTTCGGATTGCGCCGCGGCACGACGCAGTACTCCGAGCTCTTCGTCGACGGCGTCACGTACACACCGGCGCCCGGCGGCGGCGCGTGGGCCGACGCGCTGTCCGCGCGGACGCTGCCGCTGCTCGAGTGGCATCCGATCCGCTCGTCGGGCTTGCTCGATCGTTGGCGCGACCAACCCGCGCTGACCTTCGCGCCGCAGTGGGACGATCCGCGCTGGAACGATCGCACGCGCTTCCTCAGCGATCCGGATCGCGACGCGGTGGACACGCACGCGTGGCTCTACGCCGACTCGTTGGGCTACCGCGTCAACGCGTACAACAAGCCCGCGACGATGCTGCGCTCGCTGCCCGCCGCGATCAGCGCCGAGTGGCCCGGCACCGACGGCTGGGAGGTCTTCCTGCGCGGCATGCGCGGCTACTCGGAGGCGTATCGCTTCCGCCATCCGACGCCCGACGACTTCTTCGCCGGCTTCGACGCCGCCGCGGGCGTCGACATGTCGTGGTACTTCGCGCAGGTCGCGCGTGAGGCGGGCTCGATCGATTGGCGGATCTCCGTCGACCAGCGC
>JADLBP010000057.1 GCA_020847695.1 Planctomycetota bacterium
GCGGCGAAACGCGCTCGCTCGGCGGCCTCCAGCGCGCCGGCGGCGTGCAACGCGGCGTGCTCGAGCTCCGCGCAACGCGAGTTCGGCCCGCTCGGGGCGCCGCGATCGATCGAGTGACTCATGACACTTGCTCCAACGGCCGCAGCAGCTCGCGCAGCTTGATCAATCCCAGTCGGACTCGGGTCTTCACGGTGCCGAGCGGCTCGCTCAGGCGCTCCGCGATCTCGGTGTGCGACAGCCCGCCGAAGTACGCGAGCTCGACGACGCGCCGTTGCGCCTCCGGCAGCGCCGACAGCGCCTTGGCGACGAGCTGGCAGCGTTCCTCGCGCTCGGGTTCGAGCTTCGGGTCGCACTCGCACGGCGCGACGAGGTCCTTGCGCTCCTCGACGTTCGATTCGACGTCGCGCACGCGCTCGGCGCGCGCACGATCGAGCGCGCGGCTGCGGGCGATCGTCAACAGCCACGCGAGCACCTTGCCGCGCTCGGGCGCGTAGCTCGACGCGCGTCGCCAGACCTGGAGGTAGACGTCGAGCGTCACCTCCTCCGCGGTCGCGCGATCGCGCACGAGCCGCGTCACCAGCGTGAACACGAAGCGCTGCGTCGAGTCGTAGAGACTCGCGAGCGCGGCGTGATCGCCCGCCGCGACCGCGTGCACGGTGCGCGCGAGCTCCGCGTTGCTCGGCGCCGTCGCCGGCGCGTCGAGCGAGCCGGACGAACTCGGCGTCGCCGCCGGCGCACGCGGTGCGGTCGTCGCGGGCTTCACGGGGGGGACACCGGACATCACGCGCATCCTACGAAGGCTCGCGAGCGAGCGGATTCACCGATCTCGCGGAATCCTGCGCTCGCGCAGGAGCCCGAGATCGGGCGCGGAAAGCTGAATCCGCGCGCCGCGGCACCGCGTAGGTGGCGACGTCCCGGGCAAGTCCTTTCCGAAACAACCATCGCTCCATCCACCATGCACACGCAACGCATCACCCGCGGCCGCCTCGCGCTCGCCGGCTTGGTCGGTGTCGCGGCGCTCGCGGGCTCGCTCGAGCTCGTCCACGCGTCGAGTCACCGCGAAGCTCCGTTCGTCACCGAACACCCGAAGGTCGACGCCACCGACTTCTACATGTTCACGAGCTACGAGGCGGGCCGCGAAGGCTACGTCACGTTCATCGCGAACTACCTGCCGCTGCAGGATCCCTACGGCGGCCCGAACTACTTCACGCTCGATCCCGAGGCCCGCTACGAGATCCGCGTCGACAACGATGCGGATGCGAAGCCGGACCTGACGTTCCGCTTCCAGTTCGACAACGTGCTGCGCGACCTCGCGCTCAAGATCGGCAACCCCGGTCAAGAGAAGACGGTCTCGGTGCCGCTGAAGAACATCGGACCGATCTTCGCCGGCGACGAGTCCAACCTGAACGAGCTCGAGCGCTACAAGCTCGACGTCGTCCTCGGTGAAGGCGCGGGCGCGAAGACCGTCGCCGTCCGCAACGCCGCGACCGGCGAGAAGACCTTCTCGAAGCCGGTCGACAACATCGGCACGAAGTCGATCCCCGACTACGACGCCTACGCGAACTCGAAGATCTACGACATCACGCTGCCCGACGGCTCGGTCGGCCGCATGTTCGTCGGTCAACGCAACGATCCGTTCGTCGTCAACCTCGGCGAGGCGTTCGACCTGATCAACCTGAACCCGCTCGGCGATCCGAAGGGCGAAACGGACACGATCGGCGACGCGAACGTGACGAGCTTCGTGCTGGAGATCCCGAAGAGCTTCCTGGTGAAGCCGGGCCAGCCGACGATCGGCGCGTGGACCGCGGCTCTGCTGCCGCAGAAGCGCACGCTGCTGAAGCAGCCGACGTTCGACACGCCCGCGGTCGAGACCGGGCCGTTCGTGCAGGTCTCGCGGCTCTCGATGCCGCTGGTCAACGAGCTCGTGATCGGGCTCAAGGACAAGGACCGCTTCAACGCGAGCCAGCCGCACGACGACGTGCAGTTCGCCGACTACATCACGCATCCGACGTTGCCCGCGCTGATCGAAGCGCTGTTCGCCGCGCCGGCGCCGACGCTGTTCCCGCGCACCGACCTGGTCGCGGTGTTCGCGACCGGCGTCGACGGGCTGAACAAGAACGGCTCGTTCGGCGAGATGCTGCGACTGAACACGTCGATCCCGCCGGTGCCGAAGGGTCAGCAAGCGAATCTCGGGGTGCTCGCCGGCGATCTCGCGGGCTACCCGAACGGTCGGCGGCCTGGCGACGACGTCGTCGACATGTCGCTGCGCGTCGTGATGGGCGTGCTGCTCGATCCGAGCGTCGCGCCCGCCGGCCAGGCGCCGTTGACCGACGGCGCGTACGTCGACGACCAGGCGTTCTACGACCGCTTCCCCTACGTCACGACGCCGTTCCCGGGCTCGCCCGCCAACTGATTCCTCGACCCTCTCTCCGCTCGTCCCCGTCGCGCGACGCACTCCGCGCGGCGGGGACGAGCTCCACCACGACGAGCCTCTCCATGCGCCGACTGATCGCCTTCGCCCTCGCTTCGTTCGCGCTCGCCTCGACGCTTCGCGCGCACGATTTCTGGATCGAGCCCGAGAGCTTCTCACCGAAGCACGGCGAGCTGCTGCGCGTGCGCCTGAAGGTCGGCGACTTCGGCCGCGGCGACAACGTGCCGCGCAGCGAGCAGCGGCTGGTGCGCTTCGAGCTCGCCGCCGCCGATCGGACGAAGCCGTTGGTCGGCCGCGACGGCCAGGAAGTCGCGGGACTCGTGCGCGTCGAATCCGAAGGCACGCTGTTGCTCGGATACGTTTCGAACCACGCGTTCGTCGAGCTCGCGCCCGCGAAGTTCGCGACCTATCTCGAGGAGAAGGGCCTCGACGCGGTCGCCGCAGCGCGCGCGCAGCGCGGCGAGCTCGACCGACCCGGTCGCGAGCTGTACTCGCGCTCCGCCAAGTCGCTGATCACCGTCACGGCGCCGTCCACCGAAGGCTTCGATCGCGTCATGAACCTGCCGCTCGAGCTGATCCCGAACAAGAACCCGAGCACGCTCGCGCGGCGAGCCGACGGCTCGGGCTACGAAGCGCTGCCGGTGACGCTCTTCTTCGAGCAGAAGCCGCTCGCGGGCGCGCTGGTCGCGGCGCTGTGCCTCGACGAGCCGCGCGACGACACCTCCGCGACGATCTTCGCGCGCACCGACGAGCTCGGGCGCGCGTCGCTCGCGCTGACGAGGTCCGGCCGTTGGCTGATCGCCGCGGTGCACATGCGCACCGCCGCCGCGAACGAGCAACGCTCGGACTGGGAGAGCTTCTGGGGCTCGCTGACGTTCGAAGTGCCGCCCGCTCTGCCCGCCGAACGGCGTTAGAATGCGGCGCATGCTGCGCGCGCTGGTCCTGGCGTCGATCCTGCTCTCGAGTTCCTTCGCGCAAGTCGCGACGCCGACCGGCCTGGCGACCCTGCGCACGCCGACGCTCGCCGCGCCTGCGTTGCGCGTGCTGGTGCCGGCGTACTTCTATCCGGTCGCGAACTCTCCGTGGACGCGGCTCTCCGCGGTCGCCGCGCTGCACCCGAAGCGCATCGCCGCGATCGGCAACGTCTTCAACGGACCGGGGACTTCGTTCGACGCGAGCTACGCGGTGGCGTTCGCCGACTTCCGCGCGCACGGCGGAACGTTGCTCGGATACGTGTACACGAGCTACGGCGCGCGGCCGCTCGCGCAGGTCTTCGCGGACATCGATCAGTGGCTCGCGTGGTATCCGCTCGACGGGTTCTTCCTCGACGAGATGGCGAACACGCCGGGACAGTTCGAGAGCTACTACCAAGCGATCTACCAGTACGCGCGCTCGAAGGTCGCGGGCGCGTTGGTGGTCGACAACCCGGGCACGTCGACCAGCCCGAGCTACCTGCATTGGAACAACCAGACCGTCGCGTCGGCGGTCTGCATCTACGAGGGCTCGGGCGGATTCTCGACCTGGCACTCGGACGCTTGGGTGAAGGTGCGACCGCGCCAGGAGTTCTACGCGCTCCCCTATGCGACGCCGAGCGCCGGCTGGCAGGCCGCGGTCGACCACGCGTTCGCGGAGAACTGCGGGTGGGTCTACGTCACCGACGACGTGCTGCCGAACCCGTGGGACACGCTGCCGGCGTATTTCGAGGCGCTCGCGGCGTACGTCGCGACGTTCTGAGCCAGCGGGCGGGCCCCAGTTCGAATCCGCCGAGGTCACGCCTCCGCGAACCCGGCGCCGAACTCGGAGCGCGGCGGCACGCGAAGCTCGCTTGCCGCGCGGAAGCCGCCGGGCGACTCGGCGAACGAGCGTTCAGCGCGCCGTGTGGGGCGCGACCAGCCGCTCGATCCACTTGCCGACCAGGTCCGCCTCCAAGTTGACGCGCTGGCCGACCTCGGCCCGGCCGAGGTGGGTCTTCGCGAGCGTCTCCGGGATCAGCGCGACGTCGAACGACCGGCCGCGCGGCTCGACCACCGTCAGGCTGATGCCGTCGATCGTCACGCTGCCCTTGTCGATCAGGTAGCGCTCGAAGCCCGCCGGGACCTCGAAACCCATCCGCCAGCCGCCGTCGCCGGAGTCGTCGATCCGGGTGATCGCGCCGACGCCGTCGACATGCCCGCTGACCAGGTGCCCGCCCAGCCGGTCGTCGAGGCGCATCGCGCGCTCCAGGTTGACCAGGCGGCCGGGCGCGAGCTCGCCGAACCACGTCCGCGCCAGGGTTTCCGCCGACAGGTCGAACTCCAGAGGCGCCGGGACGCCGCCCGCCGCCGAGGCACCGCCCACGACCGTCAAGCAGCAGCCGGAGACCGCGACGCTCTCGCCGTGCGCGACCCGCCAGCTCGGAAAGGGCTCCGGCAGGGTCAAGCGAGCCCCTGCTCCACGGCGCTCCAGGGAACGCACGGCCACGCAGGCCTCGATCAGTCCGGTGAACACGGGAAGCGCCTCGGTTTCCGCGCGCCTTGACGCGCGAGACCCGCCTTTCTACCCTGCTCTGCCTTTTCTTTCGAGAAGGGGCCCCTGTTGCCGCTCTTTGCCATCTTGACCCTCTTTCCGGAGGCCCTCGAGCCCTACACGCGCGAGAGCATCCTGGGAGTCGCCCAGTCCAAGGGTCTCGCCGAGATCCTGCTGATCGACCTCCGGGACTTCACGCGTGACCGGCATCGCACGGTCGACGATCGCCCCTTCGGCGGCGGTCCGGGCATGCTCTTGAAGCCCGAGCCGATCGTCGAGGCGGTGGAATGGCTCGAAGCCAAGTACGGCCGCTTCCGCAAGTTCGCCACCTGTCCATCGGGACGCGTCTTCCGACAATCGGTTGCGGACGAAATCTCACGCGAGGAACGCGTGCTGATCCTGTGCGGCCGCTACGAGGGCTTCGACGAACGCGTGCGCAAGCTCGTGGACTTCGAAGACCTCTCGCTCGGCGATTTCGTGCTGTCGGGCGGCGAGCTGCCGGCCCTGACGATCGTCGAGGCCAGCGTCCGCCTGCTCCCCGGCGTCCTCGGCAACGAGGAATCGATCGCGCCCGAGTCCTTCCAGAAAGATGGTCTGCTCGACCACCCCCACTACACCCGGCCCCGCGTCTACCGCGGCCTGGAGGTGCCGGAGGTGCTGATGTCGGGCGACCACGCGGCGGTCGAGCGATGGCGCGAAGAGACGGCGCACAAGCGCACACGGGTCCGGCGACCGGATCTACTTCAGAACACGAACAACCCAGAGAACGCGAGCAGTCCGGAGGCCGACGATGCACCTGATCGAGCAAATTGAAAAAGAGATGGGCAAGAAGACCCTGCCCACGCCGCACGTCGGCGACACGGTCGAAGTCCACTACCTGATCCGTGAAGGCGAGAAGGAGCGCGTCCAGCTCTTCATCGGCCTGGTGATCGCGGTCAAGGGCCGCGGCATCCGCCGTTCGATCACGGTGCGCCGGATCGTCCAGGGCGAGGGCGTCGAGCGGGTCTTCCCGCTGCACAACCCGCGCGTCAAGGACGTGGTCACCACGCGCCGCGGCGAGACCCGTCGCGCCAAGCTCTACTACCTGCGCGATCGCGTCGGCAAGAGCACCCGCCTGAAGGAGATCGTCGGCGAGCGGAGCGAGGAAGGCTCCGACGCCGGCGCGGCCGAGCCCGCCGCCAAGGCCTGAGCGCGAGCACGCGAGTGCGCGCGCTCATCCATCCGTCCCGTCGATCCTCGCCGTCTGCGCGCGCCCCCAGGCCGCGGACGGCGAACGCCTTTTTCCACGCTGCCCCGCTTCCCCTGATCGCCCGGGAGCCGCAAGCTCCCCCTCGGACGCCGTCGCACGTCCCCGAGCTCCGCGACACCGCGCCCGAGAGCGCCTGAAGAGAACGCCATGGTCGAGAACGTCCGACGCAAGATCGCCCTGATCGCCACGTTGGTGATCGCTTCCGTGCTGGTGCTGGTGTTGCCGAGCCGGCCGATCCGCCTCGGCCTCGACCTCGCCGGCGGCGTGCGGATGGTGTACCGCCTCGACTTCGACGGCGCGATCAAGTCCGGGCAGGTCTCGCCCGACGAGGATCGGAACCAGCTGGTCGAGGAATCGATCGCGATCATCCGCACGCGCGTCGACCCCGACGGACTGCGCGAGCCGATCATCCGCAAGCTCGGCACCGATCGGATCGAGATCCAATTGCCCGGCTCGGCCGAGCTGACCGGCGCGGCCGCGCGCGCGACGCTCGCGGCGCCGATGGCGGGCGCCGGCGACGAGTCGGTGCTGCGCGCCGAGATCCAGCTCGCGACCACCGATCCGCGCGAGCTCGACGGCTTCCCCGCGTCGGGCGGCGTGATCCGGATCGGCACCGAGCGCGTGCGCTACGGCTCGCGCCAGAAGGAAAAACTCTTCAACATCGAGCGCGCGACCCACAAGACCGCGCTCGCCGCGCACGACACGGGCGCCGACGTCGAGCTCGCGAGCGACGACCAGATCCAGAACGCGATCGAGAACCTCGGCGACCTGCGCTTCTACATCGCGACCAAGGACGCGGAGTTCCTGGCGCTCAACACGACGCGCGAAGCCGAGCTCGCCAAGGTCACCGAGTGGCTGACGAAGCCCGAGAACGCCGGCAGCCCGATCCGCATGTTCAATGCGCTGCCGCGCGACGCCGGCGGCCCGCCGCAGGGCATCCGTTGGTTCCCCCGCCGCCAGGAAGAGGGCGAAGCGTTCCTGCCGCGCGAGCAGCGGCTGGTCGCGCTGACCGAGCCGCAGGAGAAGTGGACGTTCACCGGCGACCACATGTCGCGCGTGTACGTCAGCTCCGACCACATCGGCATGCCCGCGGTCAGCTTCGAGCTGATCGACGGCAAGAAGGGCTCGTTCGGCGACTTCACGGAGACGCACGTCGACGAGCCGATGGCGATCGTGCTGAACGACGAAGTCGTGTCGCTCGCGAACATCAGCGAGCGACTGCCCGGCTCCGCGCAGATCTCGGGACGCTTCACCGATCGCTACGCGAGCGGGTTGGTCACCGTGTTGCGCTCGGGCTCGCTCAAGATCAAGCCGATCCTGGAGCAGCGCGAGGACGTCGGCGCGACCGTCGGACAGAAGGCGGTCGACCAAGGCTGGCTGATGGGCCTCGTGTCCTACGCCTTCGTCGCCGGCTTCATGATGTTCTATTACAAGCGCCTCGGCCTGTACGCCGCGATCGGACTCGCGTTCAACGTGCTGATGCAGATGGGCGCGCTCGCCGGGTTCCAAGCGACGCTCACGATGCCCGGCATCGCCGGCATCATCCTCGGCATCGGGATGGCGGTCGACGCGAACATCCTGATCTTCGAGCGCATCCGCGAGGAGCAGGACTCCGGCAAGAAACCGGTGCAAGCGGCCAAGGCGGGCTTCGAGAACGCGCTCTCGGCGATCATCGACTCCAACGTCACCACCGTGCTCGCCGGCGCGATCCTCGCGTACGTCGGCACCGGCCCGATCCGCGGCTTCGCCGTCACCCTGATCACCAGCGTGCTCGCGTCGCTGCTCGGTGCGTTGGTCGTCGTCCGCTTGCTGATCGAGCTGCGCGTGAAGAAGGCGCCGACCGAGCGCTTCACGATGCGCCGCTGGCTCGCGAACGCGAACTTCAAGATCATCCAGAAGACGCGCCTCGCGGTCGGCATCTCGATCGTGCTGATCGTCGCGGGCCTCGGGCTGTTCGCGTACAACGCCGGCACCCGTCCGAAGGACGCGTTCGGCATCGACTTCCTGGGCGGCGCGACCGCGAAGGTCCGCACCGAGGAGCCGAGCACCCGCGATTCGGTCGAACAGGCGATCCGCGCGATCGGCGGCGAGATCGGCAGCTCGGCGGAAGTCGCGGAACTGCCCGCCAGCAAGACCTCCGACGGCCGCTACACCGAGTTCCGCGTCACGTTCAAGACGATGAGCGATGGCGAGGCGAGCGGCAACGAGGAGCTCTTCAAGAGCGAGATCCGCGACGCGCTCGCGGGGCTGCTGCAGAAGGGCCCGATCGACCTCAAGGTCGATTCGACACCGACCGCGTCGACGCTGACCGGCACGCTCTACTTCGCCGAGGCGCACGCCGAGACCGACGTCGTCAAGCAGCTCGAAACGGCGAACTTCACCGCCGTCACCGCGACCGCGCGGCCCGGCCGGCCGGAGCTCGTCGCGATCACCGCGAACGGTCCGGGCGGCGACAGCGCCGCGGCGGCGACCCAGCGGATCGTCACGGCCTTCCGCGCGAAGACCGACTCGGCGGGCAGACGCTACGAGCTCGCCGAACCGATCCCGGAGACCAGCGTGATCGGCCGGCGCGTGGTCGGCGAGCTGCGCGACTCGGCGCTCAAGGCGCTGTTGCTCTCGATGCTCGTGACCGTGATCTACATCCGCGTGCGCTTCGCGGAGTACTCGTGGGGCTTCGCGGCGATCGTCTCGCTGCTCCACGACATCCTGATCACCGTCGGCGCGATCTCGCTGCTCGTGGTCATCCCGTTCATCAAGGTCGAGTTCGACATGGGCACGATCGCCGTGTTCCTGACGATCGTCGGCTACTCGATCAACGACACGATCGTCGTGTTCGACCGCATCCGGGAGAACTTGCCCAGGATGAAGGGCACGCTGGAGGAGATCGTCAACACGTCGATCAACCAGACGTTCTCGCGCACGGTGATCACGTCGACCTCGATGTGCACGATCTTCATCGTGCTGCTGTTCAACCTGGGCACCGGCAACGCGCTCGAGAGCTTCGCCTTCACGATGACCTTCGGCATCCTGACCGGCACGTTCTCCTCGATCTTCATCGCCGCACCGGTGTTCATCTGGCTCGAGAAGCGCAACCTGGCGAAGGCCGAGGCGGACTCGAACAAGCCGACCCACCCGCCGGCGGTGCAATCGGCGAGCTGAGCGCTCGCCGGGGGACGCCGTGCGCATCGTGATCCTGTTGCTCGCGCTGGTGTGCGCCTTCGGGCTCGCCGCGCTCTGGCAGCAGGGTCGCATCGCCACGCTCAAGGAGCGCCAGGACGAAGCGCGGCGGATCGCCGCCGGCCAGGCCGCGAAGACCGAGGTCGGTGTCGTGCCCGACGGCTGGGGCGTCGTGCTCGTCGGGAAGCCGGCAGGCGACGCGGCCGCAGCGGAACCGCCGCGAGCCGACACCTCCGGCCCGATCACCGAACCCGGCCCCGGAACGCAGCCGCAGCAAGAGCCGCAGGAACCCGCGGAGCCCGCGGACTTCGAGCTCGTCGTGCAGCCGGGCGCGAGCCTCTCGAAGCTCGCGGCGGCGCACTACGGCACGTCGAAGAAGGAACTCGTCGACGCGCTCGCCCGCTACAACGGGCTCGCGAGCGCCAACGCGCTGCAGGCGGGGCAGACGCTCAAGCTGCCGTCGCCCGCCAAGCTGCAGGCGTTCGCGGAATCACGCTGAGCGGCCGCAGTCACGCGGAGCGGCCACCGTCACGCTGAGCGGCCACCGTCACGCTGAGCGGCCACCGTCACGCTGAGCGGCCATCGTCGAGCGCGTCGCGCGCCATCCACGGCGCCAGCGGCGACTCGCTGTGCGTGCGCGCGCTCGGCGTCGAGAGCACCTTGAAGCGCACCGTCTTCGCGACGGAACGCATCAGGTTGCCGAGCGAGCTCTCCGAGACGCGCATGCGGATGCGCAAGAGCACGTCGTCGATCACCTCTTCGGAGAGGACCGCGCTCGCGCGTTTGACCAACGCCGCGCTGCGGCCGTCCGCGAGCGGCACGTCGATCTCGACCAGCGCCGAGCGCGCGTCGACGCGCCGCGCGACCGCCGCGGTCAATCGGTCGAGCCCGTCGCCGGTCACCGCGGAGATCCGCACGACCTCGCAACCGCGATCGGCGGAGAGCAGCTCGAGCGCCAAGGGATCGGAGACCCGATCGACCTTGTTCAACACCAACAGGTCCGCGACCAGCGTCGGCGACAGCGACGTCAGCACCTTCTCGACCGCCGCGATCTGCGCGCGAGCCTCGGGATGCGACGCGTCGACGACGTGCATCAGCAAGTCGGCGTGCAGCGTCTCCTCGAGCGTCGCGTGGAACGACGCGACCAGGTGGTGCGGCAGGCGCTGGAGGAAGCCGACGGTGTCGGAGAGCAACACGGTGCGTCCATCGGGCAGCTTCCACTTGCGCGTGCGGGTGTCGAGCGTCGCGAACAGCATGTCGGCCGCGAGCTCCGTCGAGCCGGTCAGCCGGTTGAGCAGCGTCGACTTGCCGGCGTTGGTGTAGCCGACGATGCCGACGGTGAACTGATCGGCGCGCGCCGCGACCTCGCGCTGCTTGCGCGCCTCGATCTCGACGAGCTCGCGCTTCAGGTCCTGCACGCGCTTGCGCAGCAGCCGCTTGTCGGTCTCGAGCTGGGTTTCGCCCGGCCCGCGCGTGCCGACGGCGCCTTCGTGGCGCTCGAGGTGCGTCCACATGCGTTTCAGGCGCGGCAGCAGGTACTCGGCTTGCGCGAGTTCGACCTGCAGCTTCGCCTGCTTAGTCCGCGCGCGGCTCGCGAAGATGTCGAGGATCACCTCGGAGCGATCGACGACGCGCACGCCCCACGCCTTCTCCAGGTTGCGGATGTGCGCCGGAGAGAGGTCGTTGTCGACCGCGACCGCGTCGGGGCGCAAGTGCTCGATCTCGCGGCCGATCTCCTCGACCTTGCCGCGGCCGAGCATCGTCGCCGAGTCGGCGCTCTCGCGCTTCTGCAGCACGCCTTCGCCGATCGGCTCCGCGCCGGCGGCTTCGAGCAGACCGCGCAGCTCCGACAGGTCGCCGTCGTGCTCGTGCGCTTCGGCCGGCAACACGACGCCGCACATCAAGAAGCGCTCGCGCGGACGCGCGGTCGGCTGGTTGAGGTTCCTCATCGGGCCAGCGTCGATTCGAGCACCGGCTCGCGCGAGAGCTCGAGCGCTCGCACGTGCGTCGCCGTCACGCTGGGCTGCAGCACGGTGTGCGCGCGCCACGCGTCGGTCGGCTTCGGGAACTCGCTGCGGAAGTGCGCGCCGCGCGACTCCTCGCGCGCGAGCGCCGACGTCGCCATCAGACCCGCGACGGTAAGCATGTTGACGAGCTCGAACGCCTTGGGCTCGGTCGCGGCCTGGCCGATCACCGCGCGCGTCCAGAAGCGGATCTTGTCGCGCGCGTCCTCGATCGCCGGACCGGTGCGCACGATGCCCATCTGGCGCCACATCAGCGCCTTCAGCGAGTACGTCATGTCCTCGATGTTGATGCGCACGTCCTTGGGCGGCGCCGCGCGATCGTGGCGGACCACTTGATCGAGCGGCATCGTCGGCACGCCGCGCGACTTGGTCGCCGCGAGCTCGCCGGCGCGCGCGCCGAGCACCAAGCCTTCGAGCAGCGAGTTCGAGCCCATCCGATTCGCGCCGTGGAGGCCCGAGGACGCGCATTCGCCGACCGCCCAGAGCCCCGCGACGTTGGTGCGCCCGTCGAGGTCGACGCGGATGCCGCCGATCATGTAGTGCGCGCCCGGACGCACCGGGATCGGGTTCTTCGCGATGTCGATGCCGAAGTAATGGCAGATGCGACTGATGCCGGGGAAGAGCTCGTGCGGATCGCGCTCGAGATCGGAGAGGTCGAGGTAGACGTTGGTGTCGCCGGTCTTGACCATCCGGTCGAAGCACGCGCGGCTGACGACGTCGCGCGGAGCGAGCTCGGCCTTGACGTCGTACTCGGGCATGAAGCGCACGCCGCTCTTGTCGAGCAACTTGCCGCCCGCGCCGCGAACGATCTCGCTGACCAGCACGCGCGCCGCGCCGGCGATGTACAGGCAGGTCGGGTGGAACTGGAAGAACTCGAGGTCGCGCACCGCGGCGCCCGCGCGCAGCGCCATCGCGAGTCCGTCACCGGTCGCGATCGACGGATTGGTCGTCTCGCGGAAGACCTGACCCGCGCCGCCGGTCGCCAGAACGATCTCCGAAGCCGCGAAGACGACCAGCTCGCCGCGCGCGCTCTGGCAGAGCACGCCGATCGCGCGCCCCTCCTCGTCGGTGAACAGATCGAGCGCCATCGTGCGCTCGAAGGTCGTCACCTCCGCGCGCGTCGCGACCGCTTCGTTGAGCGTGCGCTGGATCTCCGCGCCGGTCGCCGCGCCGCCTGCGTGCACGATGCGCGCGCGCGAGTGTCCGCCCTCGCGGGAGAGATCGAGCATGCCGTGGCGCGTCAGATCGAAGCGCGCGCCCCACTCGATCAGCCGATCGATCGCCGCCGGACCGCCGCGGACGACGCGCTCGACCGCGTCGACCTCGCAGATGCCGCAACCGACCGCGAGCGTGTCGGCGACGTGGATCTCGTACGAGTCGTCGGGCCCGAGCACCGCCGCGACGCCGCCTTGCGCGTAGCTCGTGTTGGTCTCCGCGAGCGTGTCCTTCGCGATCAGCGCGACCGAGGCTCCGGCGGACGCAGCGGAGAGCGCCGCCATGTTGCCGGCGACGCCGGTGCCGAGCACCACCACGTCGAAGCGGTAGAGCGGCAGGTGCCGCAGCTGGAAGGGGATCAGATAGCGGTCGAGGTCGATCTCGACGCGCGACAGGGGCTGGGCGTGCGGCTTCAGGGTCGGGGTCCCGGGTGAGGGTGGCTCAGGATTCTACGCCTCCGCGACGGCCGAAGGAGCGCGGGCGGGGCCGAACGGAGCGCGGCTGCGCTGCTGCGCGCTGGCCGCGAGCCCTCGAGTCCGGAGCCGAGCCACTTTGCGGGTTCCTCTGCCGCATCGGCCCGCCAGCGTCGCCGGGGCGCGACCGCGAAGCGCGATGCGGCGCATCCAGCGCCGCGTCCCTTGGCCGGACCTTGACCCTAACTGCGCCCTAACTTTTTCGACTTTCGAGTCCACGGCCGGCGGGCGCCGCCGATAGCATTAGGTAGGTGTTAGGGTTCGCGGCGAGACGGCGTACCGCACGTCGACTCTCCCAAGCAAACGAAAGGAATCGAAGCCATGGCCAACGCGATCAAGCTCGCCCGCAAGGAAGCGACCACGTTGCTCTTCTTCGGACTGCTCGTCGTCCTCACCTTCTGCGTCTGACGGCGGACCACTTCGCCGGGCCACTCGCCCGGACCCACCCCAGACCCCGCCCGGGCCACGTCCCGACCGCCACCTCGGACCGCCTCCCGGACCTCCCCCGGAGCTTCCATTGAGCAGGATTCCCCTCACCAAGCGTCAGCTCCAGATCCTCGACTTCTACAAGGCGTACACCCGCGAGCACGGGCTCTCCCCGACGCTCGAGGAGGTCGCCCAGCACTTCGGGGTCAACAAGGTCACGATCTTCGGCCACGTCTCGGAGCTCGAGCGCAAGGGCGTGCTGATCAAGTCGGCCGCCAAGAAGAGCCGCGCGCGCCAGCTCGCGTTCGAGGACGTCGCACCGCTCGCGCCGCTCGCGGGCGCCCCCGCGACGCCGCCCTCGACCGATGCCGGCGACCGGCGAGGCGTCGTCACGATCCTCGGCCGGATCGCGGCGGGCTCGCCGATCGAGACGATCGAGGATCCCGAGGAGCTCGAGCTCGCCGACCTGCTGCCGCGCGACCGTGAGTGCTACGCCCTGCGCGTCCGCGGCAACTCGATGATCGAGGACGGCATCCACGACGGCGACCTGGTGCTGGTCGAGCGCAAGCAAACCGCGGACGACGGTGAGGTGGTCGTCGCGGTGTTGCCCGACGAGGAGGCGACGCTCAAGCGCTTCTACCGCGAGCCCGACGGCGTGCGCCTCGAACCCGCGAACTCCTCGCTCCAGCCGATCCGCGCGCCTTCGGTCGAGATCCGCGGCGTGGTGATCGGCGTCGTCCGAAGGTTCTGAGCGAGCCCCGAGCTCGCCGAGCGCTGCGGAAGCGCGACCCGCGCCCTCGGGGTTCCCAGCAACGCCGAGCCCCACTTCACCGCGCACTCCAGCGGACTCCGAGAGCAACCCGCGTCGAGCCCGAGCTCGGCGCGGGTTGCAAGCTTTCCGGCACGCCCCTACCATCCGCCGCGCGTTCGCGCCCGCGCGCGACGCCAACCCGGAGGCCCGCAGTGCTGCGCGAAGCGATCCAGAAGCTCTCGCAGCACGCGCTGACGTACGCCGCCGCCGAGCAGCTGTCGCGCGTCGCCGGGTTCCTGCTGATCCCGCTGTTCACCCACTACCTCACGGAGTCGGACTACGGCACAAAGGAGCTCCTCGCGGTCACGGTCGCGGTGCTCGCGCAGCTTTGCGGGATCAACATCACCAACGCGATGTCGCGTCACTACTTCGACGACGCGGATCCCGACCGAAAGCGTCTGGTCGTCAGCACGACGTGGCTCGCGGTCGCGACGCTCGCCGGCGCGGTCGTCGTCGTGCTCGGCGCCGCGACGTGGCTGTTCGACGGCCGAGGATGGCTCGCCGGATCGGGAGCGGCGACGCTCGCGCGCCTGTCGCTCGCGATCCTGTGGTTCCAGCTCGCCCGCGAGGTGCTCGCGCGCTACCTGCAGACCGAGCAGCGCTCGCTCGCGTTCGGCGTCTTCTCGATCTCCAAGGTGGTCTGCGAGCTCGCGCTCCAGGTGTGGTTCGTCGCCGGGCTCGAGCGCGGCCTGATCGGCGCGTTCGAGGCGGTCGCGCTGTCGGAGGCGATCTTCGCGAGCTTGCTCGGCCTCTGGATCCTGCCGCGGATCGGACTGCGCTTCTCGCGCGCGATCTTCGGCGGCCTGCTCGCGTTCGCGTTGCCGCTGATCCCGAACGGCGTGCTGCAATTCTGCCTGCACTCGTCCGATCGCTACTTCGTCGCGGCGCTCGCGACACGCGACGATGTCGGCATCTACGCGCTCGCCTACAAGCTCGGCTACATCGGGAACTACCTGCTGCTCGCCCCGTTCCTGATGGTCTGGTACCCGTACGTGTTCTCGCTGATCGCGCCGGAGAAGCAGAAGCGGGTGATCGCCGAGCTCGGACCGCACTTCCTCTACCTGATGGCGAGCGTGACGCTCGCGCTCGCTTGCTTCGCGCCGGAGATCGTCGGGTCGCTCGCGCAGCGCGAGGGTTACCTCGCCGCGGCGGACGCCGTGCCGTGGATCGCGTTCGGCTATCTGTTCTGGGGTTGGTTCCAGTTCGCGCAGACCGGTTTCCACGTCGCGAAGGTCACCGGGCCGCTGCCGTGGCTCTCCGCCGGCGCGCTGGCGCTCAACGTCGTCGCGAACGTCGTGCTGATCCCCCGCCTCGGCTTCGTCGGCGCGGCGATCGCGACCACGGCGAGCTTCGCGGCGCTGGCGATCGCGACCCAGCTCGCCGTCCGCCGCACGTTCGACTACGCCTTCGCGTGGCGGCGGGTCGCGGTGACGCTCGCTCTCGCGGGCGGACTCGCGGGTGCGGTCGCCGTGCTCCGACCGACCCTCGGAGCGAACGCGCCGTGGGTCGCGGCGGCGGTGATCGTCGCCTGGATCGCGTGGGGCTGGACCGGCTACCTGCGGCCCGACGAGCGCGGCACCTTGCTCGCGACGTGGCGCGACCTGCGAGCTCGCATGCGCTCGTGAAGGCGATCCGGCGTAGAATCAGCGGGAGCATCGAGCACCATGGGAGTCAGCTGGAGCGAGCTGCGCCGCGTCTGCCAGACGCCGGTGCGCGACACGAACGACGTCGCCGGTCTGCTTTACGGCGACCACGCATCGCTGCCGATCACCAAGCTGATGGTCGACCTGCGACTGTCGCCCGACCTGGCGTCGATCGGCTTCTTCGTCTGCGGCTTGACCGGCGCGGTGCTGCAGGCGGCTGACGGGGTGCTCGCGGCGGTCGCTTCGGCGCTGCTCGTGCTCTACTACGTCCTCGACTGCGTCGACGGCGAGGTCGCGCGCTTCCAGCGCGTGTGCGACGTGAAGTGGGGCTACTTCGACTTCCTGTTCCACATGCTGGTCAAGCCGCTGGTGTTCTGCGGCGTCGCGGTCGGCCTGTGGCGAGAGTCCGGCGCGGCGTGGCCGATCTTCGCCGCGTTCGCGGCGTCGACGGCGACGCTGTGGCTCAAGCTCTTCCTCGAGACGCCCGGGATCGTCTTCCTGAAGGAGTTCCTGCGCCGTTCGCGCAAGGCGGACTTCATCGCCGAGACCGCGCGACCGATGGTCGACCGCGCGAAGGAAGTCGAGCTCGGAGCCGCCGGCGCGGGAAGCGGCGGTGCTCCGTTCCGGCTGCGCCTCGACCTGGTCACCGCGCGCGCGCTGATGACCAACTTCGACATCGGGCTGTTGCTGTTGCTCGCTGCGACGCTCGCCGACCTCGCGGTCGCGCCGTTCGACGTGCCGATGCTCGGCCCGGTCGGGTTCCGCGGCGCGTGGATCCTCTACTACGGCATCATCCTGCCGCTCGACTTCGCGGACTACTTGCGCACGTACCTGCTGAAGGGTCACTTCAATCGCGAAGTGACGCGGCTGCTCGCGTTGGCGCACCACTTCTCGCTCGACTCGCGCCGCGAGCGCTGACGAGACCTCGCCGCCGCCGAGCGGCCCCGATTCCGGCACGGATTCGCACGAGCGGGCCGGAAGCCGCGCGTTCGAGAGCCAACGCCGAGATTCCGACTCGATGCGCACGAGCACCTGGAACTCGACCGCGCGAGCGCGCGTCCGAGTCCCCCGAAGGAACCGCACGCTTTCGCGCGCAGTTCCGAGATGTCCGAGATCGGAGTCCAAACATGAGCTCGCTCGCATTCGCTCACGTCCGTCCTCGTTTCGCCTTGCCCTGCCTGCTCGCCGTCGCCGCCTCGGCGATCGATGCACAGGCCCAGACGCTCTACAAGAAGCCGTTGATCGCCTTCAGTGTGTCGGGAACCGATCACACGAGTTTCGGCGGCCCGGTGACGGTGAGCTTCCAGTCCGAGCACCTCGACGAAGGCAACGGCTGGACCAACAACGCCTACATCGCGCCGGCTTCCGGGCTCTACTACTTCCACCTCAGCGGCGTCCGCGACTCCCTCTACAACGGCGGGACGTGGGACGACGCGTTCCTGAATCTCACGATCGGCGGGAGCGTCGTCGGCCGCGCGTGGGCAGGCCAGTTCGATTCGCTCGACGCGGCGAAACGGATGACCGGCGCGTATTCCGTCGCGCGCTACGTGCAGAAGGGAGAAGTGGTCACCGTGACGGCGACCAGCGACGGCAATCCGATCCGCCATTTCGCCAAGTACGAGCTCTCCGGCATCTACCTCGGACCGATCACCGCCTTCAGCGCGTCGGGCGTCGATCACACGAGCATCGGCAACGCGGACCAACTGACGTTCCAGGGCGCGCACTGCAATCTCGGCGCGTGCTGGAAGGCGAACCAGTTCTTCCAGCCGCCGCGCCAGGGGATCTACTTCTTCAGCGGTCAGTTCGTGCGCGACTCCGCGACCCTCGGTGGGACGTCGGATGACGTCATGATGGACCTCTTGGTCGGCACGAACGGCGTCGGACGCGCGTGGGCCGGCGAGGCGAACTCGCAGGATGCGGCGAAGCGCATGACCGGAGCCTTCTCGTTCGCGACGCACCTGCCGGCGAACGGCACCGTGACCGCGAACTCGTCGAGCGACGGCGGTTTCGCGCGGCACCTCGCCGCGTTCGAGCTCACCGGCTTCAAGGTCCTGCCCGCGGGGCCGTTGACCGGCGCGGCGTTGGCGTTCAGTGCGTCGGGCTCCAATCACATCAGCTCCGGGAGCCCCATTCAGATGGTTTACCAGACCGAGCACGTCGACACGCACAACGCGTGGGACGGCTCGACGTTCACCGCGCCGGTCCAGGGTTGCTACTACTTCGAGCTCGCGTTCGTGCGCGACTCGTCGGGCTCGAGCGGCACGGGCGACGACGTCTACGTGAACCTCGACATCGGCGGCACGACGCAGGGCTACGGCTGGGCGGGCGAAGCGCTGACCAGCGACGGAGTGCAACGGATGACCGGCGCGTACTCGACCGCGCGATTCCTGACGCAAGGCCAGACGGTGACGACGCGCGCAGGGAGCGACGGCAACGTCCTGCGGCACGTTGCGGAGTTCCACCTGACCGGGTTCCTGCTCGGCGTGAAGTGAGCGCAGGCCCGGGGGAGAGGCTCGCGCTCGGCGGTCGCACCGGGATTCCCGGCGCGGCCGCCGACTCCGTCGCTCCGAGTCGCGCGCGAGCGAGCCGAAGCGCGGAACCGAGCGACGTCAGCGCTTCGCGAGCAGCGGGTTCTCGACCCAATACGGCCCGATCGCGAGCGCGTCGATCCGGCCGTCGAGGAACGCGCGCACGGCGTCGCGCGGCGAGCACACGATCGGCTCCTCGTGCATGTTGAAGCTCGTGTTGATCAGGCTCGGGATGCCCGAGAGCCGCTCGTACTCGTCGAGGATGCGCCAGTACTCGGCGTTGACCTCGCGGCGGACGAGCTGCGGTCGCGCGGTGCCGTCGACGTGCACCGCCGCGGGGCACTGCGCCTTCATCCTCGGCGTGCAATCGAAGGTCAGCGTCATGAACTCGGCGGCGTGCTCCGCGCCGGCGAGGTGCTCGTAGCAGCTCGCGCGCGCCTCCCACTTCGTCACCGGCGCGAACGGCATGAACTCGGTGCGCGCGAGGCGCTGGTTCAGCCATTGGTTCACCTTCGGCTCGCGTCCGTGATACAGGATCGAGCGATTGCCGAGCGCGCGCGGCCCGTACTCCATGCGCCCGGCGAAGCGCGCGACGACGAGGCCGGCATGGATCCGTTCGGCGACGGTGCGCGCGAGATCGGGCGGTTCGTGGAACGCGAGCTGCTCCTCCTCCAGCGCGGCGCGGATCTCCGCAGGCGAGTACTCGGGCCCGAAGTAGACGTCGTGGAAGGACTCGCGCACGCCGCCCGGCCACGTCAGGTGCAACGCGAGCCCGGTGCCGCAGCCGCCGTCGCCCATGTTCGGGTACACGAACGTGCCCGCGACGCCGTCGAGCTCGTGCAGACGTTGATTCATCTTGACGTTCGCGCACACGCCGCCGGAGAGCACGACGTGGGTCGTCTGGGTGCGCGCGAGCCAATGCGCGACGAACTCGGCGGCGAGCACTTCGAGTACGCGCTGGTACGCCGCCGCGACGTCGACCATCGGGAAGCGCGCGGCGAGGTGGCGCGAGAGGTGGACGTTGAGGTTCTGGAAGAGCTCGAGCGAGCCGTCGCCGCGTTTCGCGCGCGAGAGCAGCACCTCGCGCAGCACCTCGGGATCGCCCCACGCCGCGAGCCCGACGATCTTGCCGGCGTGCCGGTCGGGCTGGAAGCCGAGCGACGACGTCACCATCTCGTAGAGGCTGCCGAGCGAGTGAGGGAACGCGAGCGACGCGAGCCGCGTCACCTTGCCGCCCTCGCCGAGCCCGACCGAACCCGCGAGGCCCGAGCCGTAGCCGTCGAGCGTGACGACGAGCGCGCGCTCGTAGCCGCTCGCGAGGTACGCGTTCGACGCGTGCGAGAGGTGGTGCTCCGCGCGCACGAGCCGCGCGCCGAGCCCGAGCTTCGCGAGGCCGGCCTCGAGCTCGCGCTGCCAGTGCTTGTGCTCCAGCACCGCGCGTCGCGCCCAACGCTGCGAGTAGAACCGCGTCACGAGCGCGGAAGCGAACGGCTGCACGCCGGCGAGCGTGTAGAAGGTCTCCTTCAGCCAGCCCTTGCGTTTGCGCTGATTGGGCTCGAGCAGGCCGTGGATCGGCTCGCGGCGCTCGGTGACGCGGCGCTCCGCGGCGGCGAGCAGCGGCTCGAGCGCCGGCGGCCGGAAGCCCGCGGCGAACGCGCGCTCGGCGGCGAACGCGCGTTCGATGCGCTCGGCCTCTTGATGCCATTCGAGGAACGGATACGCGATCGCGTCGAGCTCGCGCGGCTCGGTGCGCGTCGCCGCGAGCGCGGCGAGGATCGCTTGCTCGGGGAAGCCCGAGTGCTGCTTCTTGCGCGAGAAACGCTCCTCGGCCGCGGCGAAGAGCACGCGTCCGTCCTGCACCAACGACGCGGTCGCGTCCTTGTCGAGCGGCGAGATTCCGAGGACTTTCACGTCGGCCGTGGCAGGGGTCGAGCCGCGAACTCGTCGCGCAGGGCGAGCGGCGAGAGCGAGCGGCCGCCGAACTCGCCGAGGAAGAAGTCGAAGTAACGGCGACAGCGCTCGAGGAAGCGGCGCAGGTCGGCGTCGGATTGGACGTAGCTCGAGCCGCCGCGCATCAGCGACGGGCTGTGGAACGTGAACGTGAACACGCGCTGGCCGCGCGCGGAGAGCGCGAGCGTCAGCCGCTTCAGGTCCTCGAACTCGAAACCTTCGGGCGACAGGCGCAGGCGCTCGACGGCGCGTGCTCGCGCGAACAGCGCCGGCAGCCGCATCCGCGCCCACGTCGGCTGCGAGATGCGCGAGTACCAGTGCGGCGCGCGCTCGCCGAGGAAGCCGATGAACGCGCCGGTGACGGGCACGACCAACAGGCTCTTCGCTTCGGGATGGAAGAACGGCTCGCGCCGCGCGTGCGTGAAGTCGGGGCCGCCTTCGGAGCGGAAGTCGAACGCCGGGCACGAGCTCGCGTCGACCTGGTAGCCGAGCTCGACCAGCAGCTTCGCCGTGCGCGGCCCGAAACCGTAGCGACCGGCTTGGTAGATCCGCGGCCGACGCCCGACGTTCTCCTCGAGCACGCGGGTGATCGACTCGAGCTTCGCGCGCTCGAGCTCCTCGGGCAGGTTGCCGGGGAACGAGTTCGCGCGCGTCAGCTCCTCGTCGAACGGCGGAGTGACCCACGGATGCAGGTGCGCGCCGAGCTCCGCGCGCCCGCCGGCGAGCACCTCGCGCAACGGCTCCAGCGAGGCCGCCTGCGACGCGATCGGATAGTCGCAGAGCCACGTCGCGCGGACGCCGAACTCGTCGAAGAGGCGCTGGCCGACCGGCAGCTCGCTCGCCGCGCGGACCGACGTCGCGCCGCGGTCGAAGGGACCCGTCCAATCGAACTCTTCCTCGGTCGCGACGAGCACGACCAGGGTGGGCTGCATCCCTGCGCGGGATGCGGATTGGGCTTGGGGCGCGACGCGTTCCCGAGCCGCACCGTTCGACGAGTCCATCGAGGGCCGCAGTCTAGGTGCCTTCCCGCGGGGCCACAACGTCGGCGAGCGCGAGCTCGGCCGTGCTGGAAGTCCGTTCCGGGTCGCGGCGCGAGCACGGCCCGGCTTCGCGCACCCCGGCTCGCTCGCCGGTCAGCTCGCGGCGCTCGAGGCGCGCGCGGCGCGCCATGAGCTCGCGCCCTCCGCGCGAATCCGCGAAGGTAGAATCGTGAGCCCCCCTGAGGTCCTCGACCGCATGCGCACCGCATCTCTGCTCGCCACGCTCGCGTTCTCGTCCTCGGCGCTCGCCCAGGGCTCGTTCTTCGTCGCCCGAACCGACGAGTTCCGGGTCAACGCTTCGACGAGCTTCAACCAGTTCTGGGTGCGGGCCGACGTCGACGCCGCGGGCACGACGTGGGCGGTATCGTTCGTCAACGGCCAGGATCCGGTGCTGCGACTCTTCGGACTCGACGGCCAGGCGTTGACCGGCAACCTGAACTGCACGCCGACGCTCAACCTCGGCACGCAGGACGAAGCCGAGGTCTGCGTCGATCGCGCGACCGGCAACGCGTTGGTCGCGTGGTCCGAGCGCCACGGCTACGACGGCGAGCAGATGGGCATCTTCGGCAGGCTCTTCGATCCGAGCGGCACGCCGCTCGGTCTCGAGTTCCAGATCAACCAGGTGTGGCAAGCCTCGCAGTGGCGCCCGCTGATGGTCTCGCCGCCGAGCGGCGGCTTCCTGGTCGCGTGGTCGGGCGATTGGGACGCGGACAACTACTTCCGCCTGCTCGATTCGAACGGCGGCTTCCTCACCGGCGACATCCCGATCAACGTCTTCACCAACGGCGGGCAAGCGGACTGCGCGCCCGCGATCGCGCCCGACGGCACGATCTTCTTCGCGTTCGTCGACTACGGCCAGCACGGCGGCGGGCCGGGCTTGAACCTGTGGGGTCGCACGTTCGACTCGCTCGGCAACGCGCTCCAACCGGGCGAGTTCCAACTGACCACGCCCGCGTTCACCACCGGCGACCAGCGCGAGCCGCGCGTCGCCGCCGACGGCACCGGCCGCTTCGTCGCGATCTGGGAGGATTCGATCAACGAAGGGCAGAGCTGGGGCCTCGCCGCGCGACGCTTCGACGTCACCGGCGCGCCGCTCGGCGGCGAATTCTGGGTGCCGAGCACGCAGGCCGGCCCGCAACGCAACCCGCGGATCGCCGCGGACGCCGCGGGTCGCTTCACCGCGGTCTGGGAGGACTGGTCGAGCGGCTCGGCGGAGATCCGTGCTCGCCGTTTCGACGCGAACGCGGCGCCGTACGGGCCCGACTTCGTCGTCAACCAGACCGCAGCGGGCGATCAACTGCGCCCGAGCCTCGCGCTCGCGCCGAACGGCGAGGACGTGCTGTTCACCTGGGAGGGTCCGGGCGTCGGCACCGATGCGTGGGCGCGCTTCTACTCGACGTATCAGTTCCCCGAGGTGTACTGCACCGCGAAGACCAACAGCCTGGGCTGCGTGCCGCAGCTCGCCTTCAGCGGCAGCCCGAGCCTCTCCGGCCCCGACGATTTCACGCTCTCGGCGACGCAGGTGCTGAACAACAAGTTCGGCATCGTCTTCTGGGGCCCGGGCGCGACCGCGATCCCGTTCGGCGGCGGGACGCTCTGCGTCAAGGCGCCGATCGTGCGCACCAACGTGCAGAGCTCCGGCGGCAACCCGCCGCCCGACGACTGCTCCGGGGATTACAGCCTGTTGTTCTCGCACGCTTACGTAGCCGCGCAGGGGCTGACGCCCGGCTTCGTCGTCCACGGGCAGTTCTGGTCGCGCGACCCGGGCTTCGCGCCGCCGGACAACCTCGGGCTGACCGCCGCGGTGCGTTTCGAGCTGCGGCCCTGACCGAACCGCGCGCGGCCGATCCGCACCCGGCCGATCCGCTGCTCGGCGCGGCGCGCTCCGAGTCACGCCGAGCCGTCGCGCCGGCGTTCGACTCGCTCCCGCGACCGCGCCCTTGAATCGCGCCGTGGAAGGCGGAACATGACGCGCGCCGCGCGGTGCCGATCGGCGTCGCGCGGTTCGCTCATGTCTCCACGACCGACCGACGTCAAGTCGCTCTTCCCCCAACTCGCGTTTCGACCCTTCGCCGCGCTGCGCGAGACGTTCGCCGCGGGCTACGGCAAGGGCGACCTCCGCGCGGACCTGCTCGCGGGCGCGGTCGTCGGCGTCGTCGCGTTGCCGTTGTCGATGGCGCTCGCGATCGCGTCGGGCGTCCCTCCGCAGCACGGGCTCTACACCGCGATCGTCGCCGGCGGGCTGATCGCGTTGCTCGGCGGCTCGCGCGTGCAGGTCTCCGGGCCGACCGCGGCGTTCGTCGTGATCCTCTCGCCGATCGCGGCGGAGTTCGGCATCGGCGGGCTGTTGATCGCGACGCTGATGGCCGGCGTGATGCTGGTGATCATGGGGATCACGCGTTTCGGACGCCTGATCCAGTTCATCCCGTATCCCGTGACGATCGGCTTCACCGCGGGCATCGGCGTCGTGATCGCGACGCTGCAGCTCAAGGATCTGCTCGGTCTGACGATCCCCGCGATGCCCGACCATTACGTCGAGCGCGTGGCGACGATCGCGACCGCGCTGCCGACGGTGCACTTCGCCGACTTCGGGGTCGGGTTGGTGACGTTCGCGATCCTGTTGTTCTGGTCGCGCGTCGACAAGCGGGTCCCCGCGCCGCTGGTCGCGCTGACGGTCGCGGGCGTCGGCTGCGCGCTGCTCGAGCGCTTCGTGCCGGGATTCGAGGTCGCGACGATCCGCGAGCGCTTCTCGTACACGGTCGAGAACGCGACGCACCCCGGGATCCCACAGCTCCCGCCGCTGTTCGTGCTCCCATGGACGCTGCCCGACGGGACCGGCCAAGCGGTCGGGTTCGACTGGCACGTGATCTCGACGCTGCTGCCCAAGGCGTTCGCGATCGCGATGCTCGGCGCGATCGAATCGCTGCTCAGCGCGGTGGTCGCCGACGGCATGACCGGCGCGCAGCACGACCCGGACGCCGAGCTGATCGCCCAAGGCGCCGGCAACATCGCCGCGCCGTTCTTCGGCGGCATCGCCGCGACCGGCGCGATCGCGCGGACGGCGACCAACGTGCGCGCCGGCGCGCGGTCGCCGATCTCGGCGGTGGTGCACGCGCTGGTCGTGCTCGCGGCGGTGCTGGTGCTCGCTCCGTGGCTCGGCTACTTGCCGATGGCCGCGCTCGCGGCGCTGCTGATGCTCGTCGCGTGGAACATGAGCGAGGTGAAGCACGTCGTGCACTCGATCCGCGTGTCGCCGAAGAGCGACGTGCTGGTGTTGATCGCGTGCTTCGCGCTCACCGTGCTCTTCGACATGGTGATCGCGGTCAGTTGGGGCGTCGCGCTCGCTTCGCTGCTGTTCATGCGCCGCATGATCGAGATCACCGAGGTCAAGCTGGTCAGCGACGTCCATCCGTCGCTGCGCGAGAAGCTGCCGCCGAAGGTCGCGTACTACGAGATCGCCGGGCCGCTGTTCTTCGGCGCGGCGCACAAGGCGATGAGCGCGCTGCACACCGTGCACGACCAGGCGACCGTCGTGCTGCTCGACATGCGCGCGGTGCCGGGGATGGACGCGACCGGCAAGGTCAACCTGAAGTCGGCGATCAGCCGCCTGCACAAGGACGGCCTGCGCGTGGTGCTCGCCGGCGTGCGTCCGCAGCCCGCGCAGTTCATGCACACCGCCGGCTGGGTCGAC
This sequence comes from Planctomycetota bacterium, assembly GCA_020847695.1. GTDB lineage: Bacteria > Planctomycetota > UBA1135 > UBA1135 > JACRIN01. The sequence continues at coordinate 25,164 of JADLBP010000057.1, forward strand.
GATCGGGATCGGCTGAGCATCTGCACAGTGCTCGAGGACGGCGTGCAACGCGCGCGCGACCTCGCCGAGCGCCCGCCGCCGACCGCGCACGCCACGCACCCATGACCGAGGACGCCGTGCACTCGGACCGCGCGCGCCGAGCGCGCCAGCTCGAGCGCTTCGAGCGCGAGTTCGGCGCCGCGCGTCGGCTGCGGCGCGTGCGCGCGCCCGGCCGCGTCAACCTGATCGGCGAGCACACCGACTACAACGACCTGCCGGTGCTGCCGATGGCGCTGCAGCGCGACACCGCGATCCTCTTCGCGCCGCGCGACGACGCGCGCGTCCGACTGGTCAACCTCGATGCTCGTTTCGGCGCGCGCGAGTTCGAGCTCTCCGCTTCGATCGCGCCCTTCGCCGCCGGCGACTGGGGCAACTACGTCAAGGCCGCCGCCGAGATCCTCGCGCGCGAGCACGGGGTGACGCGCGGCTTCGACGGCGTGGTCGCGGGCGACGTGCCCGCGGCATCGGGGCTGTCGTCGTCGGCGGCGCTGGTGGTCGCGTCTGCGCTCGCGTTGCGGGTCGCGAACGGGCTCGAGCTCGAGTCGCGCGCCTTCGCGGACCTCTGCGCGCGCGGCGAGCGCTACGTCGGCACGCAGGGCGGCGGGATGGACCAGGCGATCTGCATCCACGGCCGGCGCGGGCACGCGGTGCGCATCGATTTCGCTCCGCTGCGGCTCGCTCCGGTCGCGATGCCCGCGGAATGGCGCTTCGTGATCGCGAACTCGTTGGTCGTCGCGGACAAGTCGGGCTCCGCGCGGGACGCGTACAACTCGCGGCGCGCGAGCTGCGAACGCGCGCTCGGGGCGGTGCGCGACGCGCTCGGCGAGCCGGCGGCGCGCTATCCCGACCTGCTCGCGATGCACGGCGAGGACGAGCTGCTGGCCGCCGGCGCGCGCGTGCTCGCGGCGGAGGAGCTCGCGCGCTTCCGCCACGTCGTCGGCGAGGGTCTGCGCGTCGAGCGCGCGGTCGAGGCGATGCGCGCGGGCGACGAGCGGCGCTTCGGTGAGCTGATGGACGCCTCGCACGCGAGCCTGGCGGGCGACTACGCGGTCTCGTGCGCCGAGCTCGATCGCTTGACCGAGCTCCAGCGCGCCGCGGGCGCCGCCGGCGCGCGCTTGACCGGCGCGGGCTTCGGCGGCTGCACGGTCGCGCTGTGCCGCGCCGAGCGCGCACCCGCGCTGCTCGCGGCGCTCGACGAGCGGTTCTACGGACCGCGCGGTGCCGCGAGCGAGGCCTTCGTCGCGTGCGCGTCCGACGGCGCCCACGTCGAAGAGTGAGCGAGTCCTTGCTTCCGAGCCGCGCGGCGGCGAGCTTCTTGGGGATGTCCGTGTCGCTCCGCATTCCCTGCGCACTGCTCGCGCTCGCCGCGTGCGGTCCGAGCGCGCCGGAGCCCGTCGACAGCGTGATCCTGATCACGCTGGACACGACCCGCGCCGATGCGCTCGGCTGCTACGGCGGCTCGGAGCGCGCGACGCCGAACCTGACCGCGCTCGCGAGCGAGTCGCGGCTCTTCGAACGCGCGCGCAGCGTCGCGCCGCTGACCGCGCCGGCGCACGCATCGATGCTGACCGGGCTGATCCCGCCGCGCCACGGCGTGCGCGACAACGGGATCGCGCGGCTCCCGAGCGACGCCATGACGCTCGCCGAGCGCGCCCGCGACGCTGGGCTCGACACCGCGGCGTTCGTCTCGGCGCTGGTGCTCGATCGCCGCTTCGGTCTCGACCAGGGCTTCGACGTCTACGACCAGCCCGAGCGACCGAAAGCGCAGGTCTCGAGCCATTACGTCGAGCGCGACGCGCACGCGACGCTCGCCGCGGCGTCGCGATGGCTCGCGCAACGCGACGGCGAGCGCCGCTTCTTCGTCTGGATCCACCTCTTCGATGCGCACGTCCCCTATCGGCCGCCGGACGACTGCCTCGCGCTCGCGGGCGGCGATCCGTACCGCGGCGAGCTCGCGTACGTCGATCGCGAGCTCGGTTCGTTCCTCGCGGGCGCACGCGAGCGCGGCGAGCTCGATCGCAGCCTGCTGATCGTCGTCGGAGACCACGGCGAGAGCCTCGGCGAGCACGGCGAGGCGACGCACTCCGCGTTCTGCTACGACGCGACGCTGGCAGTGCCGCTGCTGGTGCGCGATCCCGCGGGTTACGGCGCCGGCGAGCGCTCGCGCGCCGTCGTCAGCGTCGTCGACGTGTTCCCGACCGCGCTCTCGGCGCTCGGGCTCGCCGCGCCGGACGACGCCCGCTCGCACGACGGCCTCGATCTCCGCGGTGAGGTGCCCGCCGACCGCGACGTGTACTGCGAGTCGTACGCGGGCTACCTCAACTACGGTTGGAGTCCGCTCGCCGGCGTCGCCGACGCGAACCGCAAGTTCCTCGCGAGCTCCGAGCCCGAGCTCTACGACCTCGTCCACGATCCGCACGAGCTCGAAGACCACGCGGCCGCGCGGACGCAGCTTCTCGCCGACGCGCAGCAGCGCTTGGCGGAGTTCCTCGCGAGGCCCGCGCTCTCGCCGGAGCCGTTCGGCGCGAGCGCCGAGCTGATCGCCGAGCTGCGCGAGCTCGGTTACGCGGCGACCGGCGATGCCGTGTCCGCGTTGCCGTCGCCGCTCGCGCCGAGCGATCGACCGAGCCCTCGTTCGCGCGCGTCCGAGCTCCAGCCGCTGTTGCTCGCCAACGACGCGCTCGACGGCCGGCGTTGGGAGGAAGCGCGGCGCAAGCTCGAGCCGATCGTCGCGGCGAACCCGAAACACGCGCTCGCGCACGATCTCGCGGCGCTGGCGGCGTTGCAGCTCTCGGACTTCGCCCGCGCGAAGGAGCTCTTGATCGCCCGCCTCGCGCTCGGCGCCGAGCGCGCGGACACTCGGATCAACCTCGCGATCGCCTGCGAGAACCTCGGCGACCTCGCGCGCGCCGAACGCGAGTGGCGGCGAGCGCTGGAGCTCGATCCGCTGAACGACCAGGCCGTCGACGGGCTCGCGGCGCTCTGCGAGCGAACCGGGCGGAACGCGGAGGCGTCGGCGCTGCGCGCGAGCCTACAATCGCGCCGCTAGTTGCCGCTCGTCCCCCCGCCTCGCCCCGTCCCCTCGTCCCAAGCGAGCTACCAGATGCGATCGACGTCCTTGCTCCTCGTCTGCGGCGCCTTCTGCGCGAACGCGTCCGCTCAAACCGCGACGCCGCACGCCGGCGCGAGCCTCGCGCGTCCGACCGAGCTCCCGCTGCGTTGGGCGGTGATCGGCGACTACGGCAAGGACAACCAGGAGGAGGCGGACGTCGCCGCGCTGGTCAAGGGCTGGGCGCCCGAGTTCGTGATCACCACCGGCGACAACAACTACCCGGCGGGCTCGGCCGCGACGATCGACGCGAACATCGGCAAGCACTACGGCGACTTCATCTTCCCGTACGTCGGCACGTACGGGCCGGGCGCGAGCGAGAACCGCTTCTGGCCGTGCATGGGCAATCACGACTGGGACGGCTCCAGCGGTCAGCCCTACTTCGACTACTTCACGCTGCCCGGCAACGAGCGCTACTACGACGTGCGCCTCGGACCGATCCACTTCTTCGCGGTCGACAGCGATCCGCGCGAGCCCGACGGCACGACGTGGAGCTCGACGCAAGCGGCGTGGCTGCAGAGCGGACTCGCCGCGTCGAACGCGCCGTGGAAGATCGTGTACTTCCACCACCCGGCGTACTCGTCGGCGCAACACGGCTCGACGCCTGCGTTGCAGTGGCCGTTCCTCGCGTGGGGCGCGAACTTGGTGCTGAACGGCCACGACCACGATTACGAGCGCAGCGAAGTCGGCGGACTGCCCTACTTCGTGCTCGGCGCGTGCGGCGCGCCGCTCTACACCTTCTCGACGCCGGTCGCGGGCTCGAAGCTGCGCTTCAACGCCGATTTCGGCGCGCTGCTCGCCGAGACGACCGCGCGCAGCACGCGCTTCGAGTTCATCTCGCGCGGCGGCGTCGTCGTCGACACGTTCGTGTTGCCGCGCCTGAACGTGCCGTTGCCGCGGCAGACGCTGCTGCCCGCGGGCTCGACGTGGAAGTACTCGGACACCGGCGTGTTCCCGGGCGCGACGTGGATGCTGCCGGCCTTCGACGACTCCGCGTGGGCGAGCGGACCGGCGCAGCTCGGCTACGGCGACGGCGACGAAGCGACCGTGGTCTCGTACGGCTCGAATCCGAACGCGAAGCACGTCACGACGTGGTTCCGCACCACGTTCCAAGCGACCAACCCGGCGAGCTTCGGCGCGCTCGACCTCGGACTCCAACGCGACGACGCCGCGGTCGTCTACCTCAATGGCGTCGAGGTCGCGCGCGCGAACCTTCCGAGCGGCGCGATCTCGCCGAGCACGCTCGCGACCGCCTCGATCCCGAACGGCGACGAGGACAAGCTCTTCGCCGGCGCGATCGATCCGTCCGCGCTCGTCGCGGGCACGAACACGCTCGCGGTCGAGATCCACCAGAGCTCGGGCACCAGCTCCGACATCTCGTTCGACCTCGCGCTCGAAGGCGCGTTGCTCGCCCCGGCACTGGTCGACTTCGGTGCGACCTGGCGTTACGTCGACGGCGGCGTCGCGCCGGCGTCGGGGTGGACCGAGCTCGCGTTCGACGACTCCGCGTGGGCGAGCGGTCCGGCGCAGCTCGGCTACGGCGAGGGCGACGAAGCGACCGTGCTCGCGTGGGGCAACGACCCGGCGAACAAGCCGCCGACCGTCTGGCTGCGCAGGACGTTCACCGTCAGCGGAGCCGCGCAGGTCTCGTCGCTCTACCTCGCGCTGCTCGCCGACGACGGAGCGCGAGTGTTCCTGAACGGCCACGAGGCCGGGCGGTGGAACCTGCCGAAGCTCGGGCTCGGCCCGACCTCGCTCGCGGGCTTCGATCGCGCCGCGCCGGACGAGAACGCGCCGCTGGAGACGTCGCTCGAGCCGCGGCTGCTCGTCGAGGGCCTCAACGTGATCGCGGTCGAGCTGCACCAAGCGTCGGTGGCGAGCGACGACCTCTCGTTCGACCTGCGACTGGCCGCGCAGTGAACGCGAGTCCGAGCGGAGTGCGCCTCGCGGGCGTCAGCAAGTCCTTCCGCGAAGGCGAGTCGCTGCGCCGCGTCCTGCACGCGGTCGACGTCGAGTTCCCGCTCGGGAGCTCGACCGCGATCGTCGGCCGCTCGGGCTCCGGCAAGTCGACGCTGCTCGCGCTGGTCGCGGGGCTCGATCGACCGGACGAAGGCGAGGTCTGGGTCGCCGGCGAACGCGTTTCGCATCTCGCGGAGAAGGAGCGCGCGCGGCTGCGGCGCGAGCACATCGGCTTCGTGTACCAGTCCTTCAACCTCGTTCCGACGCTCTCGGTGCTCGAGAACCTGCTGCTCGCGCTCGAGTTGCGCGGCAGGCTCGACGCGGGCTCGGAAGCGCGCGCGCGCGGCTGGCTCGAGCGCGTCGGGCTCGCCGATCGCGCCGACGCGTTCCCCGACCGACTCTCCGGCGGCGAGCAACAGCGCATCGCGGTCGCGCGCGCTCTCGTCCACGAGCCCGAGGTGCTGCTCGCCGACGAGCCGACCGGCAACCTCGACGAGCAGAGCGCAGCGAAGGTCGTCGAGCTCTGCTTCGAGCTCGGCATCGCCGCGCGACGCACGCTGATCCTGGTGACGCACAGCCTCGAGCTCGCCGCGCGCGCGGGACGGGTGCTGACGCTGGTCGACGGCCGCTTGGTGGAGCGTTGATCCGGTACCTCGAGCTCGCCAGCCTGCGCTGGCTCCTCCGGCACCGTTGGCAGCTCGCGGCCGCGGTGCTCGGCGTCGCGCTCGGGCTCGCGTGCGTCGTCGGGATCGAACTCGCCGCGCGCAGCGCGCTCGCATCGTTCGAGCGGCAGACCCGCGCGCTCGCCGGCCGCGCGACGCACACGCTGACCGCCGGCCCCGAAGGGCTCGACGAGCGCGAGTACGCACGGCTCGTGCGCGCGTTCCCCGAGGTCGACCTCGCCCCGCTCGCGGAGCACGAGGTGCGCGCGCGCGGCGCGGAGACCTTGGCGCTGGTGCTCACCGGCGTCGATCCGCTGGCCGAAGCGCGCGTGCGCGGCGACGCCTTGCCGACGATCGCTCTCGGCGACGCCGTGCGAGCCGACGACGCGATCTGGCTCGCTCGCGCGACCGCGCGCGAGCTCGGGATCGAGGTCGGCGCACCGCTCGCGCTCGAAATCGACGGACGCGCCGCGACCGCGCGGCTCGCCGGCGTGCTCGATGCGCCCAATCCCGCGGCCGAGAGCGCTCTGCGCGGCCGCGCGTTCGCCGATCTCGCCACCGTCCAGCGGCTCTGTAGCCTCCAAGGCCGGCTCACGCGCGTCGACGTCGTCGCGCCGAGTCCGAACGCGCTCGCGCGGCTCGAGGCGTCGCTCCCGGCCGGTTCCGCGCTCGAAGCCGTCTCCGCGCGCGCGGGCGAGCTCGAGCGGATGAGCCGCGCGATGCGCTTCAACCTGCGCGCGCTGGCGCTGCTCGCGCTGTTCGTCGGTGCGTTCCTGGTCTACGACACGTCGACGTTCTCCGTCGTGCAGCGCCGCGAGCTCTTCGGTCGCATGCGCGCGCTCGGCGCGGATCGTGCGACGCTGTTCGCGACGGTCGCGCACGAGGCGCTGTGGATCGGGCTCGCCGGCTCGACGCTCGGGCTCGCGCTCGGCATCGCGGTCGCCCGCGTGCTGGTCGCGCCGCTCGCGCAGACGCTGACCGACCTCTACGCGCCGGTCTCGCGAGTCGAGCTCGACGTCTCGCCCGCGTTCCTCGCCGGCGCGGCGGCGCTCGGTGTGCTCGCGACGCTGCTCGGCGCGTTGCTGCCGGCCTGGGAAGCCGCCGCGTCGCCGCCGAGGCAGGTGCTCGCTCGCTCGTTCTTCGAAGCCCGCGCGCGCGGCGTCGTCGCGCCGCTCGCGGTGCTCGCCGCGACCTTCGCGCTGCTCGCGTGGGGCTTGCTCGCGAACACCGAGACGCTGTTCCCCGCGCTGCTCGCGGTGTTCGCGGTCTTCGCGGCCGCGGGTTGCGGAGCTCCGGCGGCGACCGTGCTCGCCGCGCGCCTCGCCGCGCGCGCCGCGGTCGCGTTCGGCGGCACGCTCGAGCGCATCGCCGCCCGTTCGGTCGAGGCCGCGCTCTCGCGCACCGCGGTCGCGGTCGCTGCGCTCGCGGTCGCGCTCGGCGCGTCGCTCGCGATGGGCACGATGGTGGCGAGCCTGCGCGGCACGCTCTCCGCGTGGCTCGAGAGCGCGGTCTCCGCCGACGTCTTCGTCTGGGCGCCGCACCGCAGCGCGAGCCGCTCCGACGGCACGCTCGATCCCGGGCTCGTCGCGAAGCTGCGAGCCCTCGACGGCGTCGAGCAAGTCGCGACCACCCGCGGCGTCGCGCTCGGCGGCGCGGTCGACGGGACGTTCGTCATCGCCAGCGAGCAGCCGCCGCGCAGCCGCGCGGGTTTCCGTTTCGTCGACGGCGAGCCCGAGCGCGCGTGGGCCGACTTCGACGCCGGCGCCGTGCTGGTGTCCGAGGCGTTCGCGCGAGCTCGCTCGCTCGCGGTCGGCGACGCGCTCGCGATCCCGGACGCGCGCGCCGGCGTGTCCGCGCGCGTCGCCGGAGTCTTCCAGGACTACGCGACCGACCGCGGCTACGTGTTGGTCGCGCGCTCGACCTACCAGCGCTGGTTCGACGACCCGGCGACCAGCGGCGTCGGCCTGTTCCTCGCGCCCGGCGTCGATCCCGAGGCCGTCGTCGCGCGCATCCGCACCGAGCTCGCGCCCGAGCGCTCGATCGGAGTCCACTCGAACGCGTCGCTGCGCGCCGCGACGTACGCGGTGTTCGATCGCACGTTCGCCGTCGCGCGCGCGCTCGAGCTCTTCGCGGCGCTGATCGCGGCGCTCGCGTGCGTTTCGAGCCTCGCCGCGCTCGAGTTCGAGCGCGCGCGCGAGCTCGCGTTGCTGCGCGCCGAAGGTCTCGATCCGCGCGGCGTCGTGCGCCTGATCCTCGGCCGCAGCGCGCTGGTCGGTGTCACCGCCGCCGCGCTCGCAGTGCCGCTCGGGCTCGGGCTCGCCGCGCTGCTGGTCTTCGAGATGCAGCCGCGCGCGTTCGGTTGGACGCTCGCGTGGAGCCTCGATCGCGGCGCCCTGCTGCGCGTCGTCGTGCTCTCGGTCGCCGCCGCAGTCGCGGCGGGCATCGCTCCGGCGTGGAGCGCGCTGCGCTCGAGCCCCGCGCGGGCGCTGACGGAGGAATGAGCATGACGCCGCTGCGACTCCGCCGGCTGTTGCGAGCGCCGTTGGTGCTCGCGGTGCTCTTCTTCGTCGCCGTGTTCGCGTGGCAGCTCGCGCGCCGGCCCGCCGCCGAACCCGCGGCGCGGCTCTCCCCGATCGCCGCGCTCGGCGAGCAGGCCGATCCGGCGTTCGAACGCGCGCTCGCGCCGCGCGATTTCGACTTCCCGCGCGACCACGGCCCGCACCCGACGTTCCAGACCGAGTGGTGGTACTTCACCGGCCACCTCGCGAACGACGCCGGGCGGCGGTTCGGGTTCGAGCTGACGTTCTTCCGCCGCGCGCTCGCGCCCGACGCGCCTGGCGGCGACTCCGCGTGGGCCGCGCGCGACGTGTACATGGCGCACTTCGCGCTGACCGACGAAGCGCGCGGCCTGTTCGTCGCGTCGGAGCGCTTCGAGCGCGCCGCTCTCGACCTCGCGGGCTCGCGCGCGGAGCCCTGGAGCGTCTGGGTCGGGCCGTGGAGCGCGGAGAGCCTGGGCGCGGACTTCCTGCCGCTCGCGCTGCGCGCGGCGACCGCGCGCGCGGGGCTCGCGCTCGAGCTCGCGCCGAGCGAACGCATCGTGCCGAACGGCGAACGCGGGCTCTCGCGCAAGGGCTCCGCCGCGGGCAACGCGTCGTACTACTACTCGCTGCCGCGGATCGCCGCGCGCGGGACGCTCTCGCTCGACGGCGAGACCCACGCGGTCCGCGGCGAGGCCTGGCTCGATCGCGAGTGGAGCACCAGCGCGCTCGAGGCGGACGTCGTCGGCTGGGATTGGTTCGCGCTGACGCTCGACGACGGCCGCGAGCTGATGCTCTACCGCCTGCGGCGCGCCGACGGGACCGGCGCGCCGGCCTCCGCCGGCACCTGGGTCCTGCGAGACGGCACGCGGCGCGAGCTCGCGCTCGCCGACTTCGAGCTCGAGACGCTCGCCACGTGGCGCAGTCCGCACACCGGCGCCGAGTACCCGTCGCGGTGGCGCGTGCGCGTGCCTTCGATCGGCGTCGACGTCGAGGTCAGGCCGTGGCTCGCCGATCAGGAGCTCGCGCTCGCCTTCCCCTACTGGGAGGGCGCGTGCGACGTGCTCGCGAACGGCGAGCGCGTCGGCCGCGCGTACGTCGAGCTGGTCGGCTACGCGCCGGTCGCTTCCGACTCGGCCTCGCGCGCGGCGCGTTGACCGGCTTCGACGTCGACGCGCAGCAGCAGCCAGCCGCCGACGACGAAGAACACGACCACCGACAGGATCGCGTGGCGCGACGAGCCGGTCACCGTCTGCGCGACGGCGAAGAGCCCCGGCCCGAGGATCCCCGCGAACTTCTCGAGCACCGAGAAGAAGCCGAAGAACTCACCCGACTTGTGCTTCGGGATCAGGCTCGCGAAGAGCGAGCGCGAGAGCGCCTGCGAGCCGCCTTGCACGACGCCGACCAAGAGCGCGAGCACGTAGAACTCCGCCGCGCTGTCCATGCGCCACGCGAGCAGGCTGATCACGAAGTACACGCCGATCGACGCCAGGATCGCGCGCTTCGCGCCGATGCGTCCGGCGAGCGCGCCGAACGCGAACGAGCACGGGATCCCGACGATCTGCACCAGCAGGATCGCGCCGATCAGGTGACCTTGCGCGATGCCGACCTCCTCGCCGTAGATCGCCGCCATGCGGATGATCGTGCCGATGCCGTCGTTGTAGGCGAGGAACGCGATCAACAAGAGCAGCGCTTGCTTGTAGCGCTTCAGCTCGCGGAAGGTCTCGCCGAGGCGTTGGAACGCGACGCGGAGCGCCGATTGGTCGGGACGCTCGTCGAGCTCGAGCGTGCGCGGCGGCTCGGGCACGCGCAGGAAGAGCGGGATCGAGAACGCGATCCACCACACCGCGACCGCGACGAACGCGAGGCGCGCGGGCAGCGACTGCTGCGCGTCGGTCAGCCCGTCGCCGTGGGGCAGGCCGAACCACTCGGGCTTCTGGATCCACGCGAGGTTGAGCGCGAGCAGGATCCCGCCGCCGAGGTAGCCGAGCGCGTAGCCCGCGGTCGAAACGCGATCGAGCTCGTCGCCCTTCGCGACGTGCGGCAGCAGCGAGTCGTAGAAGACGAAGCTCGACGTCGCGCCGACGTTCGCGAGCGCGAACAGGATCGCGGCGAAGAGCCAGTCGCCGCGCTCGATCCAGAACATCGCGGCGCACGCGCCCGCGCCGAGCGCGAGGAACACGGCGAGGAACTTCTTCTTCGCCGCGCTGAAGTCCGCGACCGCGCCGAGCGTCGGCGACAGCAGCGCGGCCGCGAGCATGCAGAGCGTGCTGGTCAGCGTGAAGCGCCGGGTCGCTTCCGCGGGCTCGAGCCCGGCGGCCGCGACGCGCGCGAAGAAGATCGGGAACACCGCGGTGACGATCGTCGTCACCATCGCGGAGTTCGCCCAGTCGTAGAGCGCCCACGCGACGTGCTCGCGGCGCGACAGCCCGAGGCGCGCGAGCCAGCGCGCGGTCGTCGCCGGAGCGGCGCTCGCGGGTTCCACGCGCGGCTACTTCCCGGTCTTCGCGGGTTGGTCGGCGGCGGCGGCGCGCTTGGCGGCGCGCGCGGCGCGTTCCTGCTCGCCCGGCGAGTCGGTCCAGTCGAGCACGGTCTCGACCGTCGCTTCCCCGCGCTTCAGCGTCACCGCCTTCTTCGGCGAGCCGAGCTGCAGCGTCTTGGTGACCTGCTCGCGCGACGTCATCGCGACGCCGTCGATCGCGACGATCACGTCGCCGTCCTTCCAGCCTGCGGTCGCCGCGGCGCCGCTCTCGAACACCGAGGTGACCTTGGTGCCGTCGAGCTGCACGCCCATCCGCCGCGGGGCGAGCCCCTTCATGTTCTCGCGCGACAGCAAGCCATCGAGGTTCGCGATCCCGAGCGCGCCGACCGCGACGACGAGCGCCGAGTGGCGTTGGTAGTCCTGCCTTGCGGTCTCGAACGTGTCGTGTTGCGTGTGGTGGATGAAGTCGTAGTCGGTCTCGCCCGCTTGCTCCCAGAAGAAGCCCGGGACACCTTTCGCGAGGAACGACGCGTGGTCGGAGTCGCCGCTGTTCTGCAGGCCCTCGACGACCTCGAGCTCGAACGGGAACGCGGGATCGAGCTGCATCACCGGCGCGAACGCGGCGCCCAGGTCGGCTTCCATCTCGGGCGTGCAGCGCAGCCCGGACAGGTAGTTGGTGCCGCCGTCGTGCACCAGCGCGGCGCTGACGCGCTCGAGCTCGTTCGCGTGGTCGCGCACCCAGCCTTGCGAGCCGAAGAGCCCCTGCTCCTCACCGCTCCAGAGCTGGAAGCGGATCGTGCGCTTCGGCTTGACGCCCGCTTTCGCGAGCAGGCGCGCCGCTTCCAGCGTGGTCGCGACGCCGGTGCCGTTGTCCTGCGCGCCCTCGGCGCCGTCCCAACTGTCGATGTGACCTCCGACGATCACGTACTCGTCGGGCTTCTCGCTGCCGATCAGGTCCGCGATCACGTTGTATTGGGTCACCGGTCCCTGACGGAAGCGGTTGTCGACGTCGAACTCGAGCTCGACCGCGCTGCCCGCGCGCGCGAGCTCGACGATGCGATCGAACTGATCGCCGCGCAGCGTGATCGAGACCTGCTTCGGCAGGTCGTTCCACTCGATCTCGTGGTTGCCGTCGGTGATGATGAGCTCGCCCTTGCGCGCGAACGCGCGGCGCACGGTGCCCGCGATGCCGGCGGCGGCGTACGCTTCGTCGAGCTTCTTGCGCAACTCGCGCGAAGGGCGCTCGTCGCGCGAGTACGTCGGCGCGACCACCCAGGCGCCGGCGAGCCGGCCTTCGAGCGCGGCGAGCTCCTCCTCGTTGCGCGGCGCGATCACCGCGGGTGCGCGCACCGCGCCATGCGTGCCGGCGCTCCATGCGGGCGTGCCGAACACGAGCTCGGCGTCCTCGGGCGCCGCCGTCCCATCCGCACCCGCGGCGGGCGCGGCGATCATCCGGCCGCGCGCGGGACCGCGATCGAAGCCGACCGGGAACTCGCCCCACGATTCGAGGCGCGCTTGCAGCCCGTACGACTCGAACTCGGCGCGCGTCCACTCGAGCGCGCGCTGCAGCGCGAGCGACGAGGTCAGCCGCGGCCCGATCTCCTTCGAGAGGTAGCGCAGGTGCTCTTCGACCTCTGAATCGCGCTTGGCGAGCTCGATCACGCGCTCGGTGGGCGAGAGCGAGCGCGCCGGCGCCTCGCGCGAGTCGACGGCGGACGCGCTCGGGCCTTCCGCGGCGCGACAGCCGAGCGACGCGGCACCGAACACGAGGACGGAGAGGACGGGAACGAACGCGGGGAGGGTGCGGGGGCTCGTCATGGGCGCTTTCAGGGCGCGCGGCGCGTCGGCCGGCGCGTCGCCACGTTAGCAGACGGCTCCGCGCGAGGCTGTTCGAACCCGGTACGCGGTGCGGCCGCTTGCGCGCGCGGCGCCGCGACGAAGAATGACGACATGCGCGCTCGTCCTTCGCTCGGCTCGCCGACGCTGGTGCTCGTCCCGACCGAGCTCGAGCGCGCGCGCCTCGCCGACCTCGGCGGCTTCGGCGTCGGAGCGGCGCTGGTCGACCTCGCCGGCTTCGGCGTCGCCGCCGCGGGCGCGCGGACCTCGGAACGGCTCGCGGTGCTGCGCCCCGCGCGCGTGCTGCTGGTCGGCATCGCGGGCACGTACGATCCCGAGCGCGCGCCGGTCGGCACCGCGCTCGAGTTCGGCCGCGTCGCGGTCGAGGGCATCGGCGTCGGCTCGGGCCGCGACTACGTCCCGCCGCCGGTGCTCGGCTTCCCGCAGTGGCCGGGTGTCGAGGGCGCGAGCAAGCCGATCTTCGACGAGCTCGAGCTCGCGTCCGGCGCGCGCACGCTGTTGTTGACCACGGTCGCCGCGTCGGCGAATCCCGCCGAGGCGCGGCTGCGGCGCGAGCGCTTCCCCGACGCCGTCGGCGAGGACATGGAGGGCTTCGCCGTCGCGCTCGCGTGCGCGCTCGCGGGCGTGCCGCTGTCGATCGTGCGCGGCTTCTCGAACGAGGTCGGCGATCGCGACTCCGCGCGCTGGCGGATCCCGGCGGCGCTGGCGGCGGCGCGCGCGAAGGCGCTCGAGGTGCTCGAACGCGACGCGGGGGCCACATGATCGAGCGGCTGAAGCTCGGGCTCTCGACCTGCCCCAACGACACGTTCGCGTTCCACGGACTGCTCCAACGCCGCGTCGATCCGCACGGGTTCGAGTTCGAGTTCGTGCTCGCCGACGTCGAGGAGCTCAACGCCCGCGTCGCACGGCGCGAGCTCGTCGCGTCCAAGGCGAGCTTCGCCGCGGCGCTCGCGCTCGCGGACGATTTCTGCGCGCTGCCGGTCGGCGCCGCGCTCGGCTTCGGCGTCGGACCGGTGCTGCTCGCACGCCCCGGCGCTCCGCGCGGCGAGCGCGGCGAACTCGCGGGACGCGTGCTCGCGCCCGGCGCCGGAACGACCGCGAACCTGCTGCTGCAGCGCTTCCATCGCGGCGAAGGCCGGGTCGAGCAGCGTGTCTTCTCCGAGATCGTGCCTGCGCTGCAACGCGGCGAGGCGGATTTCGGCGCGTGCATCCACGAAGCGCGCTTCACGTGGCGCGAGCGCGGCGTCGAGCTCGTCGAGGACCTCGGCGCGCGCTGGGAGCGAGAAACGCGCCTGCCGTTGCCGCTCGGCGGCATCGTCGCGCGCAAGGACCTCGGCGCAGCGCGGCTCGCGCGCCTCGCGTCGGCGCTGCGCGACTCGCTGGAGTACGGCTTCGCGCACCGCGAGGAGGCGCTCGCGACGATGCGCACGCATGCGCAGGAGCTCGACGACGCCGTGTTGTGGCGACACGTCGAGCTGTATGTCAACGCCGACACGCTCGCGCTGTCGCCGACCGGCGCCGCGGCGCTCGCGCGGCTCGCCGAGGCCGCGCGCGAGGCCGGCGTGCTCGCCGCGGACGCTCCCGAGCTCGAAATCGCGCACACGCGAGCGATCGCACGGCTCTTCCGCGTCGTCGGCGAGGCGGACCTCGTCGACCTGCGCTCCGGCCGCCTCGACGTGTTCAACGCCCGCGCGCTCGCACCGGACGGCTTCGTGCACCTGTCGTTCGAGGATCAGCTCGCCGGCACGCTCGAACGCCACTACGCCGGGGCGGAACGGCTCGCGCTGGTCGAGGTCGACCGCGTGCGCACGCGTGCGAAGCTCGTCCTCGAGCGGTCGCGCGGCGGCGCGCTCTTCCCCCACCTCTACCGCGCGCTGGAACGCGAGGACCTGCTCGGCGCGTGGCCGCTCGTCCGCGGCGCGCGGGGCTTCGCGCTGCCCGAGCTCGCGAGCGCGGCGCGCTTCGATCCCACGCCCTCCGCGCCGATCCACGCGGCCTGAGCGGGGTGCCGGGGCTCGCGCAGGGCGCACCGGAAAGGACAAAGGCGCCCGACGGCCAAGCCGTCTGACGCCTTCGCGATCGTCCCAGAGAGGAGCGACTACTTCTTCGTGCCGCCTGCGTCGCGGACCTCGAGCATCTCCTTGCGGATCTCCTGCGCGAGGTTCTTGACGTCCTGCATCGCCTGACGGACGCGGGTGCAGGCAGCCTTGTTGCCGGCCTCCGCCTTCTCGACGTCGACGCGGGTGGCCTCCATGGTCTGGACGAGCTTTTCGAAGTTCTGGCTCATCTGTATGCGTTCCTGAGTCGTTGGCTTGGGATGGTTGGCGGCGAGCGCCCTGGGTGGGTCGCCGGGGAGCCTCCTTAGCCCCGGTACACACCGCGCGGAAGCGTTTCCAGGGGCCCCCGCGCGGGTCCAAGCCTAGCGAACCGGCCTCGCACGGGGCACGCGCACGGCGAGCAGGAGCGTAGAACAGTCGCTAACCCACTGAATTCCAGGCACTTATGCCGTGGCGACGAGCTCGGAACTCCCGGCGATCGAGCCCCTACAGCCCCGCCAGACGCCTCACCGCGAGCCATTCCGCGGGGGTCACGGGCTGCACCGAGAGGCGGCTGCCGCGCTTCAGGAGCGCCATCGCGGCAAGCTCCGGCGCGGCGCGCAGCGCGGCGAGCTCGACGAAACGCGGCGCGCGCTCGGTCGCGCGCACGTCGACCAGGATCCAACGCGGTTCCGCGCGGTCGGACGCCGGGTCGTGGTACTCGCTCGCCGGATCGAACTGCGTCGGGTCGGCGTACGGCGCGCTCGCGACTTCGGCGAAGCCCGCGACGCCCGCGGGCTCGCAGCTCGAGTGATAGAAGATCACGCCGTCGCCGACGCGCATGCCGTCGCGCAGGAAGTTGCGCGCCTGGTAGTTGCGCACCCCCTCCCACGCGGTGCGGCGGCCCTTCGCCTTCCACAGGTCGTCGAAGGAGAACACGTCGGGCTCGGACTTCACGAGCCAATAGGAGCGAGTCTCGCGAGGCATGCGTCAGACGTCCGCGCCGGAGGGGTCGCCCGCGCGCCAGCGGCGCATCGAGACCGGCGGCGCGAGCACTTCCGACAGCACGATCGCCCGCCGCCAGTCGGCGCGAGTCTGCGCCAACGCACGCGCGCGGCGCCGCACGGGCTCGACCGACACTTCGGACGCGACGGACGCGGTTCCGAGCCCCTGGAACTCACCCTGGGCGACCAGCTTCGAGATCGGCAGGCCCTCGGAGGACGGAGTGTCGGTCAGCGCGGGAGAATCGGTGAGCGCGGGCGCGTCGGTCAGCGACTCGGTCTCGGTCGAAGCGCGGCCGGCGGTCAACGGCTCGGATTCGGTCAGCACCTCGCGGCCCTCGCCGCCGACGCCCTGCGACGTCAGCATGCCCCGCGGCAGGCCGGTCGCGTCCGACCCGACGGTCGACGCGTACGGACGCTCGGGCGCCGCTTCCTCGAACGCACGCCTCGGCCGCGGTTCGGCTCGCGACGGCTCGGCGGGCTGCACCGGCGCGGCGGGCGCCGCGGTGTCCAACGGCTCGCCGCGCAGCAGCGCTTCCCACGCGGCCCGCCCGGCGTCCGCTTCGGGGACCTCGGTGCTCGGCGTCTCCTGACGACGGGCTTCGGCCTCGCGCTGCTTCTTCTTCGCGTCCAGGATCGACTTGACGACCGGCGCGAGGAAGAACAGCGCGAAGACGAGGGTCTTGATCAGCCCGTCGACGTCGGCCAGCACGGCGATGCCCCTCTCAGGCGCCTTCGCCCGGTTGCGGCTTCTCGCCCTCGCCGCCGATCGCCGAGCGCATCTTGGTGTCGGCGTCGACGTTGCGCAGGCGGTACAGGTCCATCACGCCGAGGTTGCCGGAGCGCAGCGCTTCCGCCATCGCCTTCGGCACTTCGGCTTCCGCGAGCACGACCGCCGCGCGGTTCTCCATCACGTGCGCCTTGAACTCCTGCTCGGCGGAAACCGCCATCGCACGGCGCTTCTCGGCGTTCGCTTGCGCGACGCGCTTGTCGGCCTCGGCTTGGTCGGCTTGCAGCCGCGCGCCGATGTTGATGCCAATGTCGACGTCGGCGATGTCGATCGAGACGATCTCGAACGCGGTGCCGGCGTCGAGGCCGCGCGCGAGCACGGTCTTCGAGATGTGGTCGGGGTTCTCGAGCACTTCCTTGTGGCTCGCCTTGGAACCGATCGTCGACACGATGCCCTCGCCGACGCGCGCGATGATCGTCTCCTCGCCGGCGCCGCCGACCAGCCGCGCGATGTTGGTGCGCACGGTCACGCGTGCCTTGGCGAGCACCTGGATGCCGTCCTTCGCGACCGCGGCGATCTCGGACTTGCCGCTCGCCGGGTTCGGGCAGTCGATCACCTTCGGCGTGACGCTGGTCTTGACCGCCTCGAGCACGTCGCGGCCGGCGAGGTCGATCGAGCTCGCGACGCGGAAGTCGAGCGGGATGCCCGCGCGGTCCGCGGCGATCAGCGCGCGCACGACGCGATCGACGTTGCCGCCGGCGAGCACGTGCGCCTCGAGATCGCGCTTGTCGACGCTGGTGATCCGCGCTTGGACCAGATTGACCCGCGCGTTGACGATCGTCGCCGGGTTCACGCGCCGCAGGCTCATCGCGAACATGTCGAAGAGCCCGACGCCGGCGCCGGTGAACAGCGACCGCACGTACAGGTTCGCGAACCGCAGGAACACGGTCAGGAAGATCAGCAGGATGATGCCGAGCACCACCAGGCCGATGATCTGCAGCATGGTGAAGTCTTCGCCGAACGCTTCGGTGCGAGCGCCTTGGGCGATGGGAGTCAGAGCGAGAAGGGACATCGGGTTCTCCTGGATCAGGACGGAGCTTGGACTTCCGCGGCGCGAGCAACCACCACGCGGTTGCCTTCGACTTCGAGCACGCGCACGCGCTCGCCGGGTTGGATCATCTCGCCGCGCGTGACCACGTCGACGCGGCGGTTTTCGAGGCGGGCGACGCCCGCGGGACGCAGCATCGACTCGGCGACGCCTTCCTTGCCGATCAGGCCGTCGTCGCGCGAGTCGTAGGACTTCGGCGAGTCGAACGAGAGGCCCGGGTTGATCAGCGCCTTGCCCATCGGCGTCTTCGGGAAGACCTTGAAGCCGACCATGATCGTGCCGGGGACGAGCACGGCGACCGCGGCGAGGAACCACATGCCGGTGGTCGTCGACAGCACGAACGCGACCGCGACCGAGCCCAGGATCGACGCCGTCGCGAGCACCGCGAGCACGCCGAAGCTCGGGAACAGGATTTCCGCCACGATGAAGCCGAGGCCGAGCCCGAGCAACACCACCGCGAAGCCGAGCGAGATCATGCGCGTTCCGTCTCCGTCACCGGTTCGACCACCAGGCGGCCGGTGCTGACCTCGACGACGCGCACGCGGGTGCCGCGCGCGACCGCTTCGCCGACGGAGCGCGCCTCGTGCTCGTGCCCACCGTCCGCGTCGAGCTCGACCTTGCCGACCGGCCGCAGGTCGGTCAACGCGCGCCCGAGCGCTCCGACCTTCGCCGCTCCGGCGGCGACGCCGAACGAGCCGGCGGAGTGCTCGCCGCCCGCGGGCGCGAGGACCATGCGCCCGACCACCGGCGTCTTGGCGATGTAACGCGAGAGGAAGATGCCTGCCACGAAGGCGACAACGAGCCAGAGCGCCAAAGTGAACGCCTCGGAGACCAGTCGCTGCCGATTGATCGCGTAGGACCAGTCGAAGTTCGGCCCGACGGCCATCGCGACGACACCGCCGACGATCAGCAGCGCGCCGGAGAGCCCGAACCAGATCGTCCCCGGCATCAGGAAGATCTCGACGGCGACCAACACGAGCCCGGCGACCACCGCCGCGATCTCCCAGACGTCGGCGATGCCGACCAGGTACTGGCCGAACAGGAAGAGCGCGAAACAGATGATCGAGACGATCCCCGGCAGTCCGAAGCCGGGCGCCTTGAACTCGGCCCACGCCGCGAGCACCGCGATCGTCAGCAGCAGGTACTTGAACTGGTCGAGCAACGCCGCGAGGTCCTCGGAGCGCGTGCGCAGGAGCGACACCGGCGTCGCGTCGACGAGGCCGAGCTTCAGGACGACCTGCTCGAGGTTCTCGGCGAGCCCGTCGGCGAGCCCGAGGCGGTTCGCCTGGTCCGCGGAGAGCGACAGCAGCTTGCCGCGCTGCACGACGGTCGAGAGGAGCTCGGGCGCCTCGCCGCGCTCGCGCGCGTCGTCCCATTCGGCGCCGGTGATCAGCTTGCGCTCGCCGTCGATCATCACCTCGCGCACCTCGACGTCGCGATCGACCATCGCTTCGGCGAGCGCCGCGGGCCGCTTCTTCTTCTCGGCGAACGCGCGGAACGACGAGCGCGTCGCGGACGTGATCTTCTCGCGCGCGCCTTCGTCCTGGATCGAACCGATGCCTTCGGGCCCGAGCTGGACCGGCATCGCGGCGCCGATCACGCCGTGCGGGTTCATGTAGATGCGCTCGCACGCGATCGCGAGCAACGCGCCGGCCGAAAGGGCCTTGTCGTTGACCCACGCGGTCGTCTGCACGCCTTGCTCGCCGGCGGCGTCGATTTGGTTCGCGAGCTCCCACATCAGGTCGATCGGACCGCCCGGGGTGTCGAGCTCGATCAACAGCGGCACGCCGCGCTCGCGCGCCTCGCGGATGCCGCGCGCGAGCAGGCTCTGCGCTCCGACGTCGAGCGCGCCTTCGACGCGCACGTGGACGTACTCGGAGCCGCTCGCGCTCGCCGATGCCTCCGCGCGCGCGCCGAACGCGCACGCGAGCCAACCGACGAACAGGAAGAGGGCGCGCCAGGGAGTCACGACGCTCACCTTAGACGTTTCGCGACGCCGCATTCAACCGGCGGTCGATCCCTCACACCAAATCCGTGTCGGAGAGCTGGTACCACCAGTTCGTAGCCAGCCAGGCGGCGTCGAAACGGCGTTCGAAGCTGACCGCGGCCATGCGGTAGTCGGTCGGGTGCACGAGGAACCCGCGGTCCTGGAACCACGCGAACCAAGGCGACCACGGCGGCACGATTCCCGCGAGCGCGGGCGCGCCGCTCGCCGCCGCGGACGCGACCACCGCGGCGAGCAACGCTTCGCCGACCTCGGGCTCCGCGCCGGGCACGCACCAGTCGACCAGCACCGCGAGGTCGTCGAGCACGAAGCGCGCGCGCCGCCACGCGACGAAGCCGCGCAGGATCCCGTGCTCGTCGCGCGCGCCGAGCACCTCGCAGCGCCGGCCGAGCGACGCCGGCGGATCGAAGAGCCGCCAGTTGAGGTGCGCGGCGTCGCGGATCGCGCTCGCGGGCCACTCGCCGGCGCAACGATCCCAGAGCCACTTCGCCTGCTCGTCGAAGCGCTCGATGCGCGCGACGCCGCTCGGCAGGACGGCCGGCCTGCCGGGCGAGAGCTCGCGAGCGAGCGCGAGCTCGGTCCGCACGACCTCGTAGCCGAGGAATCGGTTGCCGATGCGCCACGCCTGCTCGACCGGCAAGCCGTAGTAGACCGGATCGCCGTCGCGCCCGGTGCGCGCCGCATGCGCGTCGAAGCACGCGCGCGCGATCGCGACGAAGAGCCCGGGGCGCTTCAGGCCCGCTCGGTGCTCGGGCAGCACGAACGAGTCGACGCCCTGCGCGAAGACGCGCTCGCGTCCGTCGAGCCACACGCGCTCTGGGATCGCGGCGAACTGCCCGACCACCTGCGCGCCGTGCAGCGCGACGAAGCTGCGCCGGCCGGCGGGGTTTCGCGCGAACGCCCACTCCCATTGCTCGCGCGTCCTCGCCGCGCGCGGCCCGAACGTGCGCGCGAACGCGGCGAGCAGCGAATCGACGTCGCCGGCTTCGAGCTCGCGGATCGTGTAGTCGCCCATCAGACGAGGTCCGTATCGCCGAGGGTCCACCAGAAGCGCCGCCGCACGTCGGCGAGCGCGAGCGAACGCACGTAGCTGCGCCCGACCTGCACGTAGCGCGACGGCCGCACGCGGAAGCCGAGGCGTTGGAACGCGAGCCACTCGGGCGCGGTGTCGGCGAAGAAGGCGACGAGCTCGGGGCTCTCGCTCGCATCGCGAGCCGCGCGGCTCGCGCCGGCCGTATTCGACGCAGTCGGCGAACCGCGTGCGAGCCACGCGAGCAGCGCGCGCGCGGCGTCCGGCTCGTCGTCGGGCACCAACCAATCGGCGAGGACTTCGCCGCGCGCGTCGGCGAGCTCGGCCGCCCGCGCGATCGCGAGCCCGACGAGCTCCCCGCCGCGCACGACCGCGCCGAAGCGATAGCGATGGAGCGGATGCCGCTCGTAGCGCCACGCGAGGTGCGCGCGGTCGCGCAACGCCAGCATCCCGCGGCGCGCCGCGACGCGCTGCGCGAGCCGTTCGACGTCGTCGGGCACGCCGGCGAGCTCGCGCACGGCGCTCGCGTCGCCCGCGAGCCGCTCGCTCGGCGCCGCGAGGAACGTCAGCGTCCGCAGCACCTCGTACCCGAGCTTCTCCTTGCCGATGCGCCACGCCGCGGGCACCGGCAGGCCCCACATCACCTCGTCGGGCCCCGCGGGCGCGCCGAACGTCGCCGCGTAGCGCTCGCCGGCGCGCACGAACGCGGTCGCGCGCGCGAGCCCGCTCGCGAAGTCCGGATCGACGAACGAGTCGACCGATTGACTGAAGTGCGTGCGTCGACCGTCGACGAGCACCCGCTGGCCGAGCCCGGCGTACTGCGCGACGACGCGACCGTCGGCGGCGACCGCGAGCGAGATCCGCGAGCCGGACGGGTTCTCGACGAACGCCCAACGCCATGCGCGCTCGTCGCGCGGCACGAAGCCCGGATCGACGCGCGCGAAGATGCGGTTGTACGCGGCGAGGATCGCGTGCTCGTCGCCGGCGCGATAGCCGCGCACCTCGAACGCCGATCGCGTGCGCTCCGAGCTCATCCGCGAACGCTCACTCGCCCGTTCGTGCGATTGGCGGGAGCGCATGGGAATCGAACCCACCGGCCCCGCTGTTCACGGAGCCCAACCGGCTTTGAAGGCCGGGCAGCACACCAGCACCGATCCGCTCCCGCACGTGGCTCGCGATTAGAACCGCGGCGCGCACGGCGTGCCAGGATCGACGGCGGCGGAATCGCGCGCGCGAGGTCGCGCGCACGCGCGCGTCCGAGCCTTCACCGCGCGAGCACCCGCCCCGGCACGCCGCCCTCGAGCTCGCTCGGCAACCCGCCCGCCCAGCGCCGCAGGACCTCGCGCCCGTCGCGCCGGCCGACGACGCCCGCGCTGAACGCGACGCCGTCGGCGCGGCTCGCGAAATCGCCGGGCAAGCGGAGCTTCAGCCCCTTGCCGCCGCGGAAGTGCGCGCCGTCGAGATGCGCGACGAGCTGCGCGTCGGAGAGCCCGCCGGGATTCTCGAGCGCGAGCAACAGGAACGGTCCCTTGCGCCGCACGTTGAGCGACGCCGGCGGATCGTCGGGACCTTCGGGCAGGAGGAAGATCCGCTCGGCGCTCTCGCCGAGGTAGAGCCGGCGCAAGCGCTCGATCGGCGCGTCGAGCAACAGCGCTTCGCCCGGCCGGCCCGGTCCGCGCGACCAATCGAAGCGCGCGAGGATCAGCGGATCGCCGCCCGGACCGTACGCGCCGCCGGCGAGCGCGAAATCGAACTCGCGCGACTCGCCTGGCTCGAGCGCGAACGGCTCCGGCAGACCGCGGCTCTCGAACGCGCCGCGTCGTACCGCGAACCCGAGCTGCAAGGCGACGCGGAACCCGAAGGGATTCTCGACGCGCACACGGGTCGTCCAGTCGCCGCGCCACGCCGCGTCGGGCCCGGTCTGCGCCAACGGCTCGACGACCACCGGCTGGACGGAGAGCGGAAGACGAGCCGCGTGCGGCGCGAGGTGCACCAGCGCGCGGATCGCGAGCGCGCGCTCGGGCTCGGTCGTCGAGTAGCCGAACAACGGCGCCTTGCACGCCGCGAAGAGCTCGTCGGGCCGCTCGACGTCGACCGCCCAACGCTCGCAGGGCCATTCGCGACCGAACTCCTCGCGCGCGAAGCCGCGCGGGCCCGCCGCGCACGCCGCGAGCCGCAGGTCGGCGGCGAACCGCCGCTCGGCGTCGCCCGGCCGATCGACCAGGAGCAACGCAGAGAGCCCGAGCGACTGCGCCTCGCGACAGACGTCGCGGCTCGGCGACGCGACGCGGATCGAGAGCCGGTCGGCGTGCTTCTCGACCAGCCGCGCGACGTCCTCGACCAGGCCCGGCTCGGCGAGCTCGAGCACGTGCATCGGCCGATCGACCGCGTGGTTGCCCGCGAGCGCGAGCGCCTCGGCGACCAGCATCAAGCGCTCTCCGAGGAACTCACGGCCGTACCACCCGCCGAAGTCGACGTCGGCGAGCTCGACCCACGACTTCGCGCCGACTCGGCCGTGCCCGTCGCTCGTGCGCTCGAGCGTCGGATCGGCGAGCAACACGAGCTCGCCGCTCGCGGTCGCGCGCACCTCGTAGTGCACGCCGTCGACGCCGAGCTTCAGCGCCGCGCCGAGGCTCGCACGCGTGTTCTCGGGCGCGCTGCGCGGCGCGCCGCGCCGACCGAGGATCCACGGAGGCCCCGGAACCCAGGCGCCGCGAGGACCGATGCCGTCTTGGGGCTTGAACATGCGTGAGAGCAGTCTTTCGCATCGGCCGCGCGATGGGAAGAATGCTCCGCCCCATGCCGATCGACGCACGCGAGCAACGCACCTTCGTGTGGACGGCGATCACCGTGCTGATCGCGTTCGCGACGTTCATGGCGATCGAGACCGCGCTGAAAGGCAGCGGCGGGCTCGGCACGCTCGGAGTGATGGCGGTCTCGTTCCAGGTCGCGGGGAAGTTCCTGATCTTCTCCGGGCTGCACCCCGACGTGCCGTTCCGACCGTTCGAGATCGCGACGTTCTCGTTGCTGTTCGACCTGTTGATCGCGGTGGTGCTCGCGACCGGGATCGAGCGCCTGACGCGGCTGCCGGTGGTCGGCCCGATGCTCGCGAACGCGCGCGCGAAGTCGCACGAGATCCTGATCCGCTACCCAGGATTGAAGCGGACCGCGTTCTGGGGCGTCGCGCTGTTCGTGTTCCTGCCGCTGCCGGCATCCGGTGCGATCAGCGGCACGTTCGCGACCGCGTTGCTCGGCCTGCCGCGGATGCAAGGGATCTTGGCGATCGGCCTCGGCTCGGCGGGCGTCTGCTATCTCTTCGCGACGCTCGCGATCGTGCTCGGCGAGGAAGGCAAGGCGATGCTGCAGAACCCGTGGTTGCTCGCAGCGGGCGTCGCGGTGTTCGTCGTGTTCCTGTGGTGGGCCTACAAGCACTGCAAGAAGATCCTCGAACGCGCGTGAGCGCGAGCTCGGCCGCCGGTGGCCGCTACGCGGATCGCGGCCGCGCGTCCGGCGCCACCCGGCCGCCCTCGTTCTCGAAGCGCTCGAGCGCATCCGCTTCCGGGAGCTCGCGCGGCGCCGGCACGCTGCGCCCGCGCCAAATCGCGAGCAGCTCGGCGGTCAGGGTGAGCACGACGGGTCCGAGGATCACGCCCGCCGCGCCGAAGAGCATCAACCCGCCGACCACCGAGATGAAGGCGAACACCGTGTGCAACCGCAAGCGCTTGCCGACGAGCACCGGACGCAAGAAGTTGTCGACGGTCCCGACGACGAACATGCCCCACAGCGACAGGGCCGCCGCCTTCTCGAGGCTGCCGGTGAGCCCGAGGTAGACCGCCGCGGGCAGCCAGACGACGAACGCGCCGAGCACCGGCACGACCGCGAGCAAGCCCATGATCGTGCCCCACAAGAGCGGACTCGGCAGCCCGAGCCACCAGAACATCAAGCCGCCGAGCAGTCCTTGGACCGCGGCCACCGCGAGCGTTCCGTAGACGGTCGCATGGATCGTGTCGCCGACGCGCGCGCCGAGCTCGTCCATCTCGGCGGTCGAGAGTGGCGACAACGAACGCAACAGGCGCAACGCGACCCGTCGATCGCGCAGCAAGAAGAACAGCAGGTAGAACGTCAGCACGATGCCGAGCACTTCGACGATCGAGCCATGGACGATCGAAGCGCCGGAGCTCGTCATCCACGTCGCGACGGTCAGCGCCGTTCCGGGCAGGTTCTGGCGATCGAGCCAATCGGCGACCGGCGCGAGACGCGGATGCGCTTCGAGCGCTTGCCGCCACTCACCGGACTCGACCTTCGCCTTGACGAACTCGGCGCCGCGCAACGCTTCTTGCACCAGGTGCTGGCTGACGAACGCGACCGGCACGACCACGATCAGCCCGATCGCGACGACGCAGACGCCGGCGGCGAGGTTGGGGCGACGGAGTTTGGTCTCGAGCCAGCGCTGCAGCGGACTGAACACGACGGCGAGCGCCAACGCCCAAGCGAGCGCCGGCAGGAAGGGCATCGCGAGTCGATAGCAGAGGTAGAGCCCGACCGCGGTCAAGCTCGTGAGCACGATCGTCTGGACGTGGCTGCGACTGCCCCACTCCTCGACGCTCGGCAACGCTGCCGTCTTCGCTTCCACGGAGACCTTCCTTCTTCCCGGAGCGAGCCGCTCGCGGCGCCGCGCTGCAATCCGCGCCGCCGGGCCCGGCGCGCGCGCTTGCACGGCGACTGGAGCACCGACTCGGGCTCTCCAAGCTAGGTCGCCCGCCCGCGCGGCGCAGTCGACAGACCTGGGTAGCCGAGAGCGCGAGGGAGCGCCGCACCCTTTGACTTCCTGGCGATGCGGGCGGTTCGCAGAACCCGCACGTGGTCGCTCCGAGTCGGCTCGAACGGCGAGCGCGCTTGGTTCAGCCAAGCGAACGCCGCGCGTCCACGGAGTTGCGTCACCGAGGGTGGACGGTCGCGGTCACGAACCAGACGGGCTCGGCCCACTCCGCGAGCGGCGGCAGCTCGGGCGACGTTCCGCCCGTTGGAGCACGCCGCACCTGGTGCTGAGAAAACTCCTTGTCGAGGAACTCGGCATCGTCGTCCGAGTGCTTCGGGTCGAACGACCGGGCATCGAGCAGCAGCTTCTCGGGCGGATGCATCGCGCCGCTGATCGACTTCCAGCGCCTCCAACCGGCGCTGCCTCGTCCGTGAGCCGACATTCGCGCGAAGCGAGGCAGCTCGACGCTCGCGAGTTCGCGGCAGCCGCTTGCATCGACTCCCAGGAGCTTCGCGACGCCGAAAGGATGTCGATCGCTCGACTGTCGGAACGCGAGCACCGCATGAACGCACGCATTCCAATCGCGCGGGTCGACCCAGCTCGCGAACCAACGGCGTTGCGTACGGCGCTCGGAAAGCTCGAGCTCGATCGGATGGTCGCCGTGCCAGTCGAACGTCCAGCCTGAGAA
>JADLBP010000058.1 GCA_020847695.1 Planctomycetota bacterium
GCACGCCCGCGCGCACCTCGGCGAGCGCGCGAGCCGCTTTCGCGCGCTCGGCCTCGCCCGGCGGCGCGCCGCGGGTCGCGGTCGCGACGACGATCACGCGCGCCGCGCGCGTTTCGGGCAGCGCTTCGTCGAGGTAGAGACGCGGCAGGATCAGCGACTGGAGCAGCAGGACCAACGACAGCATCCGTGCAGTCTAACTCCGGCGCCGCCCGGGCCGGACACGGTCAGCGCAGCGTGACCCGCAGGACGACCTCGCCGCCCGCTTCGATCTCGACGTCCTGGTCGGCCTTCTGGAACGCGCGGCGGACGCTCAACGCATAGGCGCCCGGCGCGAAGTAGCCGAGCTCGAGCTCACCGCGCGTGTCGGTGACACCCTTGCCCTCGAACAGGTTGTTGAACGTGCGATTCCAGTCGGTGACGTCGCCGGTCGCGGCGCCACCCTTCGCCGTCAGCGTCGCGGTCGCGCCGGAGAGCGGCGAGCCGTCGGCGGCGCTGACGTGCACCTTCACTGCCACGCCTTCCTGGAGCACGATCTCGAGCGTCTTCTCCTCGCCCTTCACGAGCTCGAAGTCGGCGACCTTGCCGGCGGCGAAGCGTTCGTGCGTCGCGCTGACGTCGAAGCGGCCCGCGCCGACCGATTCGATCTTGAAGCGCCCTTCGGCGTCGGTCGTCGCCCGCTCGGGCCGCACGTCGGGGCGTTCCTTGGCGACCGCGAGCACGCTCGCGCCGGCGATCGGCGCGCCTTCGGTCGACTTGACGAGGCCGGCGATCGCGAGCGAGGGCTCGAGCGCGATCTCGACCCCGCGTTCGATCGCGCCCTCGCCAAGTCGGATCGCGAGCGGCGCGGACGGCGCGTAGCGCGGGCCGTCGCCCCAGCGGCTCGAACGGACGGTCAGCTCGTAGGTCGAGGCTTGCAGGCGCTCGAAGCGGAACGCGCCCTGGTCGTCGGTGCGCTCGCGCAGCGAATCGTCCTGCGCGATCATCTTCGCGAACACGCCGTCGGGGGTCTGCCTCATCGTGTTGCGCAGCGACACCTCGACACCCGCGATCGGCTGCTTGGTCGCCGCGTCGATCACGTGCCCTTCGACGCCGCCGTGCGGGAGCTCGAGGTCGAGCCGCACTTCCGGTTGATCGGGGATCTCGACCTGCATCTCCGCGGTCACGTTGCGTCGACCGACGCCGACGTCGTTCAGCTTGAATTGGTACCCGCCGGGCGCGAGCCCGGGGAACTCGAACGCGCCGCCTTCCTTGATCGGCGCGATCTTCATGTCGACGCCGAGCATGCTCTCGGATTCGAACGACACCGCGACGATGTTGCCGC
This sequence comes from Planctomycetota bacterium, assembly GCA_020847695.1. Classification (GTDB taxonomy): domain Bacteria; phylum Planctomycetota; class UBA1135; order UBA1135; genus JACRIN01. The sequence continues at coordinate 1,322 of JADLBP010000058.1, forward strand.
GCTCGACGGGCTCGCCATCGGCGGTGACGCGACCGAACACGCGCGCGGCGCCCGACGAATCGTCGACGAGGTCGTACTCGACCATCTCGTCGGCCGGCACCGTCGCGAAGTCGAACTTCAGCGTGCCGAAGAAGCTCATCGGATGCAGCGACTCGTCGCCGCGCGTCAGCACCAGGAAGTAGCCGCCGCCGGCCATGCGCTCGATCCGATAGCGCCCTTCCGGATCGGTGCGGCCCTGGTAGAGCGCGCCGCCGTTCGACTCGATGTTCCCGGGCGACATCGCGATCACGATCGAGCCGACGACCGGCTTGCCCCAGCGATCGGTGACGCGCCCTTCGATGCCACCGCCCTTGCCGAGGACGAGGTCGACGCTCGCGCTGCCTCCGAGCGCCACGTCGAGCGGCGCCGAGCGCACCGGAACGTATTCGCGGTGCGTCGCGGTGACGACGACCTTGCCCGACTCGACGCCGATCAGGCGATAGCGCCCGTCCGCGTCGGTCGTCGCGACCGCGTCGCCGAGCAACCCGAGCGACGCCACCTGCGCCGCGAAACCGGCCGGCGCATCGCGCCCGAAGTTCGTCGGCCCGTCTCCGCGCCGCCCGCGGCGATTGCGGCGGCGCTCGCCGTCGGTGCGCTCGCCCTTGGCGGCCGCGAACAGCGTCGCCCCGACGATCGGGTTGTTTTCCTTGTCGGTGACGCGGCCTTCGATCGTCGCGCCGGGGTCGAGCTCGACGATCACGCCGCGGGTGACGTCGCCTTCGACGATTTCGAGGTCGTCGATCGTCTCGGGCAGATAGCCGGCCGCGCGGAACGTCAGCGACGCCTTGCCGGTCTTCACCGGATCGACGCGGAAGCGGCCGCCGTCGTCCTCGACCAACTGACCTCCGGAGTACGGGTTCATCGAGCCCGGTGCGTCGCGCTCCGCGTCGACGAGGTCCTGGCCGGCGACGGTGAAGCGCGTCACGGGCTCGTGCTTCTTCGCGTCCATCACGATGCCTTCGACCGCGCCACCGCGCTTCAATGTCACCAACACCTCGCCGGTGTCCTTCGGATCCCACTGCACGGTCGCGCGCTCGTAGCCGAGCCGCCAGAAGCCGATCTCGTGCGGCGGCTTGCCCGCGAACGGACCGGCTTCGAAGAGCCCAGCGGCGTCGGTGCGCGGGAAGTCGAAGCCCTTCACCGCCTGCGCGAGCAACGGCGCGAGCGTGAAGTCGAACTGGAAGTTCTGCATGTCGACCATCTCCCAGCGCACCTGCACGTCGGCGACCGGGAGCCCCGCGGAGTCGACGACGCGACCGCGCGCGAGCGGTCCGCGGCGCAACTCGAACTCGGTCGCGTCGGAGGTCGAGCCGTCGGAGACCCAGAGGCTCGTCCCCTTCGCGGGCAGATGCCCCGGAGCGATCGCGAGCACGTCGACCTCGCCCGGCGGCACGTTCTGCATCACGTAACGCCCGTCGGCGTCGGTGACCGCGTGCGTCGCGGCGAGCACTTCCTCGATGAACATGATCTCGCGCAGCCCGCGCGGCACGGCGCCGACGTGCGCGCCCGCGAGCGGGTGGCGCTCGGTCGGCGCCGCGTCGGAGTCGGCTGCGGCGACCGAGAACAGCCTGCCGCGCACGGTCGCGCCCGCGCGCGCGACCAGCCGCACGACCGTGTCCTCGCCCACGCGGACGGAGAGCTCGCCGACGTGCGACACGGTCATCGTCGCGCCGGTCGCCGAGACCTCCCAGCCGGTGCCCGGCGGCACCCCGGAGAGCGTGAACGCTCCGCGCGCGTCGCTGACGGTCTCGAGATAGCAGAGATCCGCGGTGCGCGCGGCCTCGACGAAGTTCGTGACGCCCGCGGTGACGACGACGGTCGCGCCGGACACCGCCGAGCCGCGCGCATCGACCACGGAGCCGACGATGCGACCGCCGCTGCGCACCCAGACGTCGAGCGGCCCACCCGCGCCGCTCGCGAGCACCTTCGCGACCAACGGTTGGTCGGGCACCGAATACGCGCCGCGCGCCTCGACGTAGTAGGTCCCTGCCCGCACGCCGACGAACGAGAACTGACCGAGCGCGTCGCTCGCGGCGATCGCGATCGGCTGCATGCGCTTCGAGAAGTCCTCGCCGAAGTTCGCGAGCCTCAGCATCCGGCCGAACACCTGCACACCGCCCGGCGGCAGCGGCAGCAGATCGACGCGCGCGTCGGCGACCGGCGCGCCGGTCGCGCGATCGAGCACCCGTCCGGACAGACTGCCGTTGCCGCGCAAACGCACGCCGACCGGGATCACCATGCCGCTCGGCGTCGCAAGCGCGAGCTCGACCTGCGTGCCCGCGCGCTCGCCCGCGGAGTCGGCGGCCGCGAGCTCGCTGGTCGGCGCGGCGGTGCTGCGAGCTTCGCTGCCCGGACCGAGCACGCGCGTCGCCGCGCCGTCGCCCCGGAACGCCCACCATGCGACCAAGGCGGCGAAGAGAGCGAGCGCGAGACCGACGACCAGCAGCGCGCGGGAAGCGCCGGCGCGCGCACGAGCACGAGGATGCAGCATGGAGGGACCTTCGGGGGGCGGCGCGGAGGA
>JADLBP010000059.1 GCA_020847695.1 Planctomycetota bacterium
CCGGCAAGGGCAGCTGTCGCACGCCGAAGGCCTGGCGCGTCACCTATTGGTCGGGCGACGCGTGGGCGCCGGTCGAGCCGACCCACGGCACCGAGTTCGGCGTGAAGAAGGACGTCTTCAACCACGTCACGTTCGCGCCGATCGAGGCGACCCGGCTGAGGCTCGAGCTCGCGCTCGGCTCCGACGTCTCGGCGGGCATCCTGGAGTGGCGCGCGGAGTGAATCCGCTCGAGCTCGCGGGCATCGAGAAGCGCTTCCCCGGCGTCGTCGCGCTCGACGGCGTCGATCTCGACGTACGCGCGGGCGAGATCCACGCGTTGGTCGGGCAGAACGGAGCGGGCAAGAGCACGCTCGCGAAGATCCTGACCGGCCTGGAGCGCGCCGACGCGGGGACGTTCTCGGTCGACGGCCGGCGCGTGCGTCCCCGCAGTCCGGCCGAGGCGCTCGCGCTGGGCATCGGCGCGATCCACCAGGAGGTCGATCTCGTTCCCGAGCTCTCGCTCGCCGAGAACCTGCTGCTCGGACGCGAGCCGCTGCGCTGGTGGGGCAGCGATCGCCGCGAGCTCGCGTCGCGCGCGCGACGAGCGCTCGCCGACCTCGGCGTCGAGGTCGACGTGCGCCGCGCGGCGAAGGACGTCCCGCTCGGCGTGCAGCAGCAGGTCTGCATCGCTCGCGCGCTGTCGAGCGACGCGCGCATCCTGATCTACGACGAGCCGACCGCGAGCCTGGGGAGCGCCGAGGTCGAGAGGTTGTTCGCGCAGATGCGAGCGCTGCGCGAGCGCGGGCTCGCGCAGGTCTTCGTCGCGCATTCGCTGGAGCAGGTCTTCGCGCTCGCCGACCGCATCACCGTCCTGCGCGACGGCAAGCGTGTCGGCACGTTCGTCGCGCGCGAGTCGAGCCCGCATGCGATCGTCGAGGCGATGCTGGGCGCGGCGCTTGGCGGGGCGCCGGAGCGGCGAGCCTCGACCGCCGGACACGCCTGGTTCGAAGCGCGCGGGCTCGCGCGGCCCGGCGTGCTCGCGCCGATCGACTTCGCGCTCGCGCCCGGCGAGGTGCTCGGCGTCGTCGGATTGGTCGGCTCGGGCCGCACGGAGCTCGCTCGCGCGCTGGTCGCGGCAGATCCCGGAGTCCACGGCGAGCGACTCGTCGACGGCGCGCCGGTGCGCGTGACTTCGCCGCGAGCGGCGGCGCGCGTCGGGCTCTGGCTCTCGCCGGAGGACCGCAAGGTCGACGGGCTCTGCCTCGGGCTCTCCGTGCGCGAGAACCTCGCGCTCGGCGTCCAGCGGCGCGCGCGGTTCGCTCGCGTGTCGCGGGCCGAGCAGACCGAGCTGGCCGAGCGCTGGATCCGCGCGCTCGGGATCGCGGCGACGCCGGAGCAGCGCGTCGGCACGCTGTCGGGAGGCAATCAACAGAAAGTGATCCTCGCGCGCCTGCTCGCGGCGGAGCCGCGTCTCGTGGTGCTCGACGAGCCGACGCGCGGCGTCGACGTCGGCGCGAAGGCGCAGCTCGAGGCACGGATCGCCGAGTGCGCCGAGCGCGGGCTCTCGGTGCTCTTCATCTCCTCCGAGCTCGACGAGGTCGTGCGGCGCGCGCGGAGGGTGCTGGTGCTTCGAGATCGGCGCGCCGAGGTCCTGCTCGTCGACGCGGACGTCGCGGCGCTGCGCCGGGCGATGGCGGGCGGTGAGACGGCGGGGACGGCGCCGCACACGATGGTTCCACCGGGAGGCCGCGATGCCGAGTGAGCGCGTGCGCGCCAAGCTCGCGAGCTTCGCGCCGCTCTACGTGCTGCTCGCGACTTGGCTGGTCGCCGCGCTGACGACGCCGCACTTCGCCGAGCTCGCGTGGCGCGACGGCCGCGTCGTCGGCGCGAGCGTCGACGTGTGCGTGCGCGCGGTGCCGGTGATGCTCGCAGCGCTCGGGTTGACCCTGGTGATCGCCGGCGGCGGCATCGATCTGTCGGTTGGTTCGGTGCTCGCGCTCGCCGCGGTCGGCGCCGCGCGCGCGAGCGAAGCCGGAGGTTCGGCGGCGGTCGCGGTCGGCGCCGCGGTCGGCCTCGGGCTGCTGGTCGGCGCGCTCAACGGCGCGTTGGTGGTCGCGCTCGGCCTCGCGCCGATCGTCGCGACGCTCGCGAGCATGATCGTCGTCCGCGGCGCGGCACAGCTCGCCGCCGGCGGCGTGGTCGTGCCGATCGACCGTTCGGGGCTGGTCGAGTTCCTCGGCGCGCGGCCCGCGGGGCTGCCCGCGTCGGTGTTGCTGGTCGGGCTCTTGTTCGCCGCGTTCGTCGTCGCGAAGCGTGGGTTCGCGTTCGGCCTCTACATCGAGGCGAGCGGCGACAATCCGAGGGCCGCGCGGCTCGCGGGGTTGCCGGTCGGCGCGGTGCTGTTCGCGACCTACGTGCTCTGCGGACTCGCCTCGGCGCTCGCGGGCTTGGTGGTCGCGAGCGAGATCCGCGCGGCCGACAGCGCGAGCGCCGGGCTCTACCTCGAGCTCGACGCGATCCTCGCGGTGGTGATCGGCGGCACGCCGCTCTCCGGCGGACGCGCGCGGCTGCTCGCGACCTTGGTCGGCGCGCTCGCGCTGCAGACGCTCGCGACGGCGATGCTGATGCACGGGCTCGCGCCGCACGTCGCGCTGCTCGTCAAGGGCCTCGTCGTGCTGGTCGCGGCGGCGATCGCGCGACCGAGCTGGGGGAGGGCGATCGCGTGAGCGCGTTGCGGGAGCTCGCGAGGAAGCCGCTCGCGCTGTCGTGCGCGGTGTTCGCGGTGCTGGTCGTGCTCGCGGGCGCGCGCTACGACGGGCTGGTTTCCGCCGCGGTGCTCTCCAACCTGATCGAGGACAACGCCGAGCTCGGGCTCGCGGCGCTCGGCGCGACCTGGGTGTTGATCGGCGGCGGCCTCGACCTCTCGATCGGCTCGGTGTGCGCGTGCGCGGGCATCGGCGCGGCGAAGCTGATCGTCGCGGGCGGCCTCGATCCGTTCGCCGCGTTCGCGTTGGTCGTCGGCGGAGGCGTCGCGTTCGGCGCGCTGCAAGGGCTCGCGATCGAGCGACTCTCGTTGCCGCCGTTCCTGGTGACGCTCGCCGGTCTCTTCGTCGCGCGCGCGGCGGCGCTTTCGATCGAGCTCGAGTCGCTCGCGGTCTCGCACCCGACGCTCGCCGCGCTCGGCGACGCTCGTTTGCGCGTCGGCGAGCTCTCGATCGGTCCGCTCGGACTCGCGTGGCTCGGCGCGACGTGCCTCTGCGCGTTCGCCCTCGCGTCGTCGCGCTTCGGTCGGCGCGTGCGCGCGGTCGGCGGCAATGCGCGCGCGGCGCTGCACTTCGGCCTCGCGCCCGCGCGCGTCCGGATCGAGCTGTACGCGCTCTCCGCCGGCTTCGCGGCGCTCGCCGGCTGCGCCCACGTCGTCTACGGCGGCTCGGGCAGCGCGATCGCGGCGAGCGGCCTCGAGCTCGAAGCGATCGCAGCCGCGGTCGTCGGCGGCACGTCGCTCGCGGGCGGCGTCGGCAGCGCGCTCGGCACGGCGCTTGGCGTCGCGCTGTTCGGGTTCATCCAGACGGTGATCCTCTTCGAGGGCACCTTGGGCGCCGGCTGGACGCGCGTCGCGGTCGGAGGACTGTTCCTCGGCTTCGTCGCGTTGCGCAAGGTCCTCGAGACGTGGGTGAGACGATGACGCGCGGTCGCTTCTGGTACGGGACGTCGAGCTGGTCGGAGGCGAGCTGGAGCGGCGTGTTCTACCCGTCGGGTCTCCCGGCGGGCGAGCAGTTGACGCACTACGCGACGCAGTTCGCCACCGTCGAAGCGGACGTGACGTACTACCGCGTGCCCGACGAGCGCCTGGTGCGCGGTTGGGAGCGCAAAGTGCCCGCGGGCTTCCGGCTCTGCGCCAAGTTCCCGCGCTCGATCGTGCACGGCGGCGCGGAGGCGACGCCGGATCCGAGCAAGGTGCTCGTGCACGACGCGGTCGCCGCGGACCTCGAACGCTTCCTCGGCAACATGGCTCTGCTCGGCGAGAAGTGCGGCCCGCTGGTGCTGCAGTTCCCGTACTTCAATCAGAAGGTGTTCGCGAGCGCCGGCCCATTCCTCGATCGGCTCGCGGTGTTCCTCGAGCGACTGCCGAAGACGTTTCGCTACGGCGTGGAGGTCCGCAACAAGGCGTGGATCGGCGAGCCGCTGCTCGCGTTGCTGCGCGCGAGGAACGTCGCGTTGGTGTGGGTCGATCTCGCGTACATGCCGCATCCCGCCGACCTCGCACGGGAGCGCGACCTCGTCACCGCCGATTTCGCCTACGCCCGGCTGATCGGCGATCGCAAGCAGATCGACGCGCTGACCGACTCGTTCGACAAGATCGTCGTCGACCAGAGCGCGCGCCTCGCGCGGTGGGCGGAGCTCCTGCGCGCGACCCTGGAGCGCGGCCACGAGGTCTATACCTACGCGAACAACCACTACGCCGGCCACGCGCCGACGACGATCCGCGAGCTCGCCGCCCTGGTCGGCGACGGGGCGTAGGGAAACTGGACCGCCGCGCGCGACGTGGTAGTCTTGGGCCCGACGCGGTCCGGACCAACCCTCCGGCGCGACGCAAAAGCACGCACATGGGACTCTTCGGAAAGCTCTTCGGCGGTGGCGGCGGCGGTGACGCCGAAGTCCAGAAGCTCGTCAAGGATCTCAAGGACTCCGATTGGGAGAAGCGCTTCGCCGCGGCGAAGAAGCTCGGCGAGATGGGCGACCGCGCGACCCCGGCGATGCCGGCGCTCGAGGAAGCGATCGCCGACGAGAACGGCGAAGTCTGCCTGGCGGCGTCCGATGCGCTTTCGCGCATCCGCCGCGCCGCGCACTGAGCGCGCGTGGGTTTCTTCTCGCGTCGGCGGCCCGCTGGCTCCAGCGGGACCGAGGGAAGCGGCCCGACCCCCCCGAAGGACGGGGAGCACGCGCGGCAAGCCCCCGACCCTCTCGCGGTCGTCCGCGCGTACCACGTCGGCACGCACCACGACTTCCAGCGCTACGCAGCGGGACCGCTCGACCTCGACTGGAAGACGCAACCCGATCCGTTCCGGCGCTTCGCGGGCGCGGAGCTCGTGCCGCTCGAGCGCGTCGAGCCCGGCCCCGAGCCGCGCTTCGAACCCGCGTACCACCACGGCGCCGTGCCGGCGCGCGCGTTCGATCGCTCGTCGATCTCGCAGCTCTTCTACGACTCGTTCGCGATCTCGGCGTGGAAGCAGTACGGCGAAGCGCGCTGGGCGCTGCGCTGCAATCCGTCGAGCGGCAACCTGCATCCGACCGAGGCGTACCTGATCGCGCCGCCGCTCGACGGCTGGCGCTCGACCGGCTTCGTCGCGCACTACGCGAGCGACGTGCACGCGCTCGAGGTGCGCGCCGAGCTCCCGGAGGAGCTCGTGCGCGAGCTCACTCGCGGCTTCACCGGTCCGGTCGCGTTCGTCGGCTTGACGTCGATCGCGTGGCGGGAAGCGTGGAAGTACGGCGAGCGCGCGTTCCGCTACTGTCAGCTCGATCTAGGGCATGCGCTCGGCGCGCTCGCGGTCGCCGCGGCGGGGCTCGGTTGGCGCGCGCGACGGATCGACGCGCTCTCGAGCGACGAGGTCGCGGCGCTGTGCGGCGTCGACGCGCAGCGCGGCCCCGAACGCGAGGAGCCGGAGACCTGGGTCGCGTTGCAGCCCGCGGACGCACCGGAGCCCGAGCTCGCTCTCGGCGCCGACTCGAACGAGTGGGTGCGCCGGGCGCGCGCCCTCGCGTGGCGCGGACGTCCGAACGACCTGTCGAGCGCACACGTCGACTGGGACGCGCTCGAGGCGATCGCAATCGCGACGCGCAAGCCGCGCACGCTCGCGTCGACCACTCCGTCGCGGCTCGAGCTCCGCGAAGCGCGCGATCGCGAGCCCGATGCGCTCGGTCTGCGTCAAGTCGTGCGGCGGCGCCGCAGCGCGACCGGGTTCGATCCGACGCGCGGTCTCGCGCGCGAGGGGTTCCTCCAGACGCTTTCGCGCACGCTGGCGGGCCGCGGCCGGCTGGTGACCGAGGTCGTGCCCGGCGCGCCGCGGATCGACCTGGTGTGCTTCGTGCACCGGGTCGCCGGGCTCGACAGCGGGATCTATCTCTTGCTGCGCGATCCGGCACGGCGGGAGAGCTGGCGGCATGCGCTCGGCGTCGAAGGCGAGCTGGAGACCGTCGACACCGCGCCGTTCGACCTCGCGCTGGTGCGCCTGCGCGCCGGCGACGTCCGGGCGACCGCCCGCTCGCTCGCGTGCCACCAGGAGATCGCGTCGGACGGTTGCTTCTCGGTCGCGGCGTTCGCCGATCTCGAGAGCGAGCTCGGCGCGCACGGACCGCGCGTCTACCGCGAGCTCCATTGGGAAGCGGGCTTCGTCGTCCACCTGCTCTACCTCGAAGCGGAAGCGCTCGGGCTCTCCGGCACCGGCATCGGTTGCTACTTCGATCAGCCGACGCGCGGCAGCGTGGGTCTCGGCGCTCGAGGTCCGGTTTGTCTCTATCAGTTCGCCTGCGGAGCGCGCGTCGACGATCCGAGGCTGACGACGCTCGCCGGCTACGGATCCGAGGATTGAGCGCGGGGATCGCGATCCGATGGAACCCGGCTCGCCCCGCGTGCGTCGCAGCGGTGCTTGACGGGCCCATCCCGTTCTGGGTAAAGGCTGGAGAGAACCTTCCGAAGCTCTGGGGCCCGTCAAGCTACCTCTCTCTCCTCGCCTCGTGCGGACGTTGCCGAGGGAGACGGCGCGAGGACGCGAGCGCGGGTTCCAGAGGAAGCCGTTCGGGACTGCCACCGACGCTCGACAGGGGCTAGATTCGGCGCTTCGCGCTCGCCGCGCGCGCCCCACGCATGAAGCCCGTCACCCGCGATCAGATCCTCGATTACGTCACGTACGAAGAGCAGCGCGAGGCGTTCCGCGCGCGGATCCTCGAGGAGAAGCGCGTCCGGCGCGTGCACGTCGGCGGGGTGCTGACGTTCCTCTTCGAGAACCCGGAGACCGTGCGGTACCAGATGCAGGAGATGATCCGCGTCGAGCGCATCGTCAAGGAAGCGGACATCCGCCACGAGATCGAAACGTACAACGAGCTGCTCGGCGGCGATGGCGAGCTCGGTTGCACGTTGCTGATCGAGATCGACGATCCCGACGAGCGCAAGGACAAGCTCTCGCGTTGGTTGGACCTGCCGTCGCACGTCTACCTCCTCAGCGAGGACGGCACCAAGGTGCGCGCGCGCTTCGATCCGCGTCAGGTGGGCGACACCCGGCTCTCGTCGGTGCAGTACTTCAAGTTCGACGTCCGCGGCGCTGTGCCGCTCGCGGTCGGAGTCGACCTGCCGGACCTCGTGCAAGAGACCCGGCTCGAACCTGCGACCCGCGCCGCGCTCTACCGCGACCTGGCGAGCTGACGCGCCTTTCGAGCGCTTGTCCGGCGCCGCGAGCGCCCCCCAACGCGCGGACCCGGCGGCCGTACGACCCGCGCGACAGCTCGCTGCGACGGAGTATGCTTCCAGACATGTCGATCCACGTCCTCTTGCTGCTCGCCGTCGCTCCCGTCCACCCGCAGGAGATCCGCGCGGCCGCCGCGATCGCGGAGGACGCCGGCCAGGGCGGGGGCGCCAAGGTCGAGGTCATCGAGGAGCGCTACGCCGACGGGACGCCGAAGCTGCGACGGGAGGTCCGTCGCGACAAGGACGGCCTCGTCAACCACGGGCTCTTCCAGACCTGGCACCCCAACGGCCAGATCTCGCGCACCGGACGCGCGGTCGACGGCCGGTGGGAGGGCCTGGTGCTCGACTACTACATCAACGGCAAGCTGAAGGACGAGAGCGAGTACAAGCGCGGCGTGCGCCACGGCAAGCACAACGCGTACTGGTACGAAGGCGACGCGAAACGCATCGAGTCGTACAAGGACGGCGCGCTGCACGGGCGCTTCGAGGACTACCGCTTCGGGCCGGGACTGAAGTCGATCGAGGGCCAGTACGTCGACGGCAAGGAAGACGGCGTCTGGAAGGAGTACGACAAGCAGGGCGCGGTGCTCTCCGAAGGCGCGTACGCGCTCGGCGCGAAGCAGGGGCTCTGGACCACGCGCAACCCGGCGGGCCAGAAGACGAGGGAGGAGACCTATCGCGACGGGTTGCTCGACGGGGTTTCCCGCGAGTTCGCGCCGACCGGCGAGCGTCTCGTCGAAGCGCACTACAAGGCGGGCAAGTCCGAGGGCGTGCGCACCGAGTGGTACCTGTCCGGCGCGAAGAAGTCCGAGAACGAGTACGTCGCCGGAGTCCCGAACGGTCGTTCGGCGGCCTGGTACGAGGACGGCAAGCAGCAGGTCGAAGGCGAGCTGAAGGCAGGCAAGCGCAACGGCCGCTGGACCTTCTGGAACGCCGATGGCTCGATCAACGCGGCGTGGTCGGGCGTCTACGAGAACGACAAGCGTATCGGCGACTGAACGGCGTCGCGCGCGCGAGCCGCAGCGCGTCGAGGTCCAGGACGCCGCGAACGATCAGCATGCGCCACACCGATCGCCACGCGAACGGCAAGAAGTCCGCCGAGGGTTCGCTCGACCAGGGCCTCCGCGACGGCGCGTGGGTGTTCTGGAACGACCACGGACGCAAGACGCTCGAGCAGGAGTTCGTGCGCGGCGCGCGGCATGGCTGGCACACGCGCTGGAGCGCCGATGGGCGCGTCAAGCTCGCGGAAGGCGAGTTCCAGCACGATCGCGAGCACGGCGAGTGGGTCCTGCGCCACGAGAGCGGCGAGCTCGCGGAACGCGGCCGCTACGTCGGCGGCCGGCGCGTCGGGACGTGGGAGAGCTGGCACGACAACGGCGCGCTCGCCGCGCGCGGCGAGTACGAGCACGGCGCGAAGCAGGGGCCTTGGGTCGAGCTCCATCGCAATGGCCGCGAGGCGGCGCGCGGCGTGTGGCTCGACGGACTGCGCGACGGCGAGTGGACGTTCGCGCATGCGAATGGCGTGCTCGCCGCGCGCGGCGCTTTCCGACGCGAGCTGCGCGAGGGCCCGTGGGAGACCTTCCACAAGAACGGTGCGCTGGAGACCCGCGGGCTCTACCTCGGCGGCGAGCGCACCGGACTCTGGACCGTTTGGCACGACAACGGCTCGAAGCGCGCGGAGGGCTCGTTCGTCGACGGCGAGCCCTTCGGTTGGTGGGAGTTCTGGTACGAGCACGGCGCGCGCCGCGCCGCCGGAGAGTTGCGCGAGGGCAAGCAGTCCGGGCCGTGGAAGTGCTGGCACATCGACGGCTCGCTGGACGCCGCGACGTCCGGCATCTACTGGGAAGACGAGCTGCGCGAACGCTGGCGTTGAGCCGGCGCGCGGCGGCTCAGACCCACTCGTCGACGCGCACCTCGAGCGCGCTGCGGATCGCCGCCGCGCAGCGCTCGTAGTCCTCGCGCGTGCCGCCGATCGGGTCGGGGATGTCCCGACCCTCCGGATCGAGCAGCGTGCAGCGTTTGGCGATCGACGGCGCGACGGCGGCGCGCAAGGCCTCGAGGTGGCCTTGCGTCAGCGCGTACACGCGCTCGAGCTCGCCGACGACGTCGGTGTCGAGCGCCGTCGAGCGGTGCATCGAGAGATCGAGCCCCGCGTCGGCCATCACCTCGACCGCTTCTCGCGACGCAGGCGCGCCGGGATGCGCGAACACGCCCATCGAGCGCAGCTCGAAGCCGAACTCGCCGATGCGCGTGAGCGGAACCGAGAGCTTGCTCGCGAGCGCGGCGCCCGCGAGCACCTCCGCCATCGGGCTGCGGCACGTGTTGCCGGTGCAGACGAAGCCGACGCGCAAACCCGCTGTGCGGCGCAGCGCGGCGAGGTCGATGATGCCAGGCCGCAGGAGCTCGAACGCGCCGGGACCGACTTTGAGGACCACCGAGCCCTCCTTCAGCGCCGGTTCGCCGCCGTCGAGCACCAACGCGAGCTCGCCGGCGAACTCGCTCGCGATCGACGCGGCGTCGACGAGCGCCGCGCCGCCGTGGCGATTCGCGCTCGAGCCGACGACCGGGAAGTCGAGGTCGGCGAGCAACTTCGCCGTCGGCGCGAATGCCGGCAAGCGCACGCCGGTCCAGCCGCCCGACGACGCGAGCTCGAGCCCACGCGGCACTCCGTGCAGCACGAGCGTCAAAGGCCCGGGCCAGTACTTCTCGGCGAGTCGACGCGCGCTGTGCCAGAGCTGCGGGAATGCCCCGAGCGACCGCACGTCGCCGACGTGCCACGTGAAGACCTTCTCCTCGGGACGGCGCTTGACGTTGCGCAGCCGCTCCAACGCTTCCGGTCGATCCGCGCGCGCGAAGATGCCGTACACGGTCTCGGTCGGCAGCGCGACGAGCTCGCCGGCGGCGAGCAACGACGCGACGCGCTTGCGCAGCGCGCGAGCGGGCGGAGAACCGGAGCCGAATGCGGCGACCTCGACTGCTGCGCTCAAGTGCGCCTTCCGTTGAGCCGTTGCACGCTGGTAGCGTATCCGGCTCGACATCCAACCTAAAGGGCGCTACACCCCGTTCAGCATGGCGCAGGAAGAGCTTCAGCCTCGGGCGGCGGAACCGCCGCGCGGTCCACGACCGCGGTCGCAGGAGGAACAGGTGCTGTTCCTCTCGCGCCTCGCCGGCGGACTGGCGCACGAGATCAAGAACCCGCTCTCGACGATGGCGATCAACCTGGCGTTGCTGGAGGAAGAGTGGGCGCGCAGCGCGGGCGAGCCCACCCCGCGCGAACAGCGCTCGTTGCGCCGGGTGAAGACCCTGCAGCGCGAGGTCCAGCGCCTCGAGAACATCGTCAACCAGTTCCTCCACTACGCCCGCGGCGGTGAGATCAACCGGCGGCCGACCGACCTCGCGGCGGTGGTGCGCGACCTGCTGGAATTCGTCGAGCCCGAGGACACCGCCCAGGGCATCCGTCACCACGTCGACATCTCGGCGGGCCTGCCGTTGGTGATGCTCGACGAAACCGCGATCAAGCAGGCGGTGATCAACTTGTTCGTCAATGCGCGCCAGGCGATGCCCGGCGGCGGCGAGCTCTTGGTCCGGCTGCGGCGCGAGGGCAATTGGGCCGAGCTCTCGGTCACCGACACCGGCATAGGGATGACGCAGGAGCAGCTCGAGCACTGCTTCGACGAGTACTACTCCTCGAAGAAGGGCGGGATGGGGCTCGGGCTCTCGATGTCGCGCCGGATCGTCGAGCTGCACGGCGGGACGATCTCGGTGATCTCCGAGCAGGGCCGGGGCACGAGCTTCAGCCTCTTCCTGCCGCTGATCGTCGAGCTGACCAGCACGCCGCGCGACGGGCGGATGGAGGACGACGCATGAGCGCCGTGACCCAACCGAAGGCGCGCGTGCTGATCATCGACGACGACGAAGCGCACGCCGAAGCGGTGTCCGACGGACTGGAGATCGACGGCTACGCTTGCACGGTCGAACACTCCGGCGAGCGCGGCATCGAACGCGCGAGCGAACAGAGCTTCGAAGCGATCTTGACCGACCTCGTGATGCGCGACCGGTCCGGCCTCGACGTGCTCAAGGAAGCGCGCCGACTCCAGCCGGACAGCGCCGTGATCATGATCACCGGCCACGGCTCGGTCGAGAACGCGGTCGATGCGATGCGGCTCGGCGCTTCCGACTACCTGCTGAAGCCGGTCAACATCGCGGAGCTGCGCACCCGGCTCGAGCGCGCGATCGAGACGACGCGCTTGCGTCGAGCCAACCTGGAGCTGCGTCGCCAGCTCGACAAGCGCTTCGGCTTCGAGGGCATCCTCGGATCGTCGCGGGAGATGCAGCGCGTCTTCGACATGCTGCGTCAGGTCAGTCCGACCAACGCGACCGTGCTGATCCTCGGCGAGAGCGGCACCGGCAAGGAGCTGGTCGCTCGCGCGCTGCACGAGAACTCGCCGCGCAAGGACGCACGGTTCGTCGCGGTCAACTGCGCGGCGCTCTCGGAGGGGCTGATCGAGTCGGAGCTCTTCGGACACGTCAAAGGCGCCTTCACCGGCGCGATCGGGCACAAGGAAGGTCAGATCGTCTATGCGGACGGCGGGACGCTGTTCCTCGACGAGGTCGGCGACATGCCGCTGTTGACGCAGGCGAAGTTGCTGCGGGTGCTCGAGAGCCGCGAGGTCGTCCCGGTCGGCGGCAACACGCCGCGCAAGGTCGACATCCGCTTGATCGCGGCGACGAACCGAGATTTGCGCGGGATGGCCAAGGAGAGCAAGTTCCGCGAGGACCTGCTCTTCCGCCTCCAGGTGGTGACGATCGAGCTCCCGCCGCTGCGCGAACGCAGCGGCGACATCCCGCTGCTCGTCGACCACTTCGTCGCGGAGCTCGCCGAACAGCACGGCCGCGCCGTTCGCGGCATCACGCCCGAGGCGCGCACCGCGTTGTCGCGCCATCCGTGGCCCGGCAACGTCCGAGAGCTCCGCAACGCGATCGAGAACATGGTGTTGCTCGCCCACGGCGAGATGCTGACCGTCGAGGACATCCCCGATCACCTGCGGATCGACACGAAGCCCGCGGCGCGCGGCGTCGGGCTCGAGCTCGCGGGGCGTTCGCTCGAGGAGGTCGAGCGTGCGTTGATCGAGGCGAACCTGCATCTGACCGGCGGCAACCGCGAGAAGACCGCGAAGATCCTCGGCATGGGGGAGCGCACCCTGTATCGAAAGATCAAACAGTACGGGTTGCACTGATCGCGCCAACGGCGGCGCGAGCACGGCCGTAGTCGCGTCCCATGTCGAAACGCATCGCCGCGCTCTTGCCCTGGCTGTTGGTCTCGCCGCTGTTCGTCGCCGCTCTGTTCGGGCTGTTCGCGTGCCACGCTCCGCGATCGGACGCCGCCCGAGAGCCCGCGGAGCTCGTGTACGAGTTCGAACGCGTGCCGGCCGGGGTGCGAGTCAGCGCGAGCGCGCGCGGCGCCGCCGGCGACACCGAGTGGACGTTGCCCGCGGACTGGGCCGGCAACGACACTCCCGATCAGGACCTCGGGACGGTTTCCGCCGAGGACGAGCGCGGGCGTCCGCTCTCGCACGGACACCCGGCGCCGAACGTCTGGGTGGTCCACTCCGAGCGCGACGGCCTGCAAAGCGTGCGTTACACGCTCGCGCGGAACGAGCACCTCTCGAGCACGGTCCACACCGACCACTACCGTCCGATCGTCACGCCGGGACTCTTCCACGTGCTCGGCGGCCGCACGCTGCTGGTGCCGAGTTCGCTGCCGCGCGACCGCGACGTGCGCGTCCGGCTCCATTGGCGCGGCTTCGACCGGCCGGGAGAGGCCGTCGCGACGTCGTTCGGGTGCGGGAAGAGCGAACTCGACTTCTTCGCGCGCGTCGACGACTTGCAGCACGCGGTGTACGTCGCCGGCGAGCTCGTGCTCGAACGCCGCGAGGTCCATGGCGAGCCGGTCTACGTCGCCGTGCACGGCAAGCGCTGGCCGACCTCCGCCGCTGCCTTCGCCGATGTCGCCGCGCGGATCGTCGAGAGCGAGCGAGCGTTCTTCGACGACTGGGAGTATCCGCACTACCTGATCAGCCTGGTCGAGGCGGGCCCCGACGCGCGCGGTTCCCAGTCGATCGGCGGCACCGGGTTGCACGACTCGTTCGCGATGTTCGTGTCTCCGGGCACGCAGCTCGCGCCGACAGGACCGGACGATGCAGGCGCGAAGCGGGTGCTCCACGTGCTCGCGCACGAGATGTTCCACCACTGGTGCGGCGGCGTGATCACGCCGGAGGCGCCGGAGGAGCTCGCGTACTGGTTCACCGAGGGCTTCACCGACTACTTCACGCGCCGACTGCTCCATCGCGCCGGTCTCTATCGGCCGGAGGACTTCGCGGAGCATGTCAACGAGAAGCTCGCGGGCTACTACGGCTCCACGGTGCGCGAAGCGCCCGCCGAGCGGATCCGACAGGACTTCTGGAACGCCCCCGCGGTCTCCTCGCTTCCGTACCAACGCGGCGACGCGCTCGCGATCGAGCTCGACTGGGCGATCCGTCGCGCGAGCGGCGGCGAGCGCACGATCGACGACTGGATCCGCGGCGAGTTCCGCGTCGCCCGCGAGCGCGCACGGCCGTTCACGCGCGATGAACTCTTCGCGTCGATCGCGGCGGCCGCCGGCTCGGAGACCGCCGAGCTCGTCCGAGAGGTTGCGGAGGGCGGCAAGCTCCTTCCGCCGCGCACCGACTGGTTCGCGCCCTGCATGACCCACGTGACCGCGCAGAGCGGCGTGTTCGACCTCGGCTTCGATTTCGATGCGACGCGCGTGGCGAACGTCGTCTCCGGCCTGCGCGCCGGTTCCGCCGCGGAGCGGGCGGGCCTGCGCGAAGGCGATCGACTCGGTGGTTGGACCGTGTCGTTCGGCGACGCGAGTCGGCCGGTGAAGCTCACCGTGCTCGACGGCGCGAATCCGCGCGAGCTCGAGTTCCTCCCGTGCGTCGACCCCCGCGACGTCCCGTCGTTCCGCCTCGTCGGCGGCGCCGACTGCGGGCCGAGCTCGGGCGTCTAGGCGGCCCGAGCGCGCGCTGCCAACCGGGCAGGCGCGCTTGGCGGATCCGAACGCGTCTGCCGTACTGGCAGTAAGTCGGCGCGTCGATTCGTGTCGAAATCACTGTGGCAAAGCGGGTTACGCGCGAACCGGAACTGGCACGGAGTTTGTTCTGCCGGCGGCGACTCCGACCCAGGAAGGCACGACCCCATGGCTCAACAAGGCAAGATCATCGGCATCGACCTCGGCACCACCAACTCGGTCGTCGCCGTGATGGAAGGTGGCGAGGCGGTGGTGATCACGAACCTCGAGGGCGCGCGCACGACCCCCTCGGTGGTCGCGTTCGCCGCCGACGGCAATCGCTTGGTCGGTGCGCCGGCGAAGCGCCAGGCGGTGACCAACCCGACGCGCACGATCGCGTCGATCAAGCGCTTCATGGGCCGACGCCACCGCGAGGTCGCGGACGAAGAGAAGCTGGTCGCGTTCAAGATCGTCGGCGGCTCCGAGGAGCCGGTGAAGGTGGAGATCGACGCGAAGCGCTTCACGCCGCCGGAGATCAGCGCGATGGTGCTCGCGCACCTCAAGGAAGCCGCCGAGGCGTATCTCGGCGAGAAGGTCACCCGCGCGGTCGTCACCGTGCCCGCGTACTTCAACGACGCGCAGCGCCAAGCGACCAAGGACGCGGGCACGATCGCCGGCCTCCAGGTCGAGCGCATCCTCAACGAACCGACCGCCGCGGCGTTCGCGTACGGTCTCGACAAGAAGAAGAGCGGTCGCGTCGCCGTGTTCGACCTCGGCGGCGGCACGTTCGACATCTCGATCCTCGAGATCGGCGACGGCGTGTTCGAGGTGCTCGCGACCAACGGCGACACGCACCTCGGCGGCGACGACTTCGACAAGGTCCTGATCGATTGGGTCGCGGACGAGTTCAAGAAGACCTCGGGCATCGACGTCCGCAAGGATCCGATGTCGCTGCAGCGCCTCAAGGAAGCCTGCGAGAAGGCGAAGTGCGAGCTGTCGAGCACCGCGCAGACCGAGATCAACCTGCCGTACATCACCGCGGACGCCTCGGGGCCGAAGCACCTGCAGACGACGCTCTCGCGCTCCAAGTTCGATCAACTGACCGAGCACCTGGTCGAACGCACCAAGGGCCCGTGCCTCCAGGCGCTCAAGGACGCCAACCTCGACCCGAGCAAGATCGAGGAAGTGATCCTGGTCGGCGGCTCGACCCGCTCGCCCGCCGTGCAAGCGATGGCGAAGAAGATCTTCGGCCGCGAGCCCAACAAGAGCGTCAACCCCGACGAAGCGGTCGGCATCGGCGCGGCGATCCAAGGCGGCATCCTCGCCGGTGAAGTCTCCGACGTCGTGCTGCTCGACGTGACGCCGTTGTCGCTGGGCATCGAGACCCAGGGCGGCGTGTGCACGAAGATGATCGAGCGCAACACGACGATCCCGACTTCGAAGAGCCAAGTCTTCTCGACCGCGAGCGACAATCAGCCGCAGGTCGAGATCCACGTGCTGCAAGGCGAGCGCGACTTCGCGCGCGACAACCGCACGCTCGGCAAGTTCGTGCTCGACGGCATCCCGCCGGCGCCGCGCGGCATGCCGCAGATCGAGGTGACCTTCGACATCGACGCGAACGGCATCCTGAACGTCCGCGCGAAGGACAAGGGCACCGGCAAGGAGCAGAAGATCCGCATCGAGTCGTCGTCCGGCCTCTCGAAGGAGGACGTCGAGCGCATGCGCCAAGACGCCGAGGCCCACGCCGCGGAGGACAAGGCGAAGCGCGAGCTCGTCGAGCTCAAGAACCACGGCGACCAACTGCTGCACCAATCCGAGAAGGCGTTGCGCGAGCACAAGGACAAGCTCGACTCCGCCTCGGTCGCGTCGATCGAGACCGCCCGGGAGGAACTCCGCCAAGCGCTCTCGGGCGAGGACCACGCGAAGATCCAGCGCGCGCTCGACGAGCTGAACCAACGCGTTTCGAAGATCGGCGAGACGATCTACCAATCGCAGCCCGCGGGCGACTCCGCCGGAGCGCCGCCGCACGGCGGCGCGCCGCACGGCGGCGACGGCGGCTCCGCGCAGGGCGGCGGCGCTCGCAAGCCCGAAGGCGACGAGCCGGTCGACGCCGAGTACGAAGTCAAGAAGTAGACTCGCGCGCAGGTCCGAAGTGCACGGGCTCGCCGGAAACGGCGGGCCCGTCGCGTTCCAGCCGCACGCTCGCGTGTGCGGCCTCGCTCGCTCGCCGAACTCCGCGGCGCGCGGCGGGCGCGTCTCGAGACGGCACGGAGATTGAGAGCGCCGCGCGCTCTCGATAGGCTCCCCACGTGATCACGGTTCGCAACCTCTCGCGCAAGTACGGCGCGAAGTACGCCATCGAGGACCTCAGCTTCCACCTGGAGCGCGGCGAGGTCGTCGGATTCCTCGGACCGAACGGCGCGGGCAAGACGACGACGATGCGCATCCTCGCGGGCTACTTGCCGGCGTCGAGCGGCGTCGCCGAGGTCGGCGGGCTCGACGTGTTGCGTCAGTCGCTCGCGGTGCGCAAGACGATCGGTTACCTGCCGGAGTCGGTGCCGCTCTATCGCGAGCACCGCGTCCGCGAGATGCTCGACTTCCAAGGACGCTTGCACGGGCTGTCGCGCGCCGAGCGCCGCGCGCGGATTCCGGCGGTGCTCGAGCAGGTCGGCATCGCCGACCGCACCGAGAGCATCGTCGGCACGCTCTCGCGCGGGCAGCGTCAACGCGTCGGCCTCGCGGTCGCGCTGTTGCCGGATCCCAAAGTGCTGATCCTCGACGAGCCGACCAGTGGGCTCGATCCGTTGCAGCGCCTCGAAGTGCGCAAGCTGCTCGCCGACCTCGCGAGCGAGCGCACCGTGCTGCTGTCGTCGCACATCCTCTCCGAGGTCGAAGCGGTCTGTCCGCGGGTGATCATCCTGCGCCGCGGCAAGATCGCCGCGGACGGCCGCAAGGACGACCTGGTCAAGCGCCTCGGCGGCGCGGCGTTCGTGCGTTTCGAAGCGTTCGTCGGTCAGGACGTCGCCGCGGCGGTGCGCGCGATCCGCAGCGTGCGCGGCGTGCGCGACGTCGTCGATCGCGGCCGACTCGGGATCCACAACGTGTTCGAGGTCCACAGCGAGGAGGACTTGCGCGAAGACCTCGGCGCGCTCGCGGCGGCGAAGAGCTGGGCGGTGCGCGAGCTCTCCTGGTCGCGCCCGACGCTCGAAGAGCTGTTCGCGCGGATCGCGCTCGACCTCGAAGGCGAGCCGCGTGCGGCGCGAGCTCCCGATGCGTCCGCCGTGCCGTCGTCGCCGTCCGCGAGCTCTGCGCCGAACGCTTCGTCCCCGGTGAAGTTCGAGCTGCCGCTCGCCGGCGCGGCGGCCGCGCCCGGTTCGACGGGCACGGCGGCGGCGAAGCCCGCCGGCTACCAGCCGCTCAATCCGTTCGAGAAGCCCGCGCCGGGCGCGCCCTCGAAGGTCGTCTACAACCTGAATCCGTTCGACAAGGGCGCGAGCCGCGACCTCTCGAAGCCCAAAGCGATCACCGACGCGCCCGAGGGTCCGCGCGACGGCGCACCGTCCCGCGAGGCCGCGCCGAAGCCGGACGATTCGGATGCGTCGCGCTGCGAGCGTCCGTGAGCGGGATCGGAACCATCTTCCGGCGCGAGCTCGCCGGCTTGTTCCTCGGGCCGCTCGCGTGGGTCATCCTCTGCATCGGCCTCTTCTCGAGCGGCTACTTCTTCGTCCTCGGGCTCGCCGGCACCGGCGGTGACGTGCAGCAGGCGCTCAGCCTCTCGCTCGGCGGGGGCTGGCCGTTCTGGGCGCTCTTGATCGTCGTGCCGCCGCTGTTGACGATGCGGATGATCAGCGAGGAGGCGCGCTCGGGCGTGCTCGAGTTCTTGTTGACCGCGCCGGTGAGCGACTTCGCGGTGATCGTCGGCAAGTTGCTCGCCGCGGTGTTCTTCATGGCGTTGTTGCTCTCGGGCGTGCTCTTCCACGGGCTCCTGCTCGGATTGTTCGGCGTGACGCCGGATTGGGGCGCGCTGTTGCTCGGGTATCTCGGTGCGGTCCTCGCGTCCGCGTTGTTCTGCGCGCTCGGGCTGGTGTTCAGCGCCGCGACTCAGACGCCGTTGCTCGCGGCGTTCCTCGCGTTCGTCGCGAACGTCGCGCTGTTGACGTTGCCGCTGGCCGCGGACTTCTTCGGTTCTCCGCCGGGCGGCGCGCTGCGCGTCGCGTTGCGGCAGTTCGACATCGTCCTGCACTACCAAGGCTCGTTCCTGCGCGGGGTGCTCGACACTTCGCACGCGGTGTTCTTCCTCGCGTGGACGGCGTTCTTCGCGTTCCTCGCGACGCGCTTCCTGGAGGCCCGGCGATGGCGCTGAAGTCCGGCGGCACGAGCTCCGCGGTGCGCATGCGCATCGGCGCGCAGGTCGCGCTGGTGATCCTGGTCGCAGCCGGTTGCGCGTACGTCGCGACGTGGCTCGCGGCGCGCCCCGGGCTCGCGCGCCAGTTCGATTGGACCGCCGAGCGGCGCAATACGCTGCCCGTCGAGCTCGCCGAGATCGTCGACGCGCTGCCCCAGCGCGCGAAGATCGAGACCTTCCTGCGTCCGATGGACGCGCCTTTCACCGAGGTGTCGCAGGACGCGATCGCGCGCGTGCGCGACTTCCTCTTCGTGTTGGCGAAGGGCCGCGAGGACCAGCTCGAGGTCGTCCACTGGAGCCTCGACGACATCGCGACCGCGAAGACTCGACTCGCGGAGCTCGACCTGCGCGAGGACAACGTGATCGTTATCTCCTGCGGCGCCGAGAAGACGCTGCTGAGGCTCTATCGCGACGTCGCGGAAGTCGACGTCGGCAATCCCGATCCGCGTCAGTTCGCGCCGGCGCGGATCGCGAGCTTCCGGCCGGAGGAAGCGTTCGCGTTGGCGTTGAAGCGCGTGTCGAGCGGCGCCCCGGTGCGGATCCTGTTCAGTTCCGGGCACGGGGAGCGTGAGTTCGCGGCGCCCGGCGAAGGGAGTCTGTTCGAGCTCTCTCGCGCGCTCTCCGTCGACGGATTCACGGTGGGGGCGTGGGACTCGTCGCGCGAGCCCGACCTGCCCGCCGATTGCGCGGTGCTCGCGATCGCGGATCCGCGCCAGGCGTTCGGCGTCGAGGAGCTCGACGCGGTTCGGCGCTTCCTCGCGCGCGGCGGGCGGCTGCTCGCCGTGCCGAGCTCGAGCGACGCGTCGTTCGCGCAGAGCGGCGCTCTGCATGCGCTGCTCGCGGAGTCCGGCATCCAGGTCTCCGCCGGACGCGTCGCGGCTCCGTTCCGCGATCCGAGCGGAGCCGAGCGCGTCGGCGACGCCCGCGTGGCGACGCTGACGGTCCCGGCGGAGGGTCTCGAGCCGCGCCACCCGGTGACCGAGTCGCTGTGGCGCGCGAAGCGCCGCCTCGTGGTCCCTTCGAGTCGTGCGTTCGCGAAGTCGGGCACCGGACCCGCCGATGCCGCGTTCGCCGAGCTCGTGCGCGCGCCGCGCAACGCGTGGATCGATCGTCCGACGCCCGCCGGACTCTACGCGTGGGTCCCCGACGTCGAATCCGAGGAGCTCGGGCCCGTGCCGCTGTGCGTCGCGGTGTCGTACCTCGCGCCCGCGGTGCGCGCGACCGCCGACGAACGCGCGGTGACGCGCGTGCTCGCGCTCGGCTCGGCCGACTCGATCACCGACAAGCTCTTCGCGCAGAACGGCGACTTCGCGCTCAACGCGTTCAATTGGCTCGCCGCGCGCGACTGGCGGCTCTCGATCCCGCCGCGGTCGAACGAGCGCGCGCGGATCGACCTCGCGCAATCCGCCGCGCTGCCGTGGTTCAATCGTCTCGCGATCGTGGGCCTGCCGCTGGTCTGCGCGTTGCTCGGTGTCGTCCTCTTCTTGCGTAGACG
The DNA here is from genome assembly GCA_020847695.1 of Planctomycetota bacterium. GTDB lineage: Bacteria > Planctomycetota > UBA1135 > UBA1135 > JACRIN01. Next base: position 20,393 of record JADLBP010000059.1, read on the forward strand.
GAGCTGATGAATCCCCGCACGTTGATCCTGCTCGTGTTGCTGCTCGCCGGGCTCGGCGGGCTCGCGTGGTGGCAGAGTCGTCGCGAGGCCGTCGCGCCGCCGGTCGGCGAGTTCGCGTTGCTCGAAGGCTTCGATCGCGGCCGCGTGAAGTCGCTGCGCGTCGACCAGTTCACGTACAGCCTGCAGATGGAGCTGCGCGTCGACGCCGACGGCGTGTGGCGCATGGTCGATCCGATCGACTTCCCGGCCGACGACGCGGTCGTCGGGTGGTTGCTCGACGCGCTCTCGCAGAACAAGGCGACCGCGGTCGTCGATCCGGATCCAAAAGGCCTGGGCTTCCAACCGCCGCGCGCGGTCGTCGAGGTCCGCGAGGACGTCGGCGGCCGTGAGCGCGTCCACCGCATCGAGCTCGGTCAGCCCGACCTCGACGGCCAGCACCTGTTCGTCCGCGTCGACGGGCGGATCGTGCGCACGCTCGGCAACCTCGACAACGTGCTCGATCGACCGCGCGACCTTTGGCGCGCGAAGGAGATCCTCGCGTTCGATCCTCGCGGTGTCGTCGAGTTCAGTCGCCGCGGCAAGCTCGGCAACCCCGACGGCTCCGAGGCGCACGACTTGGAGCTCAACGCGGTGCTCGGCGCGTCGGGCTGGAGCGCGGTGAAACCGTTCGAGGGGACGCTCGATCCGACGCGCGTGCTCGATTGGCTGCAGCTCTTGCGCGACGTGCGCGTCAAGGCGTTCGTCGACGAGGCGTCCGGGAGGCCGGACGTCGTCGGGCTCGACCAAGTCGACCTCGCGTTCGAGATCGCCGAGCTCTCGGGCAAGCGCACGGTGCTCTCGTTCCACCGCGATCGCAAGTCGACCGCCTGGTACGCGATGCGCTCGGACACGCCGTACGTGTGGAAGATCGATCCGATCGCGATCGACGAGCTCTCTCTACCGACGGAGGCATTCGTCGATCGACAGTTCGTGCGCGTGCCGAAGGGCGACATCGATCAGGTGCACCTCGTCGTCGGTGACGCGGAGCTCTGGCTCGAACGCTTCGAGCAGCGTTGGATCGTCTGGGACGGGCCGGAGAGCGGGCGAGCGAGCTCGTCGCCGGCCGACCCCGCGGCCGCCGAGCTCCTGATCGGCAAGCTCGCGACGCTGAACTTCGTGCAGCACGTCACCAGCCTGCCGTTCGAGTCCGACGACGCGCGCTCGGGCCTCTGGCTGCGCGCCGGCGGCGCGCCGTTCGGTGGTCGGATCGGTCGCGAGACGCGCACGCCCGAAGGCGGAGAGGGTCACCTCTTCCGTCGCGACGGCGAGTCGTTGGTCTTCCTGCTCGATCCTGGCGCGATGGCGCTCGCGCGCACGACGCGCGCGGAGCTCGAGAGCCGCCAAGTGTTGCGCTTGCGCGAGCTCGACCTCGTGCTCGCGTCGGTCGCGGGAGCAGGTCAGCTCCGCAAGTACGTGCGCAGCCCGAAAGGGCGCTGGTCTCCCGACGGAGTCGATCAGGAGGCGAAGGAGTTCGCGCTGCTCGTCGATCGCTTGATCGGCTTGCGCGCGGAGCGCTGGCTCGGCGAGTCGGACGGCGGCGCGCTCGTCGAGCCGATCGCGGTGACGTTCACCGACGGGTTCGGCAACGTCACGCCGTTCACGCTCGGTCGCCTCGGCGAGCGCTCGGTTGCCGAGTTCGCCGGCCGCCGCGCCGAAGTCGATGCGGGCCTGCACGCCGAGGTCGCGAAGCTGCTCGCTCCTTGACGCGCGCCGCCGCGCGGGTACCCTAACGGATACCGAACGCGACGATGGCGACCGAACGCGAGCCCGAGATCCGCAAAGAGCGCGCGCCGACCAGCGTCCGTTCCGCCGCGCGCCTGACGGTCGAGGATCTCGCCGAGCGCCTGCGCGTCGACCCCGAGTTCGGCCCGCGCTGCGTGCACTGGCGCAGCCTGCCGGCGCGAGACGAGCAGGTCGCAGGCTTCCCGCCGGCGCTGCGGCCGGAGCTCGCCGAGCTCTACGCGCGTCGCGGCGTCAGCAGCCTGTGGTCGCACCAGCGCGAGGCGATCGAGCACGCGCTCGCGGGCCGCGACGTGCTGGTGACCACGCCGACCGCGTCGGGCAAGACGCTGTGCTTCGTCGTGCCGGTGCTGCAGCGCCTGCTCGAGTCCGACGGCAAGGCGCGCGCGCTGTTCCTCTATCCGACCAAGGCGCTGTCGCAGGACCAATCGACCAACCTCAACGCGCTGCTCGCCGAGCTCGGCTCCGCGGCGGCACCGGGCGCGAGCGGCGCGGCGGGGCGCGAGTGGCATTCGTACACGTACGACGGCGACACGCCGCCGAGCGTGCGGCGCACGCTGCGCGATCAAGGTCACATCGTGCTCACCAACCCGTGGATGCTGCATGCGGGAATCCTGCCGAACCACGCGAAGTGGGCAGAGCTCTTCCGCGACCTCGAGACGGTCGTGATCGACGAGGTGCACACGCTGTCCGGCGTGTTCGGCTCGAGCGTCGCGAACGTGCTGCGGCGGTTGCAGCGCATCGCCGAGCACTACGGCGCGCGCCCGCGCTTCCTGCTCTCGTCGGCGACGATCCCGAACGCGAAGGAGCACGCGCGCTCGTTGATCGGCCGCGACGTCGAGCTCGTCGAGCGCGACGGCTCGCCTTCCGGCGCGCGCACGTTCGCGGTGTACAACCCGCCGATGCTCGACGCGGTCGCGGGCTTGCGCGCGAACGCGCTCGAAGAAGCGCGCCGGATCGCGCTGCGCGTCGTCGGTCCGAAGCACCAGACGATCTTCTTCGCGAATCGACGCACGTCGGTCGAGGTGCTGACGCGCTACCTGAAGGAGTCCGCGCACGAGCTCGGGCTCGAACGCGACGAGATCCGCGGTTACCGCGGCGGCTATCTGCCGAACCTGCGGCGCGAGATCGAAGCCGACCTGCGCGCGGGCAAGGTCAAGGTCGTCGTCACCACCAACGCGCTCGAGCTCGGCATCGACATCGGCAGTCTCGACGTCGCGGTGCTGGTCGGGTATCCGGGCTCGCAGGCCTCGTTCTGGCAGCGCGCCGGGCGCGTCGGCCGTCGCGCGCGCTCGAGCTTCGTGATCCAGATCGCGCGCTCGGATCCCATCGACCAGTACCTGGCGACGCACCCCGACTGGCTGTTCTCGGCGCCGCGCGAGCGGCTGGGACTCGATCCCAACAACCTGGTGATCCTGTCCGAGCAAGTGAAGTGCGCCGCCTTCGAGCTGCCGTTCAGCGAGCGCGAGCTCGAGCACGGCGCGTTCGGCGGCGCGCCGCACCTCGGCGGCATCCTCGACTACCTGACCGAGGAGTCGAAGCTGCTGCACCGTCGCGGCGATCGTTGGTACTGGATGGCGGACGCGTATCCGGCGGAGGACGTCTCGCTCGCCGGCGGCGGACCGGACAACGTGCTGATCCTCGACGTCGACACCAAGAAGGCGGTCGGCGAGATCGATCGCGAGGGTTCGCTGACGACCGTGCACGAGGGCGCGATCTACCAGGTCGAGGGCGAGACGTGGATCGTCGAGCGCTTCGACTACGAGAACCGGCGCGCCTACGTCAAGCGCGTCGAGACCGACTACTTCACCGAGGCGGAGGTCGACACCGACGTGCGCGTGCTGCGGCTCGACCGCGAGGCGCAGCGCGCGCGGGCGGAGGCGCCGGAGCTCGCGAGCGCGTCCACTGCAGCGCCGTCGGGCGAGACCGACGACTACTCGGTGTGGTCGGGCGAAGTGCACGTGACGACGCTCGCGACCTCGTACAAGAAGGTGCGCTACTACACCCGCGAATCGGTCGGCATCGAGAAGATCCACCTGCCCGCGGAGGAGATCGACACGCAGGCGTTCGTGCTCGCGCTCTCGCTGGAGACCGCGAACTCGCTCGGGCTCGAGAGCGGCGATCGCGGCAGCGCCTGGGCCGGCGTCGGCAAGCTCTTGCGTCACGTCGCGCCGCTCTTCCTGCGCTGCCAGCCCCAGGATCTCGGGCTGTCGACGCAGGTGCGCTCGCCGCACTTCGGCCGGCCCGCGATCTTCCTCTACGACCGCGTGCAAGGCGGCGTCGGACTCGCCGACGTGCTCTTCGAGAGCCACCGCGAGCTGTTCGAGGCCGCGTTGGACGTCGTCGGCCGTTGCGAGTGCGAACGCGGGTGTCCTGCGTGCGTCGGGCCGATCGCGGAGGCCGGCCCGCTCGGCAAACAGAGCGCGCGGACGATCCTCGCGCACCTGGTCGCGGGCGGCGGCGCGCGCGAACGGCAGATGGGCTGAGCGAAAGGAGCGCGGGCGATGCACGACGAGCTCTTCGCACGCCTGAAGCGTCTGCGGCGCGACCTCGATCCGCCGAAGCTCGATCCGAAGCCTGCGCGCGACGCGCTGCCGGACTGGTTCAAGCGCAGGCTCGCGCGGCCCGGACTCGACGCGGAGCTCGTCGCCGGCCTCGGAACGAACCCGGCCCGCGGCGCGGAGCTTCCGAACGAGGCGTCCGTGCGCGTCAAGTCGCTGGCTGCGCCGCGCGCTCTCGCCGCGGTGACCAATGCGTTCGGCTCGCACGCCGAGCGCATCGCGAGGCTCCCTTTCGACGAGCGCCACGGCTCGTGGCCGCTCGACGCGGCGCTCGCGGCGCGCGGCGAGGAGCTCGCGTGGCTGGCGAACGACGATGCGTTGCGGACGCTCGAGCTCGCGCGCGCTCTCTTCCTCGACATCGAGACCACCGGGCTCTCCGGCGGTGCGGGCACGCACGTGTTCCTGGTCGGGCTCGCGCGTTTCGACGGGGACGCGCTCGAGGTGTGGCAAGGCTTCGCGCGAGGGCCGGAGGAAGAAGCGAGTCTGCTCGCGACCACCGCCGCGCGCATCCGGGCGAGCGACGGCCTGGTGACGTTCTTCGGCAAGTCGTTCGACCGTCACCGCTTGCAGGACAAGATGCGCGTGCACGGGATCGAGCCTCCGTTCGCGGGCCGTGCGCACCTCGATCTCTACCATCCGCTGAAGCGTCTCTACGCGGGCGCGTTCCCGGACGGCCGGCTCGCGACGCTCGAGCGTGCGCTCTGCGGCGTCGAGCGCGAGCGCGACCTGCCGGGCTCGTTCGCGCCCGCCGCGTGGTTCGACTTCCTCGCGGGGCGACCGCACTTGCTCGAGGAGGTCTTCCGGCACAACTACGACGACGTGAAGAGTCTGGTGACGCTCGCCGCGCACCTCGGCTCGGCGCGCGCGGGCGCACGCGTCGACGGGACGCCGCTCGAAGGGCCGGCGGACGCGCG